>MEEW01000012.1 GCA_001724985.1 Phenylobacterium sp. SCN 69-14
CTTCGGCAGATAGTCGGCGACCCGCTTGATCCGCCCGCCGGTCATGGTCTCCGCGCCGGTGTCGACCAAGGTGACGCGCCATGGCTCATGGTTGGTGGCGTGATATTCGACCGCGCCCTTGGCCAGATCGACCGTCAGGTCGGCGTTGTGCAGGACATAGTTGGCGAAGTATTCCTTCACCACATAGCCCTTGTAGCCCAAGCACACGACGAAATCGTTGAAGCCGTAGTGCGAGAACAGCTTCATGATATGCCACAGGATTGGCCGCCCCCCGACCTCGATCATCGGCTTGGGCTTCAGATGGCTTTCCTCGGAGATCCGGGTGCCAAGACCGCCGGCAAGGAGGACGGCTTTCATCCTCAAGCGATCCGCTTGACGAAGGCATCGGGCCAGTAAGTCACACGCTCGCTCACCACGCCTTCGTTGAAGGGGAAGACTGGCTCTTCGACAATGAAGCGCGCATCTTGCGCTACAAAATCGTGAACCGCCTTTTGGGGATTGTTCCAGTCCCAATCCTCACCGGTCCTCGGCCCCCCCTTGACTTGGGCCATGATACCATCGGTGGCGACTACATATGAGCCAACCTCAATCAGTTCGCCGTAAAGTCGCAGTTCTTCCAGCACGTGAGCATGGGTGTGATTCGAATCGAGCACCACCAACACCTTCTCACCCGACTTGATGAGGGCCTTCACCTGCTCAAGGACCTCGGGCGAGGTCGATGAACCTTCGATCAACTCGATGCGCTTTTTCATCGGGTGCGCTTCGATCGCCGTACGATTGTGTGGACGGATTTCGATATCTATCCCGATCACACGGCCCTTGCCCATGGCCTCAAACAACGAAGCGTAGAAGATCAGGCTTCCACCGTGAGCGACGCCGGTCTCGACCAGAACGTCTGGCTGGAGCGCGTAAATCACCTCCTGCAGGCGGACCATGTCCTCCGGCAACTGGATGATCGGCCGGCCCATCCAAGCGAATGAGTAGACGTATTTGGAATCCCAGGTCGCCCGGAGCCAAGCCTTGGAGGCCGCCGCGAAACCCTCCGCACTTGCGAGACTATGACGGACTTCAGTATCGCCATTCTTGACGATGACCTCGCCACGCGCTTCGTCAATGGTGGTAATCAAGCTCTAGGTCCTTTGTGCAGCACATGCGGGCGCCCAGCTTCGCCAAGCCCGTAGGATTTGCGCCTCTCTTATCGCGTGTCGGCAGAACGATGAAGCTGTATCCAGCGTCGGGAATATCCGACAGAGGGCGCGATCAAGCGCGCAGATACATCAGATGCGTTTGATCGATTTTGTCGTCGTCGGCGTCCAGAAGGCCGGGACCACCGCCCTCTACGACTATCTCTCAGGCGATCCCGCATATGGCATGGCGATCGAGAAGGAGGCGCACTTCTTCGACAACGACGCGCTCAATTGGGAAACGCCTTCCTATGAAAGCTATCATGCACAGTTCGACTGGAGCCGCCCCCTGATCCGAGGGGAAGCAACGCCCATCTATATCTATTGGCCGAACTGTCTGGAACGCATTGCAGCCTACAATCGCGCCATGAAGATCGTCGTCATGCTGCGCGACCCGATCGAAAGGGCCTGGTCCCATTGGAAGATGGAAACTGCCCGAGGCGTGGAGACGCGCGACTTTTCCTGGTGCATCCGAAACGGACGCAAGCGGCTACGGGACACCGACCCCTGGGGGGTCCACCGGGAATTTTCCTATGTAGAGAGAGGCTTCTACGGCGAGCAGCTCGAACGCCTCTTCAGGTTCTTCCCCCGCGACCAGGTTCTTATTGTCGAGGCCAATGATCTAAGGCGAAAGCCTGCAGATCCCCTCTCCCGCCTCAGCAAGTTTCTAGGCGCACCGCCGCCGGCAGCTACTGATCGGCGGTCGGTTCATACCGGTCCCGCAAGCTCAGTTTCGCCTTCAGAACATGACGTCGCATTGATGCGGGAGATTTACGCTGAGGATAACGCCCGTCTTCGAGTCCTAACCGGACTATCTTATTGAACGACGAGTGTCGCTCGATGAGTTCGTGATCGACTGATTCAGATCTACGCATGCTTAGGCACATTAGTTTTAAGATGACTTCGTCGTTAGTTGAGCTCTACCAACTCCGCACGCTCCCAAAACGTGGGCCTTCGCGTTATCAAAAAAGAGCCGCCCCAAGGGGCGGCTCCAATCTTGTGATGTAGGTTCGATTTAGGCGAAGTCGCTGAAGTCAATGCCCCCAGCACCCACGCCCGTCAACTTGATGACAGCGGTGATGCTGTTGCTGCCATTGCCGTCTGCAAAGATGTAGGTGTCACCAGCGACCTGCACCGAGACGATATCGCGGTTGGTGAGATCGGTCGCTTCGATCAGCACTTTAGCCGCAGCGTAAGCGTCGGCGTAGCTGAGCGCAGTCTGCTCGTTGTAGTTGCCGGCAAGGCCGGCAACGCCGAGTTCGATGGTATCGACGCCAGTTTCGAAGTTAGTGATGACATCAGCCGTCGTCTCAGCCGTCGCCGTGGCCGCCGAGTCACCAACGTTGAACACGAAGGTATCCGCAACCAGAGCCGTACCAGTCAGTTGGTCGGCGCCAGCGCCGCCAACGATCTGGTCACCACCACCACCACCAACGATGGTGTCGTTGCCGTCGCCGCCAGACAGGGTTTCAGCACCGGCTCCGCCGTTGATCACATCGTTACCGGCGTCACCATTGAGCTTGCTGGCACCAGTGCCGCCCGTGATGGTGTCGGCACCGTCACCACCGGAGATGGTGTCGGTACCCCCACCCGACGACAGGACATCGCCGTCGGCGCCACCATTGATAGCTTCGTTACCAGCGCCACCGACGATGGTATCGGCACCGGCATCACCGTTCAGCACGCTGTTACCCGTGCCACCAGTGATGTGGTCAGCACCATCACCGCCAGAAACGGTGTCAGCGCCATTGCCCGAGGTAACCGTATCATTGCCGTCGCCGCCGGAGATCGCCTCACTACCAGTACCACCAGCGATCTGGTCGTTGCCGGCATCACCGTTCAGCACGCTGTCATCCGCACCGCCAGTAATGGTGTCATTATCGTCACCACCGCTGATGGTGTCCGCACCATCGCCGCTCGACAGGTTATCAGCGCCAGCGCCGCCCAGGATGTAGTCAACGCCCGAACCGCCGACGATCGTGTCGGCGCCAGCGCCGCCATCGGCTGAGTTGGAGTCAGCCCCACCGGAGGTCAAATCGATGCGATCGTTGCCATCGCGACCGAACAGGGTGTCGTTGCCATCGCCACCGATAAGGGTGTCGTTGCCATCGCCGCCATCGAAACGATCGTTACCGTCGGAGCCCGTCAGGCTGTCATTGCCAGCTTCGCCGTAGACGGTGTTCGACGACGTGTTACCCACACCGATGGTCACGGTGTCGTTGCCGTCACCGCCGTAGATGGTGTCAGCACCAGCCGCATTGGTGATCACGTCATTACCAGCACCGCCGTTCACAGCGTCGTTACCATTGCCCGACTCAATGGTGTCAACACCATCGCCGCCGTTAATGGTGTCGGCGCCATCGTCACCCTTCAGGTTGTCGTCGCCAAGGTCGCCGTTGATGAGGTCATTACCGGCCCCACCTTCCACGCTGTCGTTATCCTGACCGCCGAGCAGGGTGTCGTTGCCGTCGCCGCCAAACAGCGTATCGGCGCCGATATTGCCAGCGACCCAGTCGTCACCCTTGCCGGCAACGATCCGGTCGACGCCCTGACCACCCGAAAGAGTGTCGGCGTCGTCGCCACCGGTGATCGTGTCGTTACCACCATTGCCGTTGACGACATTGGCGCCGTTGCCGGTCACGATCGTGTCGTTGCCCGCCCCGCCGTAGATGGTGTCGGCATCCGCGCCGCCGGTGATGTTGTCGTTGCCGTCGCCGCCATCGATCGAATCAGCGCCACCGCTGTTCGTGATGGTGTCGTTGCCAGCGCCGCCAAGAACCGTATCCGCACCTGCGCCCGATTCGATCGAGTCATCATCCAGGTCGCCGCTCAGGTAGTCGTTACCCGCGCCGCCGTTGATGACGTCGTTATTTTGGCCACCGAGGACGGTGTCGGCGCCATCGCCGCCGTTCAAGGTATCGTTGCCGATATTGCCCTGAACGAAGTCATTGCCCGACTGCCCGTCGACAACGTCATTGTCCTGACCGCCATAGAGCGAGTCATTGCCGGTGCCACCGAGAATGTTGTCAGCGCCCTTGTTGCCCTGAATCAGGTCGTTGCCGGCGTCACCGTCAAAGGTGTCGTTCCCATCGTTGCCCCAGAGGCCATCCGACAGGGAGGTGCCGAGGATCGTGTCCGCACCGGTCGAGCCCACGTACAGAACCGAACCGTCACCAAAGGAGATGCTCTTGCTCAGGATCGCGGTCGGGAACGTCAACGACTTGCCGCCGAAGGTCAGCGTCGCCGTATGAGCTTCATCAAGCGGGAAAGTATTGTTCGTGAAGGACACGACCACCTGCGCCGCGTTCGCGGTGGCGGTGGTGAACTTCACGGTGTCCGCGGCGGTGAAGGCGTCAACCTCCGCCTGCGTCGCGGTTTCGAAAATATATTCAGCCATGTTTCTCTCCAGTCTGTGTCACGCGGACCCCCGAAACGCCTGGCCACCATTTTCCAATGGAGCGGTCCCAGCGGTCCTTCCCGCGCCGCAACAGGGTCGTGGCGAAGGTTAAACGAGCCCGAGGAAGACGTATCGGAAGCGGGGGGGATGCGCAACACCAAAAACGGGTGAAAACCCCTTCCAAACGGCGGTGCGCGGGAACGGAATATTAACGATCAATCCTCGCGCAGGGCGTCGCGGATGGTGTCGGTCAGGGGGCTGACGACATAGGACAGAATCGAGCGCCGGCCGGTGACGATCATGGCTTCTGCCGGCATGCCGGGGCTCAGCTTGTCGCCCTTGGGCAGCTTGGCCAGCTCCTGCGGCGGGATCTTCAGATCGGCGCGGAAGTAGCCTTCGCCGGTCTTCTCGTCGACCAGCTGATCGGCCGAAACGGTCAGCACCGCGGCCTCGACCGGCGGGGTGCGGCGCGCGTTGAAGGCCGACAGCCGCACGCGGGCCTTCATGCCCGGATGCACCACGTCGATGTCCTGGGGCTTGATTCGCGCCGAGACGATCAGCGGGGCGTTGGCCGGCACCACGCTCATCAGGCGCTCGCCCGGCCCGACGACGCCGCCCACGGTGAACTGGGTCAGGTCGAGCACGTAGCCGTCGACCGGCGAGCGGACGGTGGCCGCATCGAGGGTCTGGCGCGCGGCGGCGAGCTTGGGCGTCACCTCGGCCAGGCCGCTCTGCATCTGGCGCAGCCCCTCGGCCGCCTGGCTGATGCGCTGTTCCTTCAGGGTGGTGATCTGCAGGCGGGTCTCGCCGATCTGCTCGCGCAGGCGGGTGATCTCGGCCAGCAGCGAACCCCTGCGGCCGGCGAGGTCGGCCAAGGTGCGCTGATAGCGCAGGATCAGGGTCTTGGGGGCGTAACCCTTCTCGTACAGGGTCTGATAGCCGGCGAGCTCTTCCTTGGTCAGGCGGTCCGATTCGTTGACGGCGTCGACCTGGGCCTGGACGCCGCCGATCTGGGTCTCGAGCTGCTGCAGCTTCTGGGCCAACACCGAGCTCTGGGTCTCGAAAAACTGCAGGCGGGAGGTGAAGAGGAAGTCCTGGTCGCGGATGATCCCCGCCACGCGCGGATCGGCGGCGCGGGAAGTCAGTTCCGGCGGGAACGCGACCGTGCGTTGTCCGGTCGCCTCGGCCTGGAACCGCGCCGACTGCGCCATCAGCGCGTCCTGCTGGTTCTGGAAGACGTCGTTGCTGGCCCGCGGCTGCACCTCGTCGAAGGTGAGCAGCACCTGGTCCTTGCGGACGTGCTGGCCTTCCTTGACCAGGATCTGCCTGACCGTGCCGCCCTGCAGGTGGCGGACCGTCTTGCGGTTGTCCTCGACGCGGACCATGCCCGGCGCCATCACCGCGCTGTCGATCCGGGCGACGGCGGAGAACAGGGTCAGGCCGACGACGAACACCCCGACCACCGCCGCCCCGGCGACGATCGGCTTGCGCATGCGCCGTTCGAGTTCGGGGTCCAGCGGCGCCAGATCCTTGTCGTCGAACGAAGGCGCGACGTAGGGCTTGGGCGCGTGAAAATCCATTTTCATCGGCCGGCCTCGATCGCACGCGGGGTTGCAGGCTGAACCACGCGCGCCATCACCTGGTCGCGCGGGCCGAACATCTCGATACGGCCGTCACGCAGCATCAGCATCTTGTCGGCGGAGCGGAAGACGCTGGGCTTGTGCGAGACGATGACGATGGTCGAACCGCCGGCCTTGAGCGCGTCGAGCGCCCCCACCAGGGCCTCCTCGCCCTCGGCGTCGAGGGCGGCGTTCGGCTCGTCCAGAACGATCAGCCGCGGCTGGCCCAGCAGCGCCCGCGCCAGGCCCACGCGCTGGCGCTGGCCGGCCGACAGCACATGGCCGGCGTCGCCGAGATCGGTGTCGTAGCCGTTCGGCAGGCGCAGGATGAGCTGGTGCACCCCGGCGACCTGGGCGGCCTTCACCACCTGCTCGTCGTCCACGTCGGGGCGGAAACGGGCGATGTTGTCGCGGATGCTGCCGGAGAAGAGCTCGGTGTCCTGCGGCAGGTAGCCGACATGGCGGCCGAACTCGGCCCGGTCCCAGGAATAGACGTCGGCGCCGTCCAGCCGCACGTGGCCGGTATTGGGCTGCCAGATCCCCACCACCAGGCGGGCCAGCGAGGACTTGCCCGCGCCCGACGGGCCGATGACGCCCAGCATCTCGCCCGGCTCGATCTTGAAGTTGAGGCCCTGCAGCACGAAGCGCGTCGCCCCCTGGGGCGCGAAATTGACGCCCTCGACCGAGAGCTGGCCGAGCGGCTTGGGCAGGGTGGTCGTCGCCTTGGTCGGCTTGTACTCGGCGAACAGGGTGTTGAGCCGCTCATAGGCCCGATAGCCGTTGTTGAGCGCGTCCCAGGAGCCGACCAGCCGTTCGATCGGCTGCAGAGCGCGGGCGGCCAGGATCATGTTGGCGAACAGCAGGCCTGAATGGATCTTGCCCTTGACGACCAGATAGGCGCCCAGGGCGATGATCAGCACCTGGATGCCCTGGCGGATGAACTTGGAGACGTTGCTCAGCACGCTGGCCCGCTCGCTGGCGTTGGCGCTGCGCTCCATGGTCACCGAGCGGAAGGTCGCCCAGCGGGCGCCCAGCGGCTGCACCATGCCCATGGCCCGCACCACCTCGCCGTTGCGCAGCGCCGCGTCGGTGAAGGCGTAGCTGCGCAGGGCCGCGTCGTTCGCCTCCTTCAGGGCCGGGCGCGTCGCCTTGTCCTGCAGGTAGGCGACCAGGACCAGCAACCCCGCGCCGCTCATGGTGACCAGCCCGATGATCGGGTCGATGATGAACAGGATGATCATGAAGACCGGCATCCAGGGCAGGTCGAACACCGTGCCGAAGGCCGGGCCGGTCATCATCTGGCGGAAGCTGTCGAGGTCGCGCAGCGCCTGGGAGCGGGCGGCGGGGTTGCCACGGATCACCGAGTCGAACAGGGCCGAGAAAACGCGGCCGGACACCCGCTGATCCATGGCCACGCCATAGTTGATCAGCACCTTGGCGCGGTAATCGTCGATGAGGCCCGAGATCAGAAAGGCCAGCAGCACCATGAAGGTGAGCACCAGCAAGGTCGGCACGCTGTAACTGGCCATCACCCGCCCGTAGATCTGGAAGGTGAAGATCGGCAGCGCCAAGTACAGCAGGTTCGAGACCAGGCTGAAGACGCCCGCATAGGCCAAGGGGGTATATCCCTCCTTGATCGCGCGGGTCAGCGGATTGTCAGGCAGATCCGCGAGCGGATTGAAGATTTTCATGCGCGCCGCGCTGTTCCGTGGGTGCTCGCCGCCGATGGCCAAGGGGACCATGGCTGATTTGGGTGCTCGAAGTCCAAGGCGGTTTGCGCCAAAAACGCGCGAGACATGCTTGGGCCTCTTAAGGATGTCAATGCTGCACGAAGCCGCGCAGGATTCGCGTGGGACTTGTTCAGGGGCGAGAAAGTTCGCCCGAGACGTGAGGAATCTAACCTTTGCCAAGGGTCGCCGTGATCGGGAGCTGCATTACCCGCGATGTGTGGCCGATCGTGGGCGAAGCGCCGCCGCAGGAGCTGCTGTATGTCTGCCGCACCACCCTGCCCAGCCTGCTGGCCGCGCCGCTGGCCGGGGTCGAGTTGGCGCCGCCGGTCCCCGAGCTCGCCGATTTCCCCTACCGGTCCATGGTCGCGGACCTGACCAAGACCGCCCTGGCCGCCCTGGCCGCCTGGCGGCCCACGCACCTGATCTTCGACTTCATCGACGAGCGGCTGGACATCCTGTCGGTCGGCGGGACGCTGGTGACCCATAGCTGGGAACTGGACGTCAGCGGCTTCCTGACGCAACCGGCCTTCGCCGGCGCGCGAACGATCGCGCGGGCGACGCCGGCCAGCGACCTGCTCTGGAAGCAGGCCATGCGCGAGATGGCCGGCCTGATCGCCTCGACCCCGCTGGCCGATGCGACGCTGATCCTGCACGAGGCGCAGTGGGCCACGCGCCACCTCGATCGGGACGGACAGGTCCGCGACCTGCCCGAGGAGGTCGAGATCTTCACCGGCAAGCGCGGCCGGATCGCCGACCACAACGCCGCCCTCGCCTATTATCAGAGCTCGTTCCTGGGCCTGCTGCCCGCCGCGCGGCGCATCGCCGTTCCGCCGGAGCTGCGGATCGCGGACGCTGGGCATCGCTGGGGCCTCAGCCCCTTCCATTATGTGGAAGCCTATTATCGCGAGGCGCACGCCCAGCTTCAGGCCTTGGGGGTCTAGGTCCCCTCCCGGCGCGCCCAATGTTCGAGCGGCGTCATGCCGGCGCTCTTCGCCAAGGCGCCCAGCAGGTCCAGTTCGACGCGGCCCGGCGCTGGTTCGGCGATCTCCCAGGCGCCGCCCTGGAGGTAGTCGACCAACAGGTTGCGGCCTGGTTCGAGCCGCTCGCCCCGCAGCGCCGCATAGCGCTGGGCGTCGAACCAGGGGCCGGGATGGCGCCCCTCCGCCCCGCCGGCGATGACGTAGTGGCTGAGCGGCTCCAGCCGGCTTTCGCCGACATCGGGGTATTCCGCTCCGTACCAAAGCGGATCGAACAGCGGGTGAGGCTTCAGGCCCGCCGCGCTTCCCGAAACGATGTAGTGGACCAGGGGCGGCCCTTCCGGAGCGCCGGCGGCGGCCATCTGGGCGACATAGAAATCATGCGCGAACAGCGGGTGCGGACTGAGGCCGCGCCGCCAACCCTGGTCCAGATAGTGCCGAAGCGGATTGGCGCCGGAGGCGACCAGGTCGGGCGCCTGGCGCACATAATGCTCCAGGCTGAACAGCGGATGCGGATCGCGCCCCTGCGCCGCCCCCAGGCGGACGAAATGCTCCAGCGGGCCGAGGCCGGTCCGGGCCAGATCGGCGGCGTTGCGCTGGGCGTAGAAGGCGCCGTCGAACAGCGGATGCGGGCTGGCCCCCTCCGCCGCGCCGTGGACGAGATAGTGCGTCAGGGGGCAGCCGCGCGAGGCGGCCAGGTCCGGGCGGCCGGCGACGTACCAGGCCTGGTCGAACAGGGCGGCCGGCTGCACGGTCGGATCGGGGCCGCGGCGCGCATAGGCGGCCATGGCCCGCAGGCCTCCCGCCTCGGAATCCCACAGGCCCGACCGGGCGATCACCAGGGCGCGGCCCAGCGAGCGCAGCTTCTCCAGCGCCTTGTCCAGTCGGGCGTCCAGCCGGCTGCGGCGACGCGGATGCGTATGGCCGGCGGCCGCGGCCCGATAGCCCGCCAGGGCCAGGGCCCTTGCGTCCGCTTCGCTCTGCTCGCGCGCCAAGAGGGCGCCGGTCAGGGCCTCGCCCAGCCGCGCCCGGGCGATCCCCGCCTCGGCCTCGTCGCGCTGGAAGCCCGCGCGGGCCGCCGCATAGAGCCGCGCCAGGGTCTCAACCTTGGCGACAAGGTCCTCGCCCGCCACGGCGCCGTCCGCCTCAATCATCGCCGCCTCCCGCGCCAGCATCTCCCCCGGCCTCGAGCCAGGCCTTGAACCCGTCCGCCGCGAACGGGTCTGCGAACCTTGCCTGCAGGTCCGGCCGCTCGCGCCAGGCCAGGCGGTGCGCACGCGGGATCGGGGTCCCGTCCGAATAGACGCCATAGGCCCAGTAGCCGGCCGGGACCGGCGCGGCCGCGGCGGCCACCTGGTCCTTGTACCAGCGCCAGATCTCGTGGACCGCCGAGGAGCCCTGGGCGTAGCGCCGCGTCATCGCATCGCCCGTGGGGCCGAGCTTGGTGAAATGCCAGAACCGCAAGGGAAACCCATTGACGCGGATGGCGCCGTCGCGGCCGATCTCCACCCGCCGCTGGCTGAGGTTCCAGGAGGCGACATTGTAGCCGGGATCGCGGATCACCCCGACCTTGTCGAACAGCGCCGGGACGTGGTCGCACCATTTCTGATCCACGAAGAGGCCGGCGGGGATATCGTCGTAGCAGAAGTCGAGCAGCCGCGACCTCCACCAGTCGGCGAAGCGCAGCCCCTCTCCGGCGGCGCGGATCGCCACGAAACCCAGGTTGAAGATGCCGGTGCGCGAGGCCGAAAGGTCGTTGTCGAGGATCGCCTGGCGCTCGGTGTTCGGATCGAGCAGGTGCGGCGTCAGCAGGATGTCGTCGCGCTCCAGCCGCTCCAGCAACGGAGAAAGGCTCTCGAAGAGGACGGTGTCCGGGTCGAGATAGATCACCACCTCCGCCGTCTCGCAGGCCTGGCGGATGAAAGGCCCCTTCACCGCGGTGCAGACCTCGACCACGTCATGCTTGAAGAGCCAGCCGCGCAGGTCCGGAATGTCGAGGTCGCTCGCATAGACGACCCGGTCGAACGCCTCGTCCTCGACCCGCAGGGTGAAGCCCGGCGGCGGCTCATCGGTGATCAGGGCCACCAGCTCCCAGTCCGGGTGGAACCGGCGCAGGCTGGCGAACAGCACGCGCGCGCGGTCGAGATAGCCGAAGGTGAAGCTGGAAAAGCAGGTGACCTTCACGCCAGGTCCTCCACCAGCTCGGCCGTCAGGCTGCTGTAGATCATCTGGCAGGTCCGCGCGCCGCGCGCCGCGCGGGAGAGGCTGAGGATTTCGCCGGTCTCGAACCAGGTCTCCAGGGTCCTGGCGTCGGGCAGGACGAGGCCGTGGCCCTGGGCGGCGAAGGCCGCGACATTGCCGCTGTCGGGGCCGGTCAGCACCGCCGCGCCCGCCGAGGCCGCCTCGTAGGCGGCGAAGGAGAAGGTCTCCAGGCAGAGCGACCAGATCATCGCCACGTCGACCTCGTGCTCCAGCAAGGCCCGGCGCATGGCCGAAAGGTCGCCCGCCGTGACCGTCACCGGCACGTGCCGGGCCAGGGCGCCGGCCATCGGCTTCGAGGCCATGTGCAGGAACTCGTAACGCGGGTCGGCGGCGAACCGCGCGGCCAGGTGGCGGAAGATCGGCCAGCCCTTGTGCAGGGTCGGCGTGCCCGGAAAGGCGATGCGCAGGGGACCAGGCGCAGCGGCGATCGCCTCGCCCGGCGGCGACAGCCGCACATGCTCCAGCACCACCTCGCCCACCGCGTCCAGGTCCCCGCCCGCGCACCAGGCGTCGAGCGCGACCTGGGACGGCGCGGCGACGATGAGATCCAGGCGCTCGAACAGGCGGCGATGCTCGGCCACGTGCGCGGCGCGGGCCGGGCCGTAGACGCAGACGCCGCAGGCCGGGCTGCCCTGGGGCGGCGCGCCGCAGGATTCGATGTCGTTGCGCAACAGGTGGATGCCGGCGCAGAGCCCGCCCATGTCGTGCAGCCAGAAATAGCCGCCGGTCAGGCCGGCGGCATGGGCGATGTCGGCCACGTCGCGGCTGGAATGGCCGAGCATGTTGTGGATCGCCAGACTGCCGGGCCCTGGCGGCCGCGCGGCCTTCAGGGCTTCGACGATGGCGGCCGGGACGAAGGCGCCGAGCGCGCGGCCGTTGAGCAGCACGCCCATCGGCGTTTCGGTCGGCCCGCTGCGCACGGTCGGCCAGCCGTTGGCGGGATGCACATGCAGGTGGTTGCGCCCCATCGCCGCGAACTGGGCGGACTCGCGCTGCACGCAGAGCTGGGAGCCGCCGACCGAGGCGCTGTAGTCGTCCTGACCGAAGGTGAGGTGCAGCCCGCCCCGCTCCGCCGAGGCCAGGGCGGCGATCAGCTCGGCCGCGGCGCGCAGCTCGACCGGCCGCGCCCAGCGGCGCGAGTCGGCCAGCCGCTCGGCGAACGGCTTGACCTGGGCCAGCGCCTCTTCGCGGAAGTCGCGCGCGACCTTGGTCTCCCGGCCTTCGCCGCACCCTTGCAGGACATAGTGCAGGAAGGGATGGGCGCCGCTGGCCGCGACATCGGGGTTGAAGGCCAGGTAGTCGGCCACGGAGAAATCATGGCTGGGGTCGCGGCCTTCACGCCAGCCGTGGACCAGGAAGTGCAGCAGAGGGTCCGCGCCGCTCTGCGCCACGTCATGATTGACCGCCAGGTAGTAGCGAGCGTCGAACGCGGCGCCGGCCGCGGCCAGTTCGGCGTCGGAGAACCGCGCCGGACGCCGGGCGGCGCGCTGGTCGTCGGTCAGGGCGTGATAGCCGGCCGCCAGGCGGGAGGCGGCGATCTCGCGCCCCTCGCGCCAGCCGCGCGAAAGATAATGGGCGAACGGATTGCCGCCCGTCGCGGCGACATCCGGATGGGCGTCCAGATAGGCCTGGGTCGAGAACCAAGGCGCCGGGTCGCGCCCCTCGCGCCAGCCGGCCAGGTCGTAGTGCCGCGCCGGATCGACCTCGTCATAGCTGAGGTCGGCATAGACTTGGCGGTAGAATTCACCGTCCACCGCAACGAGCATCAGGCGATGGGCGCGGTCGGTTGAGGCCGTGGCGGCCATGCTGCGAAATTCTCCCGCGGGGCGAGGTCCGGGTTTGCAACAGATGGACCGGCCGATCAACCGCCCGGCCTTGCAGCCCGGCGCGAGCGGCCATACAGCGGAAGCGAACTTGCGCCGCGGGGGCCGCAGGCGGGACAGAACGATGCGACAGACCTCCGAACGCGCGGCCTATCTGGTGCTGGGCATGCACCGGTCCGGGACCTCGGCCACGGCGCAACTGCTGGCCCTGGCGGGCGCGGACCTGCCCGACAACGTGATGCCGGGCGACGAGCACAATGCGAAGGGCTATTTCGAGCCCTGGAAGATCTCGGTCTTCAACGACCAGCGGCTACGCGCGGCGGGCAGCGCCTGGGACGATCCGTTCAACCTGCCCTATCAGCCGCTGGCGCCGGAGGCCGAGGCCGAGGCCGACTGGAAGGCCCGCGCCGTCGAGCTGTTCCGCGCCGAATTCGGCGAAGCGCTCCATCCGCTCTTGAAGGACCCCCGCGTCTCGGTGCTGCTGCCGATGTGGCGCGAGGTGCTGGAGGCCGCCGGGGTCGGCGCCCGGGTGGTCATCCCGGTCCGCCATCCGCTGGCGGTGGCCGGGTCGCTGGCCCGGCGCGACCGCTTCCCGGTGGAGAAGTCGGTCCTGCTCTGGACGCTCTATATGCTGGCGGCCGAGGCCGGATCGCGCGACCTGCCGCGCGCCTTCGTCTCTTACGACAACCTGCTCGCCGACTGGCGCTCCGAGGTCTCCGCCATGGAACGGGCGCTGGGCGCGCCGCTGCCGCGCCTGAGCGAGCGCGCCGCCGCCGAGATCGACGGCTTCCTTTCCCCCGAACTGCGCCACAACGCCGGCGACGGCGCCCTGGCCGACACGCCGCTGGTCGGGCCGATGGCGCAGGAGGTGCTGGACTGGTTCACCGCCGCCGCGGCCGGCCAGGCGCCCGACCGCGCGCCGCTGGAGCGGGCGGCCGCCAGGATTGGCCAAATGCGGGCGGAGATGGGCGTCCTGGTCACGCCGGTGACCAGCGCCCTGGATTCGACCCGCGCCGACCTGCTCTACGAACGCCAGCTCGCCGCCCTGCGCGACCAGAAGATCCGGGCGCTGGAGGACGAGATCGACGCCCTGCGGCGCGAGCGCGCGCATATCGAGGCCGTGGTCGACACGGCGCTCGCCGGCCGCTAAGCAGCCCGTCCGAGAGTGGGTTCATTGGCGCACGACCTCAAAACTTCCCCCCAGGATTCCCAAGCCGAGGCGCTTCTGGCCAAGCGACGCGACCTGCATCGCGCGCGCCGGGTCGTGGCCGAGGACCGCTGGGCGCGGTTCCGCAAGGCCGCCGCCCGCCGGGTCGGCGTGGCCGACAAGGGCGAGGCCGAGCAGCGGATGGACCTGATGCTGGCGCGGGCCAAGTGGCCGGGGCGCGCGGCCCTGATCGCCAGGTCCGGCCTCTGGGACTTCCGGCTGAAGGCCGCGGTCGGCCGCGACGGCGGCGCGGTGCGCGGCCTGGTCGACTATGTGCGGGCCGGGCCGGACGCCGGCGCCAATCCCAAGGCGCTGTTCGACCAGGCCTGGTATCTGCAACGCAACGAGGACCTGGTGGGGTCGCGCTGGGCGCCGCTGGCGCACTACCTGGTCGCGGGCGATCGCGAGGGCCGAGATCCGCACCCGCTGTTCGATCTGAAGGACTATCGCGGCCGCCATGCGGTGAAGATCGCCGCCAGCGGCCTGACCGCCCTGCAGCATTTCGTGCATCGCGGCGTCGCCGAAGGCTACGACCCGCACCCGCTGTTCGACGTGCGCCACTATGTCGGCCAGGCCGAGGAGGTGGCCGAAAGCGGCGAGAACCCGCTGATCCACTATCTGCGCGAAGGCTGGAAACAGGGCTACGAGCCGCATCCGCTGTTCAACGGCGGCTGGTATCTGGCCACCTATCCGGACGTGGCCGAGACCGGCGCCGCCCCGCTTCTGCACTATGTCGCCAGCGGCGCGGCCGAGGGGCGCACCCCGCACCCGCTGTTCGAGCCGATCTGGTACATGGACCGCTATCGCGACGCCGCCCCGATGGGGGTGAGCCCGCTGGCGCACTTCCTGGCCTACGGCTTCGAGGAGCGGCGCGACCCGTCGATCCATTTCGACACCGCCTTCTACATGGAACAGACCGCCGAGACGCCGCAGGCGGCCCATCCGGTGATCCACTACCTGACCGAAGGCGCGTTCGAGGGCGTCTCGCCCGCGGCCGACTTCAACGAGCTGACCTATCTGCTGGAACATCCGGAGGCGTCAGAGCAGCCGATCTCGTCGCTGGAGCACTGGGCGCTGAGCCGCGCGCCCAAGCCCGAGCCGGGCGCGACCCAGCTACGCCCCACCGGCGAGGCGGGCCTGTTCGAGCAGCTCCGCGCCGCCGGCCGCGCCCGCGACCCCGGCGCCTACGACCTGCAGGCCTATCGCGACATGAAGGCCGCCCACCGCCGCATCCGCGAGCGCGCCCTGGGCGGGGTGAAGGCCCGGCCCTTCGACCTCATCAAGGTCGCGCCCGGCGACGTCGCCAAGGTTGCGGCCGAGCTGCGCTTCGAGCGGCCGGCGGCCCCGGCGGTCTCGATCGTCATCCCCGCCTACAACAACCTGACCTTCACCCTCGAATGCCTGGCCGCGCTACAGGCCGAGGGCGGGCTGGAAGCGGCCGAGGTGATCGTGATCGACGACGCCTCCACCGACGCCACTGCCGCGACGCTCGCCGAGGTGGCGGGCCTGGCGCTGGTCTCGAACGCCGAGAACCAGGGCTTCATCCGCACCTGCAACCGCGCCATCGACATCGCCAAGGGCGAGTTCCTGGTCTTCCTGAACAACGACGTCCAGGTCCGGCCCGGCTGGCTGGCGGCGCTGCGCGGCGCCTTCGCCGAGGAAGACCGCGTGGGCGCCGTCGCCCCCAAGATGCTGTTCCCGGACGGGCGCCTGCAGGAAGCCGGCGCACGGATCGGGGTGGACGGGACCGCCGAGATGATCGGCCTGTTCGAAGACCCCGCCCTGCCGCGCTGGAACGTGCGGCGCGAGGTCGACTACGCCTCGGGGGCCTGCCTGATGGTCCGCCGCGAGACCTTCGCCGAACTGGGCGGTTTCGACCTCGCCTTCGCCCCGGCCTATTGCGAGGATTCGGACCTCTGCTTCCGGCTGCGCGCGCGCGGCCTGCGGATCATCTACGAGCCGCGCGCCGAGATCGTCCATCACCTCAGCATCACCTCGAACTCCATCGACGCCGGCTACAAGCAGCGGCTGGCGGTGCGCAACCAGCAGACCTTCGTGGAGCGCTGGTCCGAGGAACTCGAGGCGCTCAACCGCGTGCGGACCATCGCCTTCCACCTGCCGCAGTTCCACACCATCGCCGAGAACGACCGCTGGTGGGGCCCCGGCTTCACCGAATGGACCAATGTCAGCCGCGCCCTGCCGAACTATCGCGGGCACTATCAGCCGCACGTGCCGGCCGACCTCGGCTTCTACGACCTCTCCAACCCCGAAGCGATGCGGCGTCAGGCCGACCTGGCGCGCCGCTACGGGATCGGCGGCTTCTGTCACTATTTCTACTGGTTCACCGGCGGGCGGCGCGTGCTGGAGACCCCGCTGGAGCCGCTGCTGCAAAGCAGCGAAGATGATTTTCCGTTCTGCCTCTGCTGGGCGAACGAGAACTGGACCCGCACCTGGGACGGCCAGGAGCGCGACGTCCTGCTGGCCCAGACCTATGAGCCGGGCGACGCCGAGGCCTCGATCGCGGCCATCGAACCCTATCTGACCCGGCCGAACTACATCCGCATCGGCGGGCGGCCGCTGCTGCTCATCTATCGCCCTGGCCTGCTCCCGGACGCCCGCGCCTGGGCCGAGACCTGGCGCGAGCATTGCCGCAAGGCCGGCGTCGGCGAAATCTACCTGGCCTTCGTCGAAAGCTTCGAAAAGGCCGGCGGCCGGACCGATCCGGCCGAACTCGGCTTCGACGCCTCGGTCGAGTTCCCGCCGGCCGGGGCCGGCGCCCTGATCCATCCGCCCGGACCGCTCTACAATCCGCGGTTCGCCGGCCGGGTGAACGACTATCGCCAGATGGTCCGCAGCTTCCTCGACGCCGCCCCCCTCGGCCACAAGCGCTTCCGGGGGGTGATGCCGTCGTGGGACAACACACCCCGCCGCCAGGACGGCGGCTGGGTCTACCAGCACGCCACGCCCGGCGCCTTCCAGGCCTGGACCGAGGCGGCGTTCGAGGACACCCGCCGGCAGAACTTCGGCGACGAGCGCATCGTCTTCATCAACGCCTGGAACGAATGGGGCGAAGGCGCGCACCTCGAGCCGGACCAGCGTTTCGGCCACGCCTGGCTGGAGGCGGTGAAGAACGCCGCGGACGCCGACCTGCTGGACAAGTCATGACGTCGCCCGACCTGGTCCTGGTGGGCCATCCCTTCTCCCCCATCGGCATGGGCGAGCACGCCCGCTCGGCCTGGCGCGCGTTCCGCGCCGCCGGCGTAACCCCCGGCCTGCTCGACGTCTACGGCATCGAGCGCCAGCGCGACGCCGACTTCGAGCGGGAGTTCGGCCCTTCGGTCGTCCCAGGCCTCAGCGACAAGGTCAATTTCTTCTCCCTGAACGCCGACGAGGTGGACCAGGCGATGGAGGTGCTGGACCAGCGCGGCTGCCGGCCCGCCTTCGAGCGCGCCTACAACATCATCTACCCGGCCTGGGAGCTGGCCAAGTATCCCGAGCCCTGGGCGCGGATCCTCGAACGGTTCGACGAGGTCTGGGCGCCGTCCGGCTTCATCCAGAAGGCCATCGCCCCGGTGGTCGATCGCCCGGTCGTACCGATGTCCCAGGCCGTCGAGCTGACCGTTTCCTCGCTGCTGGGCCGGCGGCATTTCGGCATCCCCGAGGACGCCTTCGTCTGCCTGTTCTACTTCGATTTCTCGTCCTACGCCGAACGCAAGAACCCGTTCGCCATGCTGGAGGCCTACGAGAAGCTGATCGCCCTGCGGCCCCACGCCCCCCTGCACGCCGTCGTGAAGTACAAGGGCGGCGACGACGCCAACCCGGCGCGCAAGGAGCTGGAGCGCCGCCTGCGCGCCCTGGGCGGCCGCGTCCAGTCCATCACCCGCAAGCTGTCGGACAACGAGATCAAGAACCTGGCCCGCTGCGCCGACGTGTTCGTCTCCCTCCACCGCGCAGAGGGCTTCGGGCGCGGCCCGGCGGAGGCGATGTTCATGGGCCGCGCGGCGGTCGCCACCAACTATTCCGGCAATCTCGACTTCATGACCCCGGACACCAGCCTGCTGGTGGACTGCGACCTCGTGCCGGTGGCCAAGGACGCCTACCTGTTCGGCGAGGGCCAGGTCTGGGCCGAACCCTCGGTCGACCATGCCGTGGAGCTGATCGGGCGGCTGGTCGACGACCGGCGCTACGCCCAGGCCCTGGGCGAACGCGCGCGGCGCCACATGCGCACCCATTTCAGCGCCCGCGCCATCGGCCTGCGCTATCTGGCTCGGCTGGAAGAGCTGGGGAAGACGCCCCCGGCGGCCTGACCGCCCATGCCTCAGCGATCGGCGATCCTGGCGGTCCGCAGCGGCGACTGCGCCAGCGCCGCAGCGCCCGGGTTCTCGGTCACGGCCACCTGATGGACGACGAAGGCGCCGCCCGAGGCGTCGTCGGTGTCGAGCCGGATCTGGTCGATCAGCGAGGCGATCCAATCGTCGCCGCCCGCCTTGAGGTTGGCCATGTCGTAGACCAGCACCACGGTCTCGCCAGGCGCCGGATCGCCGCCGTCCGCCGGCTTGGCGCGGAAGCCCCCCGTCTCGCCGTGCGCCTGGGTGCTGTAGAAGAGATCGCCGTCCCATTCGGCCCCCGCGCGCGTCCGGGTCAGGCGGACCAGGACCAGCGAATAGCGCCCGCCGTCCAGGGCCAGCCCCTTGGGCGACCGCAGGGCCGCGTCGGGGCCGAGGTTGCGCACCTCCAGCCCGGCCGGCGTGCTGGGCAGCACCTCGCCGCCGGCCAGCACGAAGCCGTCGGTGGCGCCGTCGAAGGTCCAGATGCGGCCGGTCCGCAGCGGCGCGCCGCGCAGTTCGAACCGGCCGGCGCCCTCGTTCCAGGCCACCGCCTGGGCGCGCTCGTTGCGGACGGCCTGGCTCGGCTGCGGCGCGGCGGCCGCCCGCGCCCACGGCGCCGGCTGGTCGCAGGCCGAAAGCAGGAGGGCTGCGGCCACGCCCGCCAGGAAAGGTGTCGACTTCATGCTGTTCATCCGGGGCGCGGCCCCAGGGGAGGCGGGGCGGCGGCCTTCGCCCACATAGACACCGTTCGGTCTCCTCGCCAGGATCGCCCCCCAATTCCATTGCGCGCCGACGGGCGTGGCGCGACGTCGATGACGGTTGCCAAGCCCGCTCGCGCCGACTACCCCCGCGCCCTGCGGTTGATCACGTTCGGGATAGAGCGCCCACAATGCGTCATGAATTGGTGCGCGCCCGCGCGCCCCTCAGGCTCGGCTTCGGCGGCGGCGGCACCGACGTCTCGCCCTATTGCGACGAGCACGGCGGCGTCGTCCTCAATGCGGCCATCGATCTTTTCGCCCACGTCACGGTCCAGGCGCGGGACGACGACCAGGTGCGCCTGGTGGCCGCCGACCGCGACCAGGCCTGGCAGGGTGTGGCGCAGGCCCCCCTGCCCACCGAAGAGCCGCTGCGCCTGCTGAAGGGCGTCTACAACCGCTTCATGGTCGATCACGCCGGCGGCCGCGCCATCCCGCTGACACTCGTATCCTATGCCGACTGCCCGCCCGGCTCGGGCCTGGGCTCGTCCTCGGCCCTGGTGGTGGCGATGGTGGAGGCCATGCGCCGCTTCATGGGCCTTCGCATGGACCCCTACGAGGTCGCGCGCCTGGCCTTCGACATCGAGCGGCGCGAACTGGGCCTGGCCGGCGGCGCCCAGGACCAGTACGCCGCGGCGTTCGGCGGCCTCAACCTGATGCGCTTCTTCGAGGGCGGCCGCGCCGAGGTCGAGAGCGTGGCCATAGAGGACCGGGTCCTGAAGGAGCTGGAAGCCAGCCTGGTGCTCTACTTCACCGGGGTCAGCCGCGAGTCCGCCTCGATCATCGAGGAGCAGACCGCCAACATGCGCAGCCATGCGCAGAAGTCGCTGGAGGGCCTGCACGCGCTGAAGGCCGGCGCCTTCGAGATGCGCGACGCCCTGACCGCCGGCGACCTGCCGCGCTTCGGCGCCCTGCTCGACGCGGGCTGGAGCTCGAAGAAGCTGCTGGCCAACCGCATCTCGTCCTCCGGGATCGACGCGGTCTACGACGCGGCCAAGAGCTTCGGCGTGTTCGGGGGCAAGGTCTCCGGCGCCGGCGGCGGCGGCTTCATGATGTTCCTGGTCGACCCGACCCGCCGCGAAGGGCTCAAGCGGCTGCTCGGCAAGTTCGGCGGCGCGGCCCAGGCGGCGCGCTTCACCTCGGTCGGCGCGGAGTCGTGGTCGGCGTGAAGAGGCCAGGCCCGCCTGCGGGCGCGGATTTTCCTTTGGATTCCACGCCCGGCGCCATGCTTGCGCCGCAAAATGCGACCTGTTACCCACCGGCGTAGAGCTGCGGGCTCGGGAGACTGAATGCAATCCGTACAACATATGGTGCGCACCGGACGGCGCGGGCCCATGCACGATTTCAGCATGGCGTTCGCCGATCTGCGCGCCTCGTTCGAGCGGATCGGACTGGCCTGGTCGCTGGCCTGGCACGACGTCGTGTCGCGCTACCGCGGCTCGATCCTCGGCCCGTTCTGGATCACCCTGTCCATGGGCCTGATGGTGGCCGGGATCGGCTTCCTGTACGCCAACCTCTTCAAGGTGCCGGTGCAGGAGTTCATCCCCTATGTCGCGCTCGGCATCGTCTTCTGGGGGCTGATCGCCAACGTCATCCTCGAGGGCTGCAGCGCCTTCGTCCAGGCTTCGGGCATCCTGTCCCAGACCTCCCTGCCGATGATGACCTTCGTCTGGCGGACGGTGATGCGCAACGTCATCAACTTCCTGCACCATCTGGTGATCATCGTCGGCGTGCTGATCTATTACGGCCACTGGCGTCAGGCGGACGTCCCGCTGGCGGTGGTCGGGCTGGTGCTGATGCTGGCCAATATCTCGTGGGTGAGCCTGGCCGCGGGCCTGGCCTCGGCCAGGTTCCGCGACATCCCGCAGATCGTCGCCTCGGTGATCCAGTTCGCGATGTTCATGACCCCGGTCTTCTGGCTGCCGGGCGGGCGGCTGGTCGACCATGCGGTCCTGCTGCTCAACCCGTTCTATCACCTGCTGACGGTGGCGCGCGCGCCGCTGCTGGGCGAAGCGGTCGCCCCCGTCACCTATATCGGGCTGGCGATCATGGCCGTGGTCGGCTGGATCGCCACCTTCGCCGCCTTCGCCAACATCCGCCGAAGGATCGTGCACTACCTATGAAGGCCCCCGAGGTTTCGATCACGGTCACCGACCTGACCCTGCGCTTCCCCGTCTACGGGGTCGATTCCAAGTCGCTGAAGAAGCACCTGGCGCGCATCACCGTGGGCGGCAAGCTGGGCAAGACCGGCCTGGGCGCGCCCGAGATCACGGCGCTCTCCAAGGTCAATCTGCAACTGCGCTCGGGCGACCGGCTGGGCCTGATCGGGCACAACGGATCGGGCAAGACCACCCTGCTGCGCGCCCTGGCCGGCGCCTATGAGCCTGACGAGGGCACCATCGACGTCCACGGCCGGATCGCGGCCATGCTGGACCTCAACCTCGGCATCGATCCTTCGGCCACCGGCCTCGACAACATCCGCCTGCGCGGCCGGATCGCCGGCCTGTCGACCCGCCAGATCGACGAGCGCCTGACCGAGATCGCCGAGTTCACCGGCCTCGGCCCCTTCCTGGCCATGCCGCTCAAGACCTATTCGGCCGGGATGCAGGCGCGCCTGGCCTTCGCCGTCGCCACCGCCGTCGAGGCCGACGTCATCCTGATGGACGAATGGATCGCCGTCGGCGACTCCGACTTCAAGAAGCTGGCCCACAAGCGCATCCTCGACCTGATGGAGCGGGCCGGCATCCTGGTCCTGGCCTCGCACGAGCTCGACCTGATCCGCCTCTACTGCAACAAGGTCATGCGTATCGAAGCCGGCGTCGCCTCGCCGATCATGGACGTCAAACGGCTGGACGAACTGCTGGCCGCGGCCTGACGTCAGGGGGCCGGCCGTGGATGTCATCTTCACCATCGTATCGCGCAACTACGCCGCCCAGGCCGCCAGCCTGATGGAGAGCCTGGCCGCGGCCGAGCCGGGGGCCCAGCGCGTGGTGATCGCCACCGACGGCCAGATCCGCTTCAAGGACCCGGCGATCCGCGTGCTGGACGCGGCCTATCTCGATCCCGACTTCGCCGCCAAGTGCGCCTATTACGACGCCCTGGAGCTGAACACCGCGGTCAAGCCGCACGCCTTCAAGGCCCTGCTGGCCGAGGACGGGGTCACGAGCTGCACCTATCTCGACCCCGACATCTGGGTCTACCGCCCGCTGGACGAGGTGCGCCAGGCGCTGACCCGCGCGCCCCTGGCCCTGACCCCGCACGCCACGCGGCCCCTGCGCGGGGAGGCCAGCCCCAGCGACCACACCCTGCTGCAGTCGGGCGCCTACAATCTCGGCTTCATGGCCGCGCGCGCCGAGCCGCAGATTTTCGACCTGCTGGACTGGTGGGGCGAAAAGCTGCGCTTCGACTGCCGGGCCGACTTCGCCGCCGGCCTCTTCACCGACCAGAAGTGGATGGACCTGGCGCCCGGCTTCGTCAGCGACCTGGCCATCCTGCGCAGCCCGGCCCTCAACCTCGCCTACTGGAACCTGGAGGGGCGCGAGGTGACGCGCGGCGCCGAGGGCTGGCGCGTCGACGGCCAGCCCCTGGTCTTCTTCCACTTCTCGGGCTTCGACCCGCTGCATCCGCACCTGCTGTCCAAGCACCAGGACCGGGTGAAGGTGGCGGCCGGCGGCCCGCTCGCCGCCCTGATGGCCGACTACGCCGCCGCCCTGCTTCGCAACGGCCATGTCGAGGCCTCGGCCACCCCCTACGGCCACGCCGCCTTCCCGTCCGGCCAGTTGGTCGACAAGGCCGACCGCCGCCGCATGCTGGCCGCCGCCCGCGCGGGCGAGGACTTCGGCGGCGGGCTGACGGCGGCGGCCGAGACCTGGGTGTCGGTGCGCCCCGGCGTGACCGTGCGCGATCCAGAGGGGCCGCGCGGCGAAGGGCCGTGGCTCGCCTCGTCGGCCGAACTGACCACCTGGCTGACCACCACGCCGCACGCCCCGGCCATCGCCGCCATGACCGCGGCGCGGCGCGACCTGCGCGACCGCTTCGCCAGCGACCCGGCGGGCCTGCGCGCCTGGCTGCTGGGCCCCGAATCGGTGGAGGGCCGCTTCAGCGCCCGGCTGGCGCCCCTGGAGACCTTCGCCGACCCCGACCTGGCCCTGCGCGCCGCCCGCTACGTCGCCGGCGACCTTTCGGAGGCGAAGCTCCGGTTCGCGGCCTATGGCCTGGCTCACCGCGCCGCCTGGCCGCGGCATGTCGGGGCGACCTTGCGGTCCGGCTTCGATGCGCCGGTGCGCGACCTGGCCCGCGGCCTGCCCTTCCCGCGGCTCTTCCTGTCGATCTGGGAAAGCCGCGGCGACCTGCAGAAGCTGTTTCCGCTGACCGGCTTCAACGGCCGCTTCGGCTTCCTGCGCTGGCTGATCGGCGGCGGCCTGGCCGAATACGGGATCGACCTGGCCGCCCTGCCGCCCAGCGTCGACAGCCACCCGATGTTTGAGCTGGCGCGCCTGACCGTCCGCCGCCCGGCGCCCGAACCCGCCCGGGCCCAGCCGGCCGGCCAGGTGCACACCCTGCTGGTGGCCGAACGCTGGACGCCCGAGGCGGCGGGC
>MEEW01000013.1 GCA_001724985.1 Phenylobacterium sp. SCN 69-14
TGGGCCCGCGCGCTGATCCTGCTGAACGCCGACAGCCTGAGCCCGGAGGTCGTGCGCGACACGCTCAACGTGCTGCTGAAGTTCGAGCCGGACATCGCCGCGGTCGAGCCGCAGATCAGCGAACTGCTGCGCCGCCCGGCGGCCTGATCCCATGCAGGGCGCCCTGGAGGACTTCTTCCGCGCGCTTCGCGCCGCGGACGTGAAGGTCTCGCCCGCCGAGGCCATCGACGCGCACCGCACCGTGGAGACGGTGGGCTTTTCCGACCGCGAGCTGTTCAAGGACGCGCTCTGCGCGACCCTGGCCAAGAGCGCGGACGAGGTCGTGCGGTTCGACTCGATCTTCGAGACCTTCTTCTCGCGCGACAAGCCGGCCTTCGAGCCTGCGCCGCAGGGCGAAGGCGATCCCATGGACGGCCTGCCGGAAGGGGCCGAGGACTCCGACCTCGCCCGCATGCTGCTGGAGGGCGACGCGCCGGGCCTGGCCCAGGCCATGGAGGAGGCCGCCCAGCGCGCCCAGGTCTCGCAGATTCGGCTGACCACCCAGCGCTCGCGCCTGACGCGGCGGCTGCTGGAGGAGATGGGGCTCGCCGAGATCGAGGCGATCATCGCGGGCGCCCGGCGCAACGGCGACGGCGGCGAGGCGGCCGACCGCCTGGAGGCGGGCAAGCGCCGGCTGACCGAGGAAGCCCAACGCTATGTCGAGCGCCAGCACGAACTCTACGCCGCCGGCTCGGGCAAGATGCTCCGCGAGGAGATGCTGGCGCGAAAGGCGCTGAACGCCGAGGGCGGCATCGACCCGGTCGACCAGGCGATGATGCAGGCCCTGGTCAAGAAGATGGCCAAGCGCCTGGCCGACCGCTATTCGCGCCGCCGCAACCGCGCCCGCAAGGGCCACATGGACGTGCGCCGCACCCTGCGGAAGTCCATGCCCTATGGCGGCATGCCGTTCGAGATCGTCTGGAAGACCGAGAAGATCGACAAGCCGTCGATCATCTGCATCTGCGACGTCTCCAAGTCGGTGGCCGCCGCCGCCCAGTTCCTGTTGACCTTCCTCTATTCGCTGAACGAGGTGGTCGACCGGATGGAGGCCTACGCCTTCTCAGGCCGGCTCATCAGCGTCAACGACATCCTGGACGACGAGCATATCGACGGGGCGATCTTCCAGGTGCTGCGCAAGATCGGCTTCCAGCAGACCGACTACGGCAAGTCGCTGGAGGACTTCTGCGAGAACCACCTGGACCGGGTCGACCGGCACACGACCGTCATCTTCCTGGGCGACGGCCGCTCGAACTACGCCGATCCGCGGCTGGACCTGATGGCGACGATCCACAACCGCGCCCGCTCGGTCATCTGGCTCAATCCCGAGCCGGAGAGCTACTGGACCCAGGGCGACAGCGTCATGCACCGCTACGAGCGGTTCTGCCACGTGGCCAAGACCTGCAACACGCTCGGCCAGCTCGAGCGGATCATCGAGGACGTGCTGCGGACCTACGTCCCGCACTGAGCGTGATGGGCTTCGATAGAAGCCCATCACGCTCAAGACTCTTTGACTTGAGAGCATTTTCTGCGCCGAACCGGCAACCACTTCGGCGGAAAATGCTCCGACCCCTACCAGCTATCGATCCAGCGCAGCTTCTTCTCGGTGCGCACGGGAAGCGGCGGCAGCGACTTCAGGCCCGCCAGCACCCAGCGGCGGGTCTCCGCCGGGTCGATGACGTTGTCGAGCGACGGGCTCATGGCCTGGGACAGCGCCTTGCCGCGGGCATAGGCGGCCGCGACCATCTCGTCGAACCGAGCCTTGCGCGCGGCCGGGTCCTCGATGGCGGCCAGTTCGTTGCGGTAGCCGAGCTTGACCGAGCCCTCCAGCCCCATGCCGCCGAACTCGCCGGTCGGCCAGGAGACGCAGAACATCGAGGCCTGGTAGCTGCCGCCGGTCATGGCGATGGCGCCCAGGCCGTAGCTCTTGCGCAGCACCACCGACAGCAGCGGCACGGTCAGGTTGGCCCCGATCACGAACAGGCGCGAGCAGTGGCGGATCAGGCCGGTCTTCTCCGCCTCCGGCCCGACCATGTTGCCGGGCGTGTCCGACAGCGACAGCACCGGGATGTCGAACGCCTCGCAAAGCTGCAGGAAGCGGGCGGCCTTGTCGGCAGCGTCGGAATCGATCGCCCCGCCCAGGTGCTGCGGATTGTTGGCGAACACCCCGACCGGGCGGCCCTCGATGCGGATGAAGGCGGTGACCATGGCCAGGCCGAACTTCGGCCGCAGCTCCAGCATCGAGCCGGTGTCGGCGATCAGCTCGATCACCTTGCGGATGTCGTAGACCCGCAGGCGGTTCTCCGGGATCGCCCGGCGCAGCAGGCGCTGGTCGGCGCAATCCCAGTCCTTCACCGCCCCCTGGAAGTAGGAGAGGTACTGCCTGGCGAGCTGGACGGCGTGCGCCTCGTCGTCGGCCAGCACGTCGATGGTGCCATTGGCCTGCATCACCTTGACCGGCCCGATCTCCTCGGGGCGGAAGACGCCCAGCCCGCCGCCCTCGACCATGGCCGGGCCGCCCATGCCGAGCGCGGAGTCCTTGGTGGCGATGATCACGTCGCAGCAGCCGAGGATGGCCGCATTGCCCGCGAAGCAGCGTCCCGAGGAGACCCCCACCAGCGGCACGGCGCCCGACAGGCGGCCCCAGAACTCGAACCCGCGGATGAAGCCGCCGCCTTCGGTGTCGCCCGGCCGTCCGCCGCCGCCCTCGGTGAAGAACACCGTCGGCAGCCGCCAGCGCGCGGCGATCTCGCTCATCCGGTCGAGCTTTTCATGATTGTGCGCACCCTGGGTGCCGGCGAGGACGGTGTAGTCGTAGGCCATCACCGCGACGCGGGACTTTTCCTCGGCGAAACGGTCGCCGTTGACCGCCCCGAGCCCCATGACCATCCCGTCGGCCGGGGTCTGCTCGATCAACTCCTGGGCCGTGTTGCGGCGACGGCGGGCGGCCACGACCAATGATCCGTACTCGGTGAAGCTGCCCGGATCGCAGAGATCGGCGATGTTCTCGCGGGCGGTCCGCTGGCCGGTCTTGCGGCGGCGGGCGACGGCGGCGGGCCGCGCCTCGTCCAGAGTCAGGCGCTGGCGCTCCAGCACCTCGGCAAGGTCCGGGCGGATGAAGTCGAGGTCGATCTCCTCCTCGCCCTCGCTCGCCCCGCCGGCCACCTCGGCCGGCTCGACGAAGGCCAGGGCGTGGTCCTCGAACACCGTGTCGCCCTCGGCCACGGCCACCAGGCGCACGACGCCGGAGACCTCGGCGGCGATGACGTGCTCCATCTTCATGGCTTCCATGACGAACAGCGGCTGGCCGGCGCGGACCGTCTCGCCCAGCGCCGCCATCACCCCGATCACCGTGCCTTGCAGCGGAGCGCGGATCGGCCGCGTCCCTTCGGGGCCCTCGATCTCTTCGTCGTCGTCCTCGGCTTCGGCCTGCGCCTTGCCGTGGTGCAGGACGGCGAGCGGGTCGGAGGCGTCGATCTGGGCGCCGGCCCGCTTGGGCGCGCCCGCGGCCGCCATCTCGAAGTGCCGCGGCGGCGGCGCGGGCGCGGCGGAAAGCTCGCCCATCGCCTCTTCGATGAAGCGGGTATGGAGGTTCCCCGCCGCGACCGCCGGATGGGCCAGCAGGGCCTGCAGGAAGCCGATATTGGTCGGCGCCCCGGCGATGCGGAATTCCGCCAGGGCGCGGCGCGCCTTGGCCGCGGCGGCCGGCAGGTCCGGCGCCTGGACGATCACCTTGGCCAGCAGCGAATCGAAGCGGGCGCTGGTGCGATAGCCGCCATAGCCGAAGCCGTCGACGCGCACGCCGGGGCCGGACGGCGGCTCGTAGGCGCCCAGCACCCCGCCCGAGGGCTTGGCCGAACCGTCCGGCCCCATGGTCTCCAGATTGACTCGCGCCTGGATCGCCACGCCCTGCGCCGCCGGGACCTGGTCCTGCACCAGGCCAAGATCGGCCAGCGAACGGCCGCGCGCGACCTCGATCTGCAGGCGGACGAGATCGAGGCCGGTGACCGCTTCGGTCACCGTATGCTCGACCTGCAGCCGCGGATTGGCTTCGATGAAGACGATGCGTTCGCCCGCGACCAGGAACTCCACCGTCCCCAGGCTGCGATAGCGGGCGGCGCGGGCCAGGGCGACGGCGGCCTCGAACAGCCGCTCGCGGGTCTCGCGCGCCAGCATGGCGGCCGGGGCGATCTCCACCACCTTCTGCCGCTGGCGCTGCAGGCTGCATTCACGGTCCCACAGGTGCGAGACGACCTGGCCGTCGCCGAGGATCTGCACCTCGACGTGGCGGGCGTGGGGCAGGAACTCCTCGACATAGAGCGCCCCGTCGCCGAAGGCCGCGCGAGCTTCCGAAGCGCACCGCTCGAACGCCTCGGCCAGTTCCTCGGCCGAGCGGGCCGGGCGCATCCCGCGCCCGCCGCCGCCGGCCACCGCCTTGACCATCACCGCCCCGCCGGGGCCCAGGCGCGCGAGGAAATGCTGCGCCTCGTCCAGGCCTACTCCCCCCGCGGTCCCGGCCAGGATCGGCACGTCGCAGCGCGCCGCCAGGTCGCGCGCCGCGCCCTTGTCGCCGAACAGCTCCAGCGTCTCGGACGCCGGGCCGACGAAGGTGAGGCCCGCCTCGCCGCAGGCGCGCGCGAAGGCGGCGTTCTCCGACAGAAAGCCATAACCCGGATGGATCGCCTCGCAGCCCTGCGCCAGGGCCGCGGCGATGATCTGCGCGCCGTCGAGATAGGCGCTCGGCCCGGCCCCCGTCAGGGCGTGGGCGTGGTCGGCCTGGCGCACATGAAGCGAAGCGGCGTCGTCGCTGGAGAACACGGCGAGGGTCTCGATCCCCATCTCCGCCGCGGTGCGGGCGATGCGGATGGCGATCTCGCCACGATTGGCGATCAGCAGCTTCTTCACAGGCGGTCCCCTCCAGGCTTTTCCGGTACTTTGCCCGGGCCTCGCCGCGGCCGTCTACGGCTGCTTGGGCAGCAGGCCCTCGAAGAACGGCCGCACATAGAGCGCCGCGGCCGTCTGCGGCGTCACGCCGGGCGCCCAGTGGTGCAGTTCGGCGGCGGCGTTGATCATGGCGGTCAGCATCTGGGCGCCGATATTGACGTCCAGCGGCCGCACCGAGCCATCGGCGATGCCGTCCGAGATCAGCGAGGCGAAGCGGTCGGACAGCCGGTCGAACTGCGCCACGAGCTGAGGCTGGATCGCTTCCGGGACCGAGGTCAGGGCCGAGGCGCGCAGCAGCGGCGCATCGCCGGCCATCTGGTATTCGACCAGGGCCGAGGCGACGGTGGTCAGCACCTGCAGGCCGCTGGTCGCCACCTCTTCGGCCTGGCGGATCGCGCGGCGCATCACCTCGAAGGTCCGCTCGAAGCAGGCCAGGACCAGTTCGTCCTTGGTCTCGTGGTGGTGATAGAAGGCGCCCTTGGTGACGTTGAGCCGCGCCGAGATCTTCTCGACCGAGGCGCCGCGATAGCCTTCCTCGTTGATGAGTTGGGTGGCGGCGCGCAGGAAGTTCTCGTGCGAGGCGGCGCCGGTCGGCTGGACCAGGGCCGGCAGCGCCAGCGGATCCCAGGCTGCGCCGGGCGCGGCCAGGCCGTCGGCGCTGATCGAGAACACCCGCTGGGAGACCCGGCCGAAATCCTCCGGGTCGTGGCGCGGCAGCCAGACCGGCGCCCACAGCACCTCGGCGATCAGGATCTGGGCGCGGGCGCTGAGCGCGGACTTCGACAGCCGGCGCGTCTCGCGGCCCTCCAGCAGCGTCCGCACGCGGCGGAACATGTCGACATAGGCGGCGTTCACCGGCGCGCAGTTGAGGGCCCGTACGTCGTTGAAGGCGGCCAGGGCCGGCGCCTCGCCCAGCCGGATGCGCCGGCGAGCCTCGAAATAGGCGTCCAGGAACAGGCGCAGCCGCTCGCGCGCGTCCGCGCCGTGCGCAGCCTGGGCGGCCACGGCGTTGTAGCGGTCGACGCTGTCGAGGAAGCAGGCCGCCGCCAGCTCCTCCTTGTTCCTGAAATAGTAGATGACCCCGGTCGGCACGAGGCCGAGTTGCGTGGCGACGTCGGCCAGCGTCATGCCCCGAACGCCCTTGCGGTTGAGCACGTCCACCGCCGAAACGATGATCGCGCTCTTGCGCTGCTCGAAGCGCCGGGTCGGCGCGCGCACGGTCGTCATGGCGTCATGTACTCGGTTGCGAGGACGCCTCCCCGCGCCCGCGCCCTCACCATAGCAGGTTCGATCAGGCCGTCTTCAACAGCTCAGTTTCGATGGGCAGGCGCCGGATGCGCTTGCCGGTCGCGGCGAAGATCGCGTTGCACAGCGCCGGCAGCACCGGCGGCAGGGCCGGTTCGCCAAGCCCGGTGGGCGAATGGTCCGACTTGATGAAGTGGGTCTCGATCGGCGGCGCCTCGCCGATCCGCATCAGGGGATAGTCGCCGAAATTGCTCTCGGCGGCCGCGCCGTTCTCGATGGTGATCTTCTGGTGGAGCGCGACCGAAAGGCCGTCCAGCACCGAACCCTCGACCTGGTTGAGCGCGCCCATCGGATTGATGACATGGCGGCCGATGTCGGCGGCGACCCAGACCTTGACCAGCTTGATCGCGCCGCCCGGATCGACCGCCACCTCCACCACCTCGGCGAAATAGCCCAGGTGGCTGTAGTGGAAGGCGACGCCCAGGCCGTGGCCCTTGGGCGGCTTGCGGCCCCAGCCGGACTTCTCGGCGACCAGCTTCACCACCGCGGCCATGCGGCCGGCGGCGTAGCCCGAGGCGCCCTCGCCCACCACCGGCTTGTCGCCCAGCAGCTTGAGGCGGAAGGCCACCGGATCGGCCCCCGCCGCATGGGCCAGCTCGTCGATGAACGACTGCACCACGAAGGCGATGGCGTTCGAGCCCGGCGCCCGCAACGGCCCGGTCGGCACGCCGCAGGGGATCAGCGAGGAGTCGTAACGGTAGTTGGCGAGGAAGCGGGCCGGAAACTCGGTCGGCGACATGCCGGCGCTACGCGCGAAGGCCCCCTCCTGGCCCAGGCTGACGAAATGGTCATGCCAGCCGACGATCTCGCCCGAGGCGCCGACCCCGCCCTTCAGGAAGTGCCAGCCGGCCGGGCGGTAATAGTCGTGGCGCATGTCGTCCTCACGCGTCCACAACAGCTTGACCGGCGCGCCGACCTGGCGGGCGATCCAGGCCGCCTCGACCATGTAGTCGTTGGAGAGCCGCCGCCCGAACCCGCCGCCGCAGCGGATCAGGTGGATGGTGATCGCCTCGGGCGCGATGCCCAGGGTCTTGGCGACAAGCTGGCGGCCGGGCTCGGGATTCTGGGTCGGCGCCCAGATCTCCAGCTTGCCGTCCTTGAAGCGCGCCGTGCAGTTCTGCGGCTCGAGGTTGGCGTGGGCGAGGAACGGATAGGCGTAGGCGGCCTCCACCGTCTTGACCGCCCCGGCCAGGGCCGCGGCCACGTCGCCGTCATTGCGCTCGGTCTTGCCCGGCGCCTGGGTCGAGAGCTCGACCGCGCGGGCCTCGAAGGCGGCGGACGATTGCGCGCCGGTCGGGTGGTCGGCCCAGGTCGCCGCCAGCCGGTCGCGGCCCTTGCGCGCCGCCCACCAGCTCGTGGCGACCACCGCGACGCCGGGCAGCAGGCCGTCGAGGGACTCGCCGCCCTCGACGACGAAGGCGTCGGTGACGCCCTTCACGCGCTTGGCCGCCGCCAGGTCCGCGCTCGCCACCCTGGCTCCGAACACCGGCGCCTTCTCGAAGGTGGCGTACAGCATCCCCGGCAAGGTGACGTCGATGCCGAACAGCGGCTTGCCGGCGACGATGGCGGCGGTGTCGACCTGGCGCTTGGGCTGGCCGATGATCTTGTAGTCCTTGGCGTCCTTCAGCGGCACGGTCTTCAGGTCGGGGACCGGGGCCTCCGCGGCCTTCGCCGCCAGCGAGCCATAGGTCGCCTTACGGCCCGAGGCCTTGTGATGGACCACGCCCGAAGCGGTGGCGCATTCGCTGGCCGGCACGCCCCAGCCCTGCGCCGCCGCAGCGACCAGCATCACACGCGCCGCCGCGCCCACCCGGCGCAGTTCGTCCCAGTTGAGGGGCGTGGCCATGCTGCCGCCCGCGAACTGGCGGCCATAGGCGGCCGGATCGCTGTCGGCCTGACGGGTGCGCACCGCCGACCAGTCGACGTCCAGTTCCTCGGCGATCAGCATCGGCAGCATCGTCTTGACGCCCTGGCCGATCTCCGGGTTCTTCGCCGCGATGGTCACGGTGTTGTCCGGCGCGACTTGGACATAGGCGTTCAGCTTGCCGCCCGTCTCCGCCGCCTCGCCCTTGCCGGCGATGGAGAAGCCGATGACCAGGCCGGCGCCGGCCAGAACCTCGCGGCGCGAGGCGGTGGGAAGGGTTCCGTCAGCCATCGCCTTCAAGCCTCCGCCGCCTGGCCCGAAGCCTTCTTTATGGCGGCTCTTATGCGGGTGTAGGTGGCGCAGCGACAGATGTTGCCGCCCATCGCCTCGTCGATGTCGGCGTCGCTGGGGCGGGGCTTGGCCTTCAGCAGGGCCGTGGCCGACATGATCTGGCCCGGCTGGCAGTAGCCGCACTGGGCGACGTCGAGCTCGATCCAGGCCTCCTGGACCCGCTTGCCCACCGCATCGGCGCCCACGCCCTCGATGGTCACGATCTTCGCCGCGCCGACGGCCTCGACCGGGGTCGAGCAGGAGCGCAGCGGCGCGCCGTCCACATGCACGGTGCAGGCGCCGCAGGCCCCGATCCCGCACCCGTACTTCGGCCCCAGCACGCCCAACGTGTCGCGCAGCACCCACAGCAGCGGCGTGTCGCCGTCCACGTCGGCGGACATGGTCTTGCCGTTCACGTTCAGCCTGAAGGCCATGGCGCGTCCTCCCTTGTTCGCAGGAGAGCCTAGCGGCCTCGTACGGCCGACCGCAAGTCGCCGAAGTCCAGCCGTGGCGATATCGCCAACGCCGAAGCTTTATTACATGAATTTCAGGATTAAACCCATGTAATGTTTCACATGAACTTTCGTTTACTTCCTTAAAAGTGCGTCATTACGTCGACTTAACAAGACTTCGCAGCCATCCCGGCGCTATCTCTTAGTCATCGGCGGCCCACACAGCCCCACAGATGAATTGGGAGAATTCAGATGACCAAGTTCAGCAACACCCTCGCCGGCCTCGCCACCCTGGCCCTGGCGGCCGTTCCCGCCCTGGCGCTCACCACCGCCGCCCACGCCGCCCCGGCGGTGGTCAAGGTCTCGGACCTGGACATGACTTCGGCGCACGGCGCTCAGGTCTTCAACCAGCGCGTCAAGATCGCGGCCGGCAAGGTCTGCACCGACCGCAACCCGCGCGACCTGTCGGCGCGCGCCGCCTGCATCGACAGCGTCCATGACGAAGCGCACGACGCCCTGACCGCCCGCAGCCTCATGGCCAAGACGCAATCGACCGAGATCGCGCGCCGCTGAGGGCCCTCCCCCTCCCGGCCCGAGCGCCTGCGCGAAAGGCCCGCCGTCCCGGCGGGCCTTTTCTCTGTCATAGGGTCAGCGCGAGCCGGCGGCCTGCATGATGCGGTTCGACGAGGGGCGGCCGGCCAGGCCGTCGGCCGGGGCGACGGTGATGTGCATCTCGTCGCCATGCATCACCGCGGCGGGCTTGCGCCCCTCGACCAGCTTCACCTTTCGCACCTTGGCCAGGACCGAGCGGCCTTCGGGCCGGCGCGACATGCGCACCACCGCCTCGGCCGTCACATTGGCCGCATCGGCGACGACCGCCGACGAAGCCGGCGAGGCGTCGGCCTCGAAGGGGATGAGCCGCCGGGCCGCGCGCGTGGCCTTGGCGCTCGCCTGGGCCAGGCGTTCCAGCAGCGCCTGCGGGCTCAGCGGCAGAAGCCGCAACGGCCCGCCGACGCCGGTCAGCGCCGCGGGCGAACCGCCGGGACGATCGGGGGTGAACAGGGTCAGGCCGCCCAGCCGCGTGGCCCGCAGCATCGGCTCGCCCAGGTCGTTCTTGTAGATCACATCGCCGCGCGGGGCCGGATAAGGACGCAGCGCCCAGATCTCCGAGCTGTCCTCGAACTTCATGTAGACGCGGGTCTGGCTGCGATCGAGGACGAAGGCGTCGCCGTCCTCGCTGACATAGCGCGCCACCGGCGGGCTGACCCGCCGCCCGGGCAGGGGGCGTTCGCCGAACAGCCCCTCCCGCAAGGTTTGCGGCCCGGCCTGCGCCGTCGCCGGGCAGCCGACCCCCATCGCCGCAACGAACGCTGCGACGACGAGGGGCATGCAAGCTGACGCCGGTCTTTCGCTCACCATCAAGCTAGGCGAATGCCCTTTGAGTGGGGCGCTTTTTGGACCGCCGCCAAGCTTATCCGGCCATGTACTGGCCACCGTTCAGCGACAGGGTCGATCCGGTGACATAGCCGGCGTGCTCCCCGGCCAGGAAGGCGACCATGTCGGCGATCTCCTCCCCCTTGCCCAGGCGGCCCACCGGAATCTGGCCGATGATCGAGGCCAGCACGTTCTCCGGCACCGCCTGCACCATCTCGGTGTCGATATAGCCGGGACAGACGCAGTTGACCGTGACGCCCTTGCGCGCGTTCTCCAGCGCCAGCGCCTTGGTGAAGCCGATCACCCCGGCCTTGGCGGCCGAATAGTTGGTCTGGCCCATCTGGCCCTTCTGGCCGTTGATCGAGGAGATGTTGATCACCCGGCCCCAGCCGCGGTCGCGCATGCCTTCGATCACATGGCGGGTCATATTGTAGACCGAGTCCATGTTCACCCGGATGACTTCGGACCACTGCTCCGGGGTCATCTTGTGGAACACGCCGTCGCGGGTGATGCCGGCGTTGTTGACCAGCACCTCGACCGGCCCAAGTTCGGCCTCGACGGCGGCGACCGCGCGGCCGCAGTCCTCGAAGACGCCCACATTGCCCTTCACGACCATGACGCCCAGTTCGGACGCGCAGGCCTGGGCGGCCTGCTCATTGCCCGAATAGCCGGCGGCCACCTTGAACCCATCCGCCTTCAGCCGCTCGACGATCGCACGGCCAATGCCGCGGGTTCCGCCAGTCACGAACGCCACTCTGCCCATCGGGCTTGCCTCCCTTTTTGAACTCGAGGGGCGCCGGTTGATCCGGCGCTCCCCTTTTATTGGATCGTCAGATCGATTCGACGCACATGGCGACGCCCATGCCGCCGCCGACGCACAGGGTCGCCAGGCCCTTCTTGGCGCCCGAGCGTTTCATTTCGTGCACCAGGGTGGTCAGGATGCGCGCGCCCGAAGCGCCGATCGGGTGGCCGATGGCGATGGCGCCGCCGTTGACGTTCACCTTGGCCGGGTCGAGGCCGAGGTCGCGCACCACACAGATCGACTGGGCGGCGAAGGCCTCGTTGGATTCGACTAGGTCGAGGTCGCCGACGTTCCAGCCGGCCTTTTCCAGCGCCTTGCGGCTGGCCGGGATCGGGCCGGTGCCCATGATTTCCGGCTCGACGCCGGCATTGGCCCAGGAGGCGATGCGGGCCAGCGGCTTGAGGCCGCGCCTGGCCGCCTCCTCGGCGCTCATCAACACCAGGGCCGCAGCCCCGTCATTGAGGCCGGACGCGTTGGCCGCCGTGACCGAGCCGTCCTTGGCGAAGGCCGGGCGCAGGCCCGAGACGCTGTCCAGGGTCGCGCCGTGGCGGATGTATTCGTCCTGATCGACGACCGTCTCACCCTTGCGGCCCTTGATGGTGACGGGCGCGATCTCGTCGGAGAACCTGCCGGCCTTCTGGGCGGCCTCAGCCTTGTTCTGGCTGGCGACGGCGAACTTGTCCTGCTCCTCGCGGGTGATCTGCCAGCGGGCGGCGATGTTCTCGGCCGTCTGGCCCATGTGGTAGCCGTGGAAGGCGTCCCACAGGCCGTCCTTGATCATGGTGTCGACCAGGGCGAGATCGCCCATCTTCTGGCCCGAGCGAAGCTGCTGGGCGTGGGGCGCCTGGCTCATGCTCTCCTGGCCGCCGGCGACGACCACGGCCGCTGACCCGTCCGCGATCTGCTGGGCGCCCAGCGCCACGGCGCGAAGGCCCGAACCGCAGAGCTGGTTCAGGCTCCAGGCCGGGCTCTCCACCGGAATGCCGGCATTGACGGCCGCCTGGCGCGCCGGGCCCTGGCCGGCGCCGGCCTGCAGCACCTGGCCCATGATGACCTCGCTGACGTCGGCGGCGGCGACGCCCGCGCGCTCGACCGCCGCCTGGATGGCGATCTTGCCCAGTTCATGGGCTGGGAGGCTCGAAAGCGCTCCATTGAACGAACCGACCGGTGTCCGGGCGGCCGAGACGATGACGACGTCGCTCATGGGCGTGCTCCTCCAGCTCCTTGGCTTTTTTCATCTATTGATAAAGGTCAGGGCGAGGGCAAGGGGCGAAACAGGTTCGCCTGAACAGAACCTCGACTTTCCGAAGTCGCTCGCATCCGCGATACTGCGGTGCAAAGATGAGCCGCCGCCGCGGGGAGCGGCCTCGACAAGGGATTTTGGGATGGCCGACACCCAGGGAGCCGACGACGGCCGCGTCGTCATCAAAAAGTATGCGAACCGGCGGCTCTACAACACCGCCTCGTCCTCCTACGTCACGCTCGAACACCTGTCCGACATGGTGAAGCAGGGCGTCGACTTCGTGGTTTATGACGCCAAGACCAACGAGGACATCACCCGGACGGTCCTGACCCAGATCATCTTCGAGGAGGAAAGCCGCGAGGGGCAGAACCTGCTGCCCATCCAGTTCCTGCGCCAGTTGATCGGCTTCTACGGAAATTCGATGCAGGCCTTCCTGCCGAGCTATCTGGAGCTGTCGCTCGCCACCTTCGCAGAGCAGCAGGAGCGGATGCGCGCCCAGTTCGCCAGCATCGGCCAGGGCAAGGGCCTGGGCGGCGCCTACGAGGACCAGATCCGCCAGAACCTGGCGATGTTCGACCGCGCCATGAAGATGTTCTCGCCCTTCGCCTATGCGCGGCCGGAGGAGCCGGCCAAGGCTGCGCCGGAACCGGCGGCCCCCGCCGCGGCGGCCAGCGACGAGACGCTGGATGCGCTCAAGCGGCAGATGGCCGAGATGCAGGCCCAGATCGAGAAGCTGGCCAAACGGTAGCTTAACCGGCTTGCCCTAGGCTCCCCGCCATGACCTCGCCCATCGACCCTCCCCGCAGGTCCAACGGCGTCCGGCGCGTGCGGCGCTCGGACGACGCGGCGCGCCCGGACTCGACGGACCGCAGCCTGCCGGTGGTCTACGAGCCGGCCTCGCCGCCGGCGCCGGCCCCTTCGGCGCAGCCGGAAGCGGCCTTCGCGGCCCACGTCCTCGGCCAGGACGGGCACAAGCGCGGCCTGCGCGGCGGCAAGGAGACGCTCGACAGCGCCCGCAACCTCTACAACAAGATCGAATATTCCGGCTCGGCCGACCGCCGCCGGCCCAAGGGCCGCACCGCCAGGACGGACGTCTGAGCGCTCTCCCTCAATAAGTCTGCCAGCCGCCGACCGCCTTCTCGAAGGCGCCGCGACGGGCGTCCGACCGGCGGATGAAGACATAGAGCCGCCCGCCGTCGCCGAAGTTCATCTTCAGTTCGGGGTCGGAATCCACCTGCAGCAGCAGGCGCCAGTCCTCGGCTGCATCTTCGATGTCGGGCGGAACCTCGTCATCGAAGCCCGGCTCCGGCAGGCCCCGGGCCATGTACTCGCAGACCACCGGAAACCGCTCGTCCTGGATTTCGTCCGGGTAGCCGCCCACTTGATGGGCCGGCCCTTCGGGCTCGGGCGTCAGCAGGTCCTCGACCCAGCCGCCGAGCCCGCGATAATCCACGCCCAGCCAGTCGAGGCTCGGGCGCGAGCGGCCCGCCTCGAAGCCGACGCGGCGTTCGGGAAAGGCCGCCTCGCCCGGAGCCGTCGCGCCCGCCGCGTCCGAACCATCGTGCAGGATCGTGACCACGTCGGAAAAGCCGTGCCGTTGATCGTCGTAGAAGGCGTAGAGTCGTCCAGCATCCGGCAGCCAGTCCGGCCCGCCCGCGGCTCGGATTTCGGCTAGGTCGAACTGGGCCAGGAACGTCCGCAGGCCACGCTCGCCTTGCGGGTGAGCCACGCCCATCGGCAGGTCCGGCCGGCCGCCCAGCTTGGAGAAGCCAGATTTTTCAGCGGGAAGAAGCTTGAGCGCAGGCTCGGCGAGCACGTCTTGGCGCTCGCGAATCTGCGCGACCGCCACGGCCAACTCAGGATCGCGTGCATCCAACGCCCGCCGCGCCGCAGCCCCGCTACGCCACCACAGGACCGCACCGACCACGGCCGTCGCCAGGACAGCCAGAACGACAATCAGCATGATTTCCTCCCCGGAAATCTCATCATGCCGCGATCGCGCTCCGACTCAAGAACAAGTGTGGAACGAAATTACCTGGAGCCGCCTCTCAGTCGCGCCACCTCCGCCTCCAGCGCCGCGACCTTGCGCTCCAGCGCGGCGAGGCGGCCGGCCAGGTCACCCTGGCCCGGGACGGGCGTCGAGATTCCGGCGCGGTCGGCGACCTCGGCGGCCGGCACGCCCAGCAGGTCGGCGAAAATGCCTACCTCCTCGGCGGAAAGTTCCCTCTGATCCTTGAAGGCGAGGGCCAGTTCAGCCTCGCCCATGCCGGCGGCGGCGGCCATGATCCGCGCGCTCAGGCCGCGTTCGGCCAGTTTTTCCTCGAACCACTGGCGATCGAAGAACAGGGCCATCAGGCGTCCCCCGGTTGGCGCCGGTCTTGCTTAACGACGGATGAATCCGCCGTAGCCGGGACTCCCATGCTCGCCATCGCCACCCGCATCTTCGACCTGGCCGTCGTCACCCTGATCTTCACCGCCTTCACCTAGGGGTCGCTCGGCCCGAAGTCGATGTCGCGGCGGGCCGAGACGATGGTGACGATGAAGCCGGCCAGCACGTCCAGCAGCACCATCACCCCCAGCAGGAAGAAGGTGGAGGTGGCGAAGGCCGGCGCCAGCAGGAACTCCACCAGGCAGCCGATGAACAGCAGCAGCGACAGCGCGTGATTGACGATCGCCGTGCGGCGGCTGGTCGTCGATTTCAACATCTCGATGAACAGCACGATCAGCCCGGCCAGCAGCAGCAGGTCGCCCAGGGTCACAGGCCACCGGACCCCGGTGCTCATGGCGACATCGAACAGCGGCTCGCTCATCCGGATCGCCGCTTCCTGCGAACCGAATCCGCCGGGCAGGGTCACCGCCGCCAGATTGTAGGCGAGCACCGGCAAGGCCAGCAGCGGCAAGGCGGCGAACATGACAACCCCTCCCCCTCCGGGATCGAGCAGGAGTCTCCGCTGCTTTTCCAGACGCGACAAGCGCAAGCGCCCTTCTAGAGTTCGTCGACCACGCCCGGCAGGCGCGAGCGCGACTGCAGCCACATCACGCCGAACAGGTCCGAGAGCGAGGCCCAGAGCCGCCCCAGGTTGGTGTATTTCGACTGGCCCGTCTGGCGGTGGCGGTGGTTCACCGGCCGGAAATCGACACGGTAGCCTTCGCGCAGCATCAGGGCCGGCAGGTAGCGGTGGATGTGGTCGAAATAGGGAAGCCGCAGGAAGGCCTCGCGCCGGAACGCCTTGAGGCCGCAGCCGGTATCGTTGGCGGTGTCCTTGAGCAGCTTCTTGCGCACCCCGTTGCCGAACTTCGAGGCGAACTTCTTGGCGGCGCTGTCCTGGCGCTTCACCCGCTCGCCGCCGACCAGGGCCAGGTCGGGCGGGCCGGCGACGAGCGCGTCCACCAACCCCGGACCGTCGGCCGGATCGTTCTGGCCGTCGCCGTCCAGGGTGACGACGATATCCCCGCGCGCGGCGAGAATCCCAGTGCGGATCGAGCGGCTCTGGCCGGAGTTCTTCGTATGCCCCAGCACGCGAAGCTGGGGAATTTCGGCCTTCAGCGCGGTCAGGGCCGCGCGAGTGGCGTCGCGGCTCTTGTCGTCGACGAAGATCATCTCGTAGTCGCGGCCGGCGAAGGCGGCGGCGATTTCGCGGGCGAGGCCGGGCGCCGCGCCTTCCTCGTCGAACACGGGGACGACCACGGAAATGTCGGGCGTTGATTTGGCCATGCCCCTCCATAGCGGAAAATTCGCCGCGCGAATGCTATCAACGTGGCCATGAGTCTTCAGGCCTATCTGGACCGGTTCAGCCGGGGTTGGCGCGCGCCGGCGATCGCGGCCCTGATCGCCTTCCTGGCCGGGCTTCCCGGCGTCTTCGCCATGCCGCCGCTGGACCGCGACGAGAGCCGCTTCGCCCAGGCCACGGCCCAGATGCTGGAGACCGGCGACTTCGTCGTCATCAAGTTCCAGGACCAGCCGCGGTTCAAGAAGCCGGTGGGCATCCACTGGCTGCAGGCGGCCAGCGTCGCCCTGACCTCCGACGCCGCCGACCGCGAGATCTGGGCCTATCGCCTGCCCTCCCTACTGGGGGCCATGCTGGCGGCGGCGGCCTGCGCCTGGGGCGCGGCGGCCTTCTTCGGCGGGCCGACCGGGCTGGTCGCCGGGGCGATCCTCGGCTCGACCTTCCTGCTCTCGACCGAAGCCTTCATCGCCAAGACCGACGCGGTGCTGGCCGGGACCACCACCCTGGCGCTGGCGGCGCTGGCCCGCATCTATGCGGCCTCGCGCGACGGGCCGCCGGCCGGGCGGCTGACGCGGCTGCTGTTCTGGCTCGGCCTTTCGGTCTCCATGCTGGTCAAGGGGCCGGTCGGGCTGATGGTCGTGACCTTGACCGCGCTCAGCCTCTGGGCCTGGGACCGCAAGGCGCCCTGGCTGAAGGACCTGGGCTGGATCTGGGGCCTGATCCTGATGGCCGCCATCGTCGGCCCGTGGGCGGCGGCGGTGACGGTCGCCACCGACGGCGGCTTCTGGACCACCGCCTTCGGCGCCGACTTCGCGCCCAAGCTGGTCGGCGGCCAGGAAAGCCATGGCGCCCCGCCCGGCTATCACACCCTGCTGACGCCGCTGCTGATCTTCCCCGGGACCCTGCTGCTGCCGGCGGCCCTGGCGCTGGCCTGGCGCGGGCGCAGCGAGCCTGGCGTGCGGTTCGCGGTCTGCTGGCTGGTTCCGGCCTTCATCGTCTTCGAGGCGACGCCGACCAAGCTCGTCCACTACACCCTGCCCACCTACGGCGCCCTCGCCTGGCTGATGGCCGCCGCCGTGATGCGCCCGCAACCGGGCGCCCTGGCCCGCTGGCTGGGGATCGGGCTTTGCGCCTTCGTCGGCGTCGTGCTGGGGGCGGCGGTCGTCTACCTCTATGGCGAGTATGGCGATCCTGGCGACCTGCCGGCCACGATCCTGACCGCCCTGCTGCTGGCCGCGGCGGGCCTCGCCGGCGCCTGGCTCGCCTGGCGGCGCGATGCGTTGACCGGCCTGGCCGCCGCCGGCGCGCTCGCCATCCTCGGCCACGGCGCCCTGGCCGGCCTGCTGGCGCCGCGGCTCGACCCGCTATGGCTGTCGAAGCGGACCGAACAGGCGCTGGAGGCCGCCCGCCTGCTGCCGCGCCAGGGCTTCGTGCCGCCGCCGGTCGCCGTCGCCGGCTACGCCGAGCCCAGTCTGGTCTTCGCCCTCGGCACCCCGACCGACCTGGGCGACGTGCCCGAGGCCATCGCCGCCCTGGCCGACGAGCGCCCCGCCGTGGTCGAAGGCCGCGAGCAGGCCGAGTTCGAGGCCGCCCTCAAGCGCAGCGGCCTCAAGGCCCGCGAGGTCGGCAAGATCGAGGGCCTCGACTACTCCAACGGCGACGAAACGACTTTACGGATCTACGCGCCGGTCCCATCTCAGTCCCCATGACCCGCTTCATCGAAATCGTCGAGGTCGGCCCGCGCGACGGGCTGCAGAACGAAAAGGCCATTCTGGACGTCGCCCGGAAGCTGGACTTCATCAGCCGCCTGCAGGCCGCCGGCGCCCAGCGGATGGAGGTGGTCTCGTTCGTCAACCCCAACCGCGTGCCGCAGATGGCCGGGGCCGAGGAGATCATGGCCGCCCTGCCGGCGGGCTCGGGCCTGTCGCGCATCGGCCTGGTGCTGAACATGCGCGGCTGGGACCGCGCGGTCGCCGCCGGCTGCGACGAGGCCAATGTCGTGGTCTGTTCCTCCGACGGCTTCGGCGTCCGCAACCAGGGCGCTACGGTGGACGAGCAGATCGCCGCCATGCACGCCATCGCCGAACGCAAGGCGGCGGAGGGCGGCCCCCCGATCTCCGTCACCTTCTCGACCGCCTTCGGCTGCCCGTTCGACGGCGAGGTGCCGCAGGACCGCGTGGTTTCCCTGGCCCGCGAAGCCGCCGCCGCCAAGGTCGACGAGATCGCCCTGGCCGACACCATCGGCGTGGCCGATCCCTGGATGGTCCGCGCCCGCGTCGAGGCGGTGAAGGCGGTGATCGGCGACATCCCGCTGCGCCTGCATTTCCACGACACCCGCAATACGGGCCTGGCCAACGCCTATGCCGGGGTCGAGGCGGGGGTCGACATTCTGGACGCCAGTTGCGGGGGCCTGGGCGGCTGCCCGTTCGCCCCGGCCGCGACCGGCAACATCGGCACCGAGGATCTGGTCTACATGCTGGAGCGCGCCGGGTTCGAGACCGGCTACGATATCCCCGCCCTGATCGAGACGGCCCAGTGGATGTCGGGCGTGCTGGACAAGCCCATCGCCGCCTCGGTCAGCCGGGCCGGCCTGTTCCCGCCGGCTGGTTAGGCCGCGCGGCCGCGCAGGCGCCAGAGCATCGGCCGGATGACCGCCGTGCAGACGATGACCGGCGAGAGCAGCAGCGCCACGGCCTGCTGGCCCAGGCCCCGCGCCCGCTTGCGGAAATAGCGCGCCAGGCCGACCCCCTTGTGGAACTCCACCTTCAGCGGGCTGGCGTGGCTGGTGTGGCCCAGGTGGATCACCTCGGCCTTGGGCTGGAACAGCACCGTCCCGCCCTCCCGGCGCACGCGCCAGCAGAGGTCGACGTCCTCGACGTGCAGGAAATAGCCCTCGTCGAAGCCCTGGACGGCCTCGAAGTCCTCGCGGCGCATGCAGAAGCAGGCGCCCGAAATGGTCGGCACCGCGATCACCGCCTCCGGCGGCGCCTCGGATTCCCAGTGAACCTCGTAGCGGCGCCAGGACGGCACCCTGCGCGACAGGTGGCTGAGGCTCAAGAGGGCGCTGACCGGGGTGATGTCGCCGCGGCGCGCGCCGCGCTGCTCGGTGCGGTCGGCGTTCAGCACCCGGCCGCCGACCAGCGAGGGCACCGGCCGCCCGTCGATGGCGCGCAGCAGTTCGGCCACGCAGCCCGGCTGCAGGAAGGCGTCGGGATTGAGGAAGACGATGACGTCGCCGGACGCGGCCCGCGCGCCGAGATTGGCCCCGCGGGCGAAGCCCACATTGCCCTGGCCCTGCACCAGCCGCACCCGCCCGTCGCCTTCGGCCAGGCGCTTCAGGCGCGCGGCCTCCATCCGGGTCGAGCCGTTGTCGACCACGACGAGTTGGTCGACCAGCGAATCGGCCAGCACGCACTCGATGCTCCGGGCCAGCGCCTCGCCGGTCATGTAGACGACCATGACCACCGAGACGCTGCGGCGCAGCCTCAGGAAATCCTGGGCTGGCGCAGCTTCATAAGCCACGATCGGTCCGGCGACGCCGTTCATCCAGCCTTCCTTACCCGACCATGCTCGTATCAGGCGAAGCGCCGCGAAGCGCTACCTGCCGTGCAACATCCGGCGGACACGCCTCCAAGGCAAGCGCCTTCACAGCTTCGGCGGTCGTCATGATCGATTGCCCCTCAGAGCCGAAACGCCTCAACGCGACCTTGCCTTCTTCGGCCTCCCGGCGGCCGACCACGGCGATGACCGGGGTCTTGGAGAGGCTATGCTCACGGATCTTGTAGTTGATTTTCTCGTTCCGCAGGTCAGTTTCCACCCGCAGACCGGCGGCGCTCAGTTCTTGAGCCACCTTCAGGGCATAATCATCCGCATCTGACGTAATTGTGGCGACCACCACCTGGGTCGGCGCGAGCCACAGCGGAAACGCGCCCGCATAGTTCTCGATCACCACGCCGATGAAGCGCTCCATCGAGCCGCAGATCGCGCGGTGCAGCATGACGGGACGCTGCTTGGAGCCGTCTTCGACCACATATTCGGCGTCCAGCCGCTCGGGCAGCACGAAGTCGAGCTGCAGCGTGCCGCACTGCCAGGTGCGGCCGATGGCGTCCGACAGGTGGAACTCCAGCTTGGGGCCGTAGAAGGCGCCTTCGCCGGGCAGGCGCTCGACCTCCATGTTCACCGCCTGGCGAGCGGCGCGGTCCAGCTTGTCCTCGGCCACGTCCCACACCTCGTCCGTCCCGGCGCGCAGGTCGGGCCGCAGCGCCAGCTTGACGCTGTCCAGCTCGAGCCCGAAGTCGGCATAGACCGAGTTGAGCAGGCGCACGAACTTCGTCGTCTCCTCCTCGATCTGGTCCTCGCGGCAGAAGATGTGCGCGTCGTCCTGGGTGAAGGCGCGCAGGCGCATGATGCCGTGCAGGGCGCCCGAGGGCTCGAACCGGTGGCAGGCGCCGAACTCGGCCATGCGCAACGGCAGGTCGCGATAGGACTTCTGGCCGAAGTTGAAGATCTGCACGTGGCCGGGGCAGTTCATCGGCTTGACGGCCAGCTCTTCGCCTTCCGTCGTCTCGCAGGTGAACATGTTGGCGCCGAACTTCTCCCAGTGGCCCGACTTCTCCCACAGGCCGCGGTCCATGATCTGCGGCGCCTTGACCTCGACATAGCCGTCCTGGTCCAGGCGGCGGCGCATGTAGGATTCGACCGTGCGGTAGAGCGTCCAGCCCTTCGGGTGCCAGAAGATCATGCCCTTGGCTTCTTCCTGCAGGTGGAAGAGGTCCATGGCCCGGCCGATCTTGCGGTGGTCGCGCTTCTCGGCCTCCTCCAGGCGCTTCAGGTGCGCCTCCAGGTCGCCTTCGCTGGCCCAGGCCGTGCCGTAGATGCGCTGGAGCTGGGCGTTGCGGTGGTCGCCGCGCCAGTAGGCGCCGGCCAGCTTCATCAGCTTGAAGGCCTTGCCCACCGCCTTGGTCGAGGGCAGGTGCGGTCCCAGGCACAGGTCCTTCCACTGGCCCTGGCGATAGACGGTGATCGTCTCGTCTTCCGGCAGGTCGGAGATGATCTCGGCCTTGTAGGCTTCGCCGATCGACTTGAAGTGGGCGATGGCCTCGTCGCGGTCCCAGACCTCGCGGACGATCTTCTCGTCACGGTCGACGATCTCGCGCATCCGCTGCTCGATCGAGGCTAGGTCGTCCAGGCTGAACGGCGTATCGCGCGCGAAGTCGTAGTAGAAGCCGTCTTCGATGGCCGGGCCGATGGTCACCTGGGTGCCGGGGAACAGCTCCTGCACCGCCTCGGCCATGATGTGGCTGGCGTCGTGGCGGATGGTCTCCAGCGCCTCGGGGCTCTCGCGCGTCAGGATCTCGAAGGCGCCGCCCTTGTCGAGCGGGCGGTCGAGATCGCGCAGCTCGCCGTCGAGCTTCACCAGCACCGCCTTTTTCTCCAGCGACTTGGCGATCGAGGCGGCGACGTCGCGGCCCGTCACGCCGTCGTCGAACTGGCGTTGGGAACCGTCGGGGAAAATCAGGTCGATCATGTCTCACATGTCCATGTCCGCGAGGCCGGCCCGTTTCCGTCCGGGGCCTTGTCGCGCGGTTGGGGGACCGGGTCGTAGCCCGACGCTCCCCAGGGATGACAACGGCACAGCCGCCGGGTCGCGAGCCAGGAGCCGCGAACGGGACCGTGCAGGATCAGGGCCTGCGCCGCATACTCCGAACAGGTCGGGAGGAACCGGCACTGGCGCCCGATCAGGGGCGAAAGCGTCAGCTTGTAGGCGCGCAAGGCGCCGCGGACGCAGGTTTCGTAGAAGGTCATGCCGGCTCGCGGACGTGCGATGTCAGTCGCAGCGATTACGCTGAGCGATCTTGAGGATCAAGCCGCGCCGGCGCGGCTAGTTCGTTCCACGGCGCGGCGGACAGCCTCGGCCGCCGCCTCGAACGCCAGCAGCGTGGAGGTGTGGCGGGCGGGATAGTCCTTCACCGGGGCCAACATGGAGAGATCCGAAAAACGTCCTTCCGGCGCGTCTGCACCAGACTTGAGCATAGCACGGAACTGGTCGCGGGCCATCTCGATCTCGGCCAGGCTGGCGCCGACCACATGGGCGCCCAGCACGGCGGCGGAGGCCTGGCCCAGGGCGCAGGCCTTCACGTCCTGGGCGAAGTCGGCCACGCGGTCGCCCTCCACGGTCACGTCGACCACGACGCGGCTGCCGCAGAGCTTGGACACCTTCTCCGAACTGGCGTCCGGCGCAGGCAGGCGCCCGAGCCGCGGCATGTTCGCCGCCAGCTTGAGCAGCCGGGCCGAGTAGAGATCGTCGATCATGCCGCTGATGTAGGCGTTCCGCCTTCGGCGCGCCATTGCGCCTCGGCGCGGGCCTTCAGCGCCTGGCTCATCGCCTCGAAGCCGCGATAGATCTTGCGCCCCATCCGCCGCGCCGCCGTCGGCCCCAGCAGGCCGCCGATCAGCTCGCCGTTCGAGAAGATGGTGCTGGCCACCTCCAGCTTCTCCAGCTCCAGGAAGCGGGTGGTGGAGATCAGGCCGCCCATCATCTTCAGCCGCCAATGGATCTGGTCATTCGGCACCCACTCCAGCACGGTGGGCCGGATGACCTGCGGCTTCTCGCCCTCCAGGGCCAGGGTCAGGGCCAACTGGCCGCCGATGCGGAGCTTGCCCTCGGCCTGGGGATAGAGCGGGTTCCACTCGTGCCAGCGTTCGAGGTCGTAGAGGATGTCCCAGACGGTCTCGATCGGCGCCTGCACGCCGATCCGATGCTCGATCCGCACCCCGCTCGGCCCGGACGCGCCGCCGCCCTTGAACTTGAAGCCCGCGCCGGCGGTGAACATCGCCCCCTGGTTGGTCTTGGGTCCAAGCATTAGACATTTTCCCTGATCCGCCAGGTCGCGCCGGACGGACCGTCCATCACCTCGATATTCAACGCGGTGAGCTCGTCGCGGATGCGGTCGGCGGCGGCCCAGTCCTTGGCGGCGCGGGCCTCGATGCGCTGGGCGATCAGCGCCTCGACCTTTTCGCGCAGGTCGTCGGTGACGCCGGCCTGGAACCACGCCTCCGGGTCGCCCAGCAGGAAGCCCAGCAGGTTGGCGGCCGCCAGCAGCTCGCCCTTGGCCTGGGCGCGGCCCTTGCCGCTCGCCGTCTCCAGCTTCGTCGCCAGGCCGAACAGCTCGGCGAAGGCGGCCGGGGTATTGAGGTCGTCCTCCAGCGCCGCCATGAAGGCCGCCGGCGGGGCGACGTCCTCGGCCTCGACCTCGCTCGACCGGCGCAGGGCGCCATAGAGCCGGTCGAGCGCCTTCTTCGACTGCTCGATCAGCTCGCCCGTCCATTCCAGCGGCGCGCGGTAGTGGCCGACCAGCAGCGCCCAGCGCAGCGCCTCGCCCGGCGCCTGGGCGATCAGGTCGTGGACCAGGGCGACATTGCCCAGGCTCTTGGACATCTTCTCGGCCGCCATGTTCAGGAAGCCGTTGTGCATCCAGTAGTTGGCGTAGCCCTGGCCATGGTCGTGACCGGCGCAGACGCCCTGGGCCATCTCGTTCTCATGGTGCGGGAACAGCAGGTCGATGCCGCCGCC
>MEEW01000014.1 GCA_001724985.1 Phenylobacterium sp. SCN 69-14
GAACGCCGCTCCGGTCCTCCCCCGGAGCGGCGTTTTTGATTCCGGAGCCTCGCCCCTCGAAAGACGGCGCGTAGCGACGTCAGTCTTGAAACACCAAGACCGCCAAGACCACGAAGACCACCAAGTTTCACCTTACGCCGCCGCCTGGCGCCCTTCGTGGTCTTGGAGTCCTTCGTGGCCTTCGTGTCGAATCTTCGCCGAACAGCCGCTTTGCGGCGTGGGGTCCAAATCCGCCGGCCCTCAGCCCCCGACGGCGGCGCGTTGCAGGGCGCAGAGTTCGCCGATGCCCTTGCGAGCCAGGCCGAACAGCGCCTCGAACTCGTCCTGGGTGAAGCCGCGCTTCTCGCCGGTCGCCTGGATTTCGACGATGTCGCCCTTGCCGGTCAGCACGAAGTTGGCGTCGGCCTCGGCGTTGGAGTCCTCCTCGTACTCCAGGTCCAGCACCGGAACGCCGTTGAAGACCCCGCAGGAGATCGCCGCCACCTGGTCGAGGATCGGGTCGGTCGCGATCACCCCCTCGTCCAGCAGGTAGCGGGTGGCCAGCCGCAGGGCGACCCAGGCGCCGGTGATCGCCGCGGTGCGCGTGCCGCCGTCGGCCTGGATCACGTCGCAGTCGATGGAGATCTGCCGCTCGCCCAGGGCCGCGGGATCGACCACCGCGCGCATCGAGCGGCCGATCAGCCGCTGGATCTCCTGGGTGCGGCCCGACTGCTTGCCTTCCGAGGCTTCGCGCCGCCCGCGCGTGTGGGTCGCGCGCGGCAGCATGCCGTACTCGGCCGTCACCCAGCCGACCCCGCGCCCGCGCATGAAGCCGGGCACCCGCTCCTCCACGCTGGCCGTCACCAGCACCTTGGTGTGGCCGAAGCTCGCCAGGCACGAGCCCTCCGCATAGCGGTTGACCCCGGTCTCGAGGACGACGGGGCGGAGCAGGTCGGGCGTGCGGTCGGAAGGGCGCATGGGAGTCCTTTGAAAGCCGGGGGGTCTGGCGTCTTGCGTCGGGCGGCTTATCCTAGATGAGAGAGGTTCCGTCCATGGCCCTGACCGAGCACCGCCGCCCGTCGTGACCAGTCCGCTGCTTTCGCCCGGCCCTTCGCTCGCCGAGCTCGACGAGCGCGCCCGCGACATCTTCCGCCGCGTGGTCGAAGGCTATCTGGAGACCGGCGAGCCGGTGGGCTCGCGCACGCTCTCCAAGGGCGGGGTCCACCTGTCGCCCGCTTCGATCCGCAACACCATGCAGGACCTGACCCAGCTCGGCCTGCTGGGCGCGCCGCACGTCAGCGCCGGGCGGGTGCCGACCCATGCGGGCCTGCGGCTGTTCGTCGACGGCCTGCTCGAGGTCGGCGACGTGGCCGAGGAGGACCGCCGGGCCATCGAGGCGCGGCTCTCGACCAAGGGCCGCAATTTCGACGAGGCGCTGAACGAGGCCTCGGCCATCCTCTCGGGCCTGGCCGGCGGGGCGGGCATCGTGGTGACCCCGGTGCGCGATGCGGGCGTCAAGCATGTCGAGTTCGTCGCCCTCTCGGCCGACCAGGCCCTGGCGGTGATGGTGTTCGAGGACGGCGTGGTCGAGAACCGCCTCATGCGCCTGGCCGCCGGCGTCACGCCCTCCTCGCTGCAGGAGGCCTCGAACTTCATGAACGCCCGCCTGCGCGGCCACACCCTCGCCGAGGCCGGGCAGGAGGTGCGCCGCGAGCTCGACGCCGCCCGCCGCCAGCTCAACGAGGCGGCCGCCCGCCTGGTCGAGGACGGCATGGCCGCCTGGTCGGGCGGGGAGGGGGCCGAACGCGCTCATCGTGCGCGGCCGCGCCAACCTGCTGGCCGACCGCGACACCCTCGACGACCTCGAGCGGGTGCGCATGCTGTTCGACGACCTCGAACAAAAGGAGCAGCTCATCAGTTTGCTGGATGACGTGCGCGAGGCTCAGGGCGTGCGCATCTATATCGGCGCCGAAACGCGACTCTTTTCCCTTTCGGGTTCCGCCGTGATCGCCGCGCCCTATATGACGGGCCGGCAGAAGGTGCTCGGCGCCATCGGCGTGATCGGCCCGGCCCGTCTGAACTATGCCCGGGTGATCCCGTTGGTGGACTATACCGCCCGGGTGCTGTCCCAGGTGACGAACGCGTAGAGGAACTGGAAGAGAACATGTCCGACGATCAAACGCCGGCCGAGGAATTCAACGAAGTCGCCGATGCGGCGGCCGACGAAATCATCGCCCTGAAGGCCGAGGTCCAGGCCCTGAAGGACCAGGTGCTGCGCGTGGCCGCCGACGCCGAGAACACCAAGCGCCGGGCCGAACGCGAGGCCAATGACGCGCGCGCCTACGCCATCCAGAAGTTCGGCCGCGACCTGCTGACGGTCGCTGACACCCTCGACCGCGCCCTGGCCGCCCCGGCCGAGGATCCCGCGGTCAAGACCTTCGTGGTCGGCATGGAGATGACCCACAAGTCGCTCATGACCGCCTTCGAGAACAACGGCCTGCGCAAGATCGACCCGCCCAAGGGCGAGAAGTTCGATCCCCACCAGCACCAGGCCATGATGGAGCAGCCCTCCGCCGAGGTCGGCGCCGGCGGCGTCATCCAGGTGCTGCAGCCGGGCTACGAGCTGCTGGGCCGCCTGATCCGCCCGGCCATGGTCGTGGTCGCGGCCAAGGGCTCCACCGGCGAGCCGGCCGTCGAGCCGCATCCGGCCGCCAACCCCTACGCCCCGCACGACGACGAGGCCGGCGGCTCGGTCGACACCAAGGCGTAGGCGGCGCCTTTCTGGACTCTATCGGCAGGTTCGCGGCCGAACCTGCCGATCGGCCTCGCGGGCCCCGGAAATGGACAGCCTCCTGATCGCGGCGTAGGCTCGGCCAGGCAGGAACAGGGAGCCGCAATTGCTGGCCGGGTCACAGACTCGCCGCCTCATGCTCAGCCGGATGGCCGCCGGCGGACTCCTTGCGTCGGCGCCCGCGGCCGCCTTCGGGCAGGTTCCTGAAAGCCCGGGTCCGGAACCTGACGATAATCCGACCTCCGTCGCCATTTCCCGGCAGGTCTTCGACCAGATCAGCGCCCCGGTGACGATCAACGGCCAGGGGCCCTTCAGCTTCATGGTCGACACCGGCGCCAACGTCTCCTGCGTCTCCCAGGCCCTGGCCGACAGGCTCGACCTGCCCCGCGGCCGCGACCTCCAGGTCCACACCATCGTCGGCAGGCGCAGCCGCCCCAGCGTGCTGGTCGAGCGGCTCGACATCGGCGAGCGCAAGCGCCGCCATGTCCAGGCTCCGGTCCTGCCGATGCAGGCCTTCGCGATCGACGGCGTGCTGGGGATCGACTGGCTGAAGGGCCAGCGCCTGGTGATGGGATTCGCCGGCTCCACCTTGGAAATCACCAGGTCGCGGCACGAGGACAGCGCCCGCGGCCGGGTGGTGGTGCCGGCGCGCCGCAAGTCCGGCCAGCTCACCATCGTCGACGCCGACCTGAACGGCCGCGACATCAGCGCGATGATCGATTCCGGCTCGCAGTTCTCGCTCGGCAACGGCGCCCTGCGCCGGCTGATCGAGCGCCAGGACCCCACGGCCCGCAGCCGCGCGACCAAGGTCGGCCTGATCTCCATCGCCGGGGAATCGTTCCAGGGCGAACAGCTCTACCTGCCCTTCATGCGCCTGGGCGGCCTCAACCTGGGAAACGTGCCGGTCGTGTTCGCCGACATGCCGGTCTTCCGGCTGTGGAACCTGCACGAGACGCCGACGATCATGCTGGGCATCGACCTCCTGACCCAGTTCGAGACCGTGGCCGTCGACTTCGGCCGCTCGGCGGTCCGTTTCGATATCGCCGACGCCTGAAGGCTTTGCGGGCCTTCAAGGCCTAGATTGGCCGCGCCCCTCTTTCACCCGGCGGCTTTTCGGCTAATGTCCCTAGCCCCGCGCGGCGTCGGCGGGGCGGAAAGATTGCGGACCTGGATATGAAGCTTACGATCGAACGGGCGGCGCTGATGAAGGCGCTGGGGCACGTGCAGAGCGCCGTCGAGCGCCGGAACACCATCCCGATCCTCTCGAACGTCCTGCTCTCGGCCGAGCGCGACCGCCTGACCTTCTCGGCCACCGACCTCGACATGGAGATCATCGACGAGGCCCTGGCCCAGGTCGACCAGCCGGGCCAGATCACCGCGCCCGCCCACACCCTCTACGAGATCGTCCGCAAGCTGCCCGAGGGCGCGGACGTTTCGCTCAGCTTCACCGGCGAGGACCCGCGCCTGACGGTCGCGGCCGGCCGCTCGCGGTTCAACCTGCCGGTCCTGCCGGCGGGCGACTTCCCGGTCATGTCGTCGGAAGGCCTTTCCAGCCGCGTCAGCGTGGACGTGGGCGACCTGATCCGCCTGATCGACAAGACCCGCTTCGCCATCTCCACCGAGGAGACGCGCTACTACCTGAACGGCCTCTACCTGCACACGGTCGTCGACGGCGGGACCCAGAAGCTGCGCGCCGTGGCCACCGACGGCCACCGCCTGGCCCTGGCCGAAATGGTCGCGCCGGAGGGCGCGGCCGGCGCGCCGGGCGTCATCGTGCCGCGCAAGACCATCGGCGAGGCCCGCCGCCTGCTCGAGGACGCCGGCGAGAACGTCGACCTGCAGGTCAGCCCGCAGAAGATCCGCCTGGACTTCAACGGCGCGGCCCTGACCTCCAAGGTCATCGACGGCTCGTTCCCCGACTACAGCCGCGTGATCCCCAAGGACAACGACCGGGTGATGCTGGTCGACAACAAGCTGTTCGCCAAGGCGGTCGACCGCGTCGCCACCATCTCGGCCGAGAAGAGCCGCTCGGTGCGCATGGCCATCGAACCGGGCCGGATCATCCTGACGGTGCGCAACATGGAGGCCGGCCAGGCGGTCGAGGAGTTGGAGGTCGACTATGCCGGCGAGGCGTTCGAACTCAGCTTCAACGCCCGCTACCTGCTCGACGTGACCGACCAGATCGCCGGCGAGACGGCCGAGTTCCGCTTCGGCGGCCCCAACGATCCGGCCCTGGTGCTCGACCCGGTCGACGCGGACGTCCAGTACGTCCTGATGCCGCTGCGCGTATAGGTTTCAGCGCGGCGTGCAGCCGCGGTCCTTGCAGAAGTCGCGGGCCGCGGCGCGGACGATCTCCTGGCTGCCCGCCGCCACCTGACGGCTCATGTCCGACATGACCTTGCCCTGCCTGGCCGCCCAGGCGCGGCCGGCCTCGCCGCGGCGGAAGGCGGCCAGGTCGCGCAGTTCGGCCTCGGAATAGGCGGCGGCGTAGTCGGCGGCCAGCCGCTCCAGCAGGCTGGGTTTCCATGCCTCATAGGCCGCGCGCAGAGCCTCCGCCGCCTCCGGCGAGGCGCCGACCATGGCGATCATCTGTTCCAGGGCCGCATGGCCGCTGGCGAGAACCGTCTCGCGCTCGGCATCGACCAGCCGGCGCGCCGCCTCCAGGGCGGCGGGCGAACCAGGCTGCGCCATCGGCGCCGGATTGGGCGGCGGCGGGCTGGGAAAGGCCGTCCAGACCGCCACCGTCTCGCCGGCCGCCCCCTGGGCCATCTGTTCGGCGTCAAGCCGCCAGCGTCCCTTCAGCGACAGGGCCGCATCGGAGAAGCCCAGGCCCTTGGGATGTTCGGCGCGGGGCGAGCAGCCCTCGACCAGCCCCATCGCCCCGACCTTGCAGGTCAGCAGGCTCCAGCCGGAAATCCGCAGCGCCTTCGATGCGCCCGGCTGCGCGGCCCAGGCCTGGGCCAGGGTCGGCGTCTCGCTCCATTTCGGGGCCTCGATGGTCGGCTTGGGGCCGGCGTCCAGTTCCCTCAGCAGGGCCACGCTGGGCGCCAGGTCGCAATTGCGGGCCTTGCAGAAGGTCGCGCGCGCCAGGTTCACCACCTCCGATCCCGCCGCGGCGACGACGGCGCCCAGGCGCCGCTCGGGTCCCAGGTCGCGGGCCGCCGCCTTGCCGGTCGGGCTGGCCAGGAAGGCGTCCAGGCCGGCGAGCTCGGCCGGGGAGAAATTCGCGGCCAGGCCTTGCGCCAGGCCGTCCTCCAGGACGCGCAGCGCCTCCGGCGCGCGGTCGGCCAGGGCCTTGCGGGCGGCCTCGACGGTTTCGCCGGCGACGCCGGGGCTGTTCCACGCCTTGGCGTTGGCTTCGCGGCGGAAGGCCTCCACCCCGCCCATCGCCGCCACCAGCCGGGCGGCGGCGTCGCGGGCGGGCGCGGGCGGCGGCCCGTTCGAGGTCTCGCTGGCCGGCCCGGCCTCGGGCGGCAGGGCGAAGCGGATCGGGATACGCACCGAGCCGCCGGCCACCGCCCGGCCGTCGACCATCTTCGGCTTCATCCGGAACTTCCGGGTCAGGGCCATGGCCGCCTCGCCGAAGCCCAGCTTGCCGGGGCTCTCGCCGCCCAGGCGGCAGTCCGTCAGGGCGCCATAGGGATCGACGCTGCAGATCACCGCGCTGCGCCCCTCGATCCGCAAGGTGAGGGCCGGCTCGGGATAGAGGGCCGCGACGTCCGCCCCGTTCGGCTGCTCCAGCCAGTCGGGATTGACGACGACGGACGGCGCCGGCGCGGCGTTCGCCGCCGCGGCCGCCAGCCAGCTCGCCGCCATCAGGCCTGTGATCGTCTTGAAAGCCATACGCACCCCTGGGCGAACCTAGAGGCCGGCTCGGCAAAGTGGAATCACTTTGCCGACGGCTCACGGCCTGGGCGCGATGCGAGGCCCTTCGCGCCGCCCGGCGAAACCCGCTATGACGCGCCGGTGACGACCGTTCTCACCCGCCTGTCCCTGACGGACTTCCGCTCCTATGCGCGGGCCGACCTGGCCCTCGATGGCCGGCCGGTGTTCCTGATCGGGCCGAACGGCGCGGGCAAGACCAACCTGCTGGAGGCGGTCAGCCTGCTGACGCCCGGCCGCGGCCTGCGCGGGGCGGCCGGCGCCGAACTCGGCCGCCGCCTGCCGGGCGAGCACCAGGGCCGCGCCTGGGCGGTCGCGGCGGTGATCGAGGCGGAGGGCGAGCCGACCCGCGTGGGGACCGGGGTCGAGACCGCGGGCGCGGCCCGCCGCAGCGTGCGCCTGGAGGGCGAGCCCGTCCCGCCCGGCCGCCTGGCCGAGCATCAGCGCCAGGTCTGGCTGACCCCGGCCCAGGACAGGCTGTTCCTCGAAGCGGCCAGCGACCGGCGGCGGTTCTTCGACCGGCTGGTGTTCGCCGCCGAACCTGGCCACGCGGCCCATGCCGGCGCCTACGAGAAGGCCCAGCGCGAGCGCCTGCGCCTGCTGACCGACGGGCCCGCCGATCCGGCCTGGCTATCGGCCCTGGAGGCGCGGATGGCGCAGGCCGGGACCCTGATGGCCGACGCCCGCGCCCGCACCCTGGCGGCGCTGCAGGAGGAGATCGACAGCCGCGGCGACCGGCCGTTCCCGCAGGCGAAGCTGGACCTGACCGGCGACTGGGAGCGGATGGCCGCGCAGGGGGCGGATCTCGCCGATATCGAGGCCCGGCTGGCCCGCGCCCTGGCCGCCGCGCGCGAGCGCGACGCCGCCGCCGGACGCTCCCTGACCGGGCCGCACCGGGGCGATCTGGCGGTCATTCACGCCGAAAAGGACCGCCCGGCCGCCGAATGCTCCACCGGCGAGCAGAAAGCCCTGATTTTGAACCTGGTTTTGGGCCAGGCGGCGCGTCTTTCGCGTGCAGAATCGGCTCCGAACCCTATATTATTGCTGGATGAAGTCGCAGCGCATCTGGACCGTCGCCGGCGGGCCGCGCTCTTCGACGAAATCGAGGCGCTCAGGCTGCAGGCGTTCCTGACCGGCACCGACGAGCATCTCTTCGAGGATTTGAAGGGCCGCGCCCAGGGCGTCCATGTGGACGCCTCGGGCCTGGCGATTCTGGACACCGAATGACCGACGAGACCCAAGGCGAAAACCACGGCCCGGAAACCAATGGCCAGGCCGAATATGGCGCGGAGTCCATCAAGGTCCTGAAGGGCCTGGACGCGGTGCGCAAGCGCCCCGGCATGTACATCGGCGACACCGACGACGGCTCGGGCCTGCACCACATGGTCTACGAGGTGGTCGACAACGCCATCGACGAGACCCTGGCCGGCTGGGCCAGCCGCGTCGAGGTGATCCTGAACGCCGACGGCTCCTGCACCGTCACCGATGACGGCCGCGGCATCCCGGTGGGCATCCACGAGGGCGAGGGGGTCTCGGCGGCCGAGGTCATCATGACCCAACTGCACGCCGGCGGTAAGTTCGACCAGAATTCCTACAAGGTCTCGGGTGGCCTGCACGGCGTCGGCGTCTCGGTGGTGAACGCGCTGTCGGACTGGCTGCGCCTGAAGATCTATCGCGACGGCAAGGCCCACGAGATGGAGTTCCGCCGCGGCGACGCGGTCTCTCCGTTGAAGGTGGTGGGCGATGCGCCCCTGCGGCCGAACGGCGAGCCGCTGTCGGGCACCGAGGTCACCTTCCTGCCCTCGACCGAGACCTTCTCGTTCATCGAGTTCGACCGCAAGACGCTCGAACACCGCCTGCGCGAACTGGCGTTCCTGAACTCCGGCGTGACCATCTGGCTGAAGGACCACCGCGAGGCCGAGCCGTTCGAGGAGGTCATGTCCTACGAAGGCGGCATCGAGGCCTTCGTGCGCCACCTCGACAAGGCCAAGACCCCGCTGGTCAAGACCCCGATCGTGGTCCGCGGCCGCAAGGACAATGTCGAGCTGGACCTGGCCCTGTGGTGGAACGACGGCTACCACGAGAACGTCCTCTGCTTCACGAACAACATCCCGCAGAAGGACGGCGGCACCCACCTGGCGGCGTTCCGCTCGGCGATGACCCGCATCATCACCAGCTATGCCGAAAGCTCCGGCGCGACCAAGCGCGAGAAGGTCTCGCTGTCGGGCGAGGACGCGCGCGAGGGCCTGACCTGCGTGCTGTCGGTCAAGGTGCCCGATCCGAAATTCTCGTCCCAGACCAAGGACAAGCTGGTCTCGTCCGAGGTGCGCCCGGCGGTGGAAAGCCTGGTCGGCGAAGGGGTCGGCGCCTGGTTCGAGGAGCATCCGAACGAGGGCAAGCTGATCGTCCAGAAGATCGCCGAGGCCGCCGCCGCCCGCGAGGCGGCGCGCAAGGCCCGCGAACTGACCCGCCGCAAGTCGGCGCTCGACATCACCTCGCTGCCCGGCAAGCTCGCCGACTGTTCGGAGAAGGACCCGGCCAAGTCGGAGATCTTCCTGGTCGAGGGGGACTCCGCCGGCGGCTCGGCCAAGCAGGCGCGCAATCGCGAGAACCAGGCGATCCTGCCCCTGCGCGGCAAGATCCTCAACGTCGAGCGCGCCCGCTTCGACAAGATGCTGTCGTCCGACCAGGTCGGCACCCTGATCACCGCGCTGGGCGCCGGGATCGGCCGCGACGACTTCAACATCGACAAGCTGCGCTACCACAAGATCGTCATCATGACGGACGCCGACGTCGACGGCGCCCACATCCGGACCCTGCTGCTGACCTTCTTCTACCGGCAGATGCCGGAGGTGATCGAGCGCGGCTATCTCTATATCGCCCAGCCCCCGCTCTATAAGGCGACCAAGAGCCGCCAGTCGCGCTACCTGAAGGACGACGCCGAGCTGGAGGCCTATCTGATGGACGAGGGCGTCGATGGGGCGATCCTCGACCTGGCCAGCGGCGAGCGCCTGGTCGGCGCCGACCTGCTGGCCCTGGTCCAGGCGGCCCGCGGCGCCAAGGCCAATATCGAGCGGCTGGCCGCCCGCGCCCCGGCCTTCGCCATCGAGCAGGCGGCCCTGGCGGGCCTGTTGCAGGACGGCGGCGGCGATCTGGCCAAGGCTGCGGCCCGCCTCGACCTTTATGCCGAGGAAGGCGACGGCGCCTGGACCGGCGAGGCGGCGGCGACCGGCGGCTACGCCTTCTCGCGCCCCCGCCGCGGCGTCTCCGAGCGCATCGTGCTGGACGAACTGCTGCTGCAGGCGGCCGACGCGCGGCGCCTGTCGGAACGGGCCATGGCCATGGCCGAGACCTTCAAGGGGGTCGCCGCCTTCACCCGCAAGGACAAGACCACCACCGTCCGCGGCCCGCTGGACCTGTTCAATGCGGTGATGGACTCCGGCCGCCGGGGCTTGTCGATCCAGCGCTACAAGGGGCTGGGCGAGATGAACCCCGACCAGCTCTGGGAGACCACGCTCGACGCCGACGCCCGCACCCTGTTGCAGGTCAGGGTGACCCATGCCGACGACGCCGACGACATGTTCACCCGCCTGATGGGCGACCTGGTCGAGCCGCGCCGCGAGTTCATCCAGGACAACGCCCTGGACGCCGAGGTGGACGTCTGACGCCGACCGCCGGCGCCTAGGCCGTCAATGCGGCTTTCGGCCGGCGGCGCAGCAGCGCGCCCGCGGCGCCGAAGCCGACGATCATCATCGCCCAGGCGGCGGGTTCAGGCACGGCGCTGACCGCGGCAGTATAGGTGATCGAGCCGACGAAGCTCTTGCCGGTGTTGAGGCCCCATTTCCCGACCCCATAGCCGCTGAACAGGGTGATGGCGCTGTCGCCGGCGCGCACCGCGCCGACCGCGTCGCCGGGAACGTCGGCGAACATCACCGACCCGTAAACCCGGTCCAGGGCCAGGATGTAGAAGCCGACCGTGCTGCCGGCCGCGGCCGTGAAGTCGTTGAAGTCCAAGGTCCGGTCGCCGTCGCCGTCCGGGACGCGGACGGGGGACGAATAGCGCAGCGTCCAGCCCGCCAGGCTGCCCGTATGGCCGGCGACGCCGCCGTCATAGGTGTAGATCTCATAGCCGACATTGCGCGCGCTGCGGCCCCAGAGGGTGGTGGTCAGGCTCTCGAACGTCACGTCGGCGCCGCCGACCAGCACGTCGAACATCACCCCGTCGTTGCCGTTGTTGGCGATATCGGGCGTCACCAGGGTCGCGCCCAGCGCCGGGGTTGCGGAAAGCGCCAGGGCGGCCAGCGCGCCCAGCATCGTTGTCTTGGTCATAGGCCCCACTTTCATCGAACGTCAGTGTTTCGGCGGGGCTAAGGGAGGCGGCGGGAACCGTCATCCCTACTAATCAGTAGGGGTCAGGCCGTTCGGCCCTCCTCGAACGGCGCCGAGGTCACGGGGCGGCCGGCTCGGCCGGCGCCGGGCGTGGCCTCGGAAACACGAAGGCCAGGGTGGTCAGGGCGGCCAGCGACATGCCGAGCGCGGCGGCCGGGATCGCCGGCACGCCGTAGGTCGCCAGGGCCAGCCCGCCCATGGCCGAGCCCAGCGCCTGGCCGACCGAGATCACCGAGCCGTTCAGGGCCAGGGCCACCGGCGCGCCGCCGGTCATGTCGATGAGCCGAGCCTGGATCACCGGGGTGATCGAGAACAGCGCCGTGGCCGCGACGAAGATGCCCAGGGCGACCAGCGCCGCGCTGGGCCAGCCGGCGGGCGCGACCTGGTTGGTGGCGGCGAAGTGGATGCTCATCGCCGTGGCCTGGATCGTGAAGCCGATCAGGATCCAGCTCCGGCCCATGTCGCGGTTGGCCGCCCGCGCGCCCAGCCACAGGCCGGCGATGGAGCCGAACCCGATCATCGACTGGAAGGCGGCGACGCCGGCGCCGGTGACGCCCGCCCCGACCCGCACGATGGGCGCGATATAGAGGTTGAGGGTCATGTTGGCGGCGAAGGCCAGGAAGGTGGTCAGGTAGAGCGGCCAGATCGCCGGCAGGTCCATGGTCCCGCCCGCCCGCTTCGGCGGCGCGGGCACGCGCGGCAGGAACAGCAGCACGCCGGCCAGGGCGATGGCCGACAGGGTCGCGGCGGTCACGAAGGTGGCGCGCCAGCCGAAGATGTCGCCGACCACGCTGCCGATCGGGATGCCGACCACGAAGGCCAGGGTCATGCCGCCGGACACCATGGCCAGGGCCGAACCGCGCCGCTCCGGAGGCGCCAGCGAGGCCGCCGCCACGCTGGCCGCCGGCCCGGACATCGCCCCGGCCAGCCCCGCCAGGGCCCGCAGCCCCATCAGGACCTCGAAGTTCGGCGTCAGGGCGCAGGCGATGTGCAGCGCAAGGCTGAGCGACAGGCCGGCTATGACCATGAACTTGCGGTCGACCCGGCCGAACAGCCAGGCCGCGAGCGGGCCCAGCACCGCCGAGGTCAGGACGAAGACCGTCTGCAACTGGCCGGCGACGGCCGTGGTCACGCCCAGGTCGGCCGCCAGCGCCTCGAGCAGGCCGGCGAAGATGAAGGCTCCCGACCCGAACGCGAACGTCACCATGGTCAGAACGAAGATACGCGGGTTCATGCGGCCAGCTTAGGCATGGCCGCATACCGTAGGCTAGACGCCAAGGCTCCATTTCGGCCGCGCGCCTGCCTGTTTCGGCTTCCCCAAGGGAAGGTGCGCATGGCCGATCGAAGACCTCGGGCCGTCGGCTCAGGGCCGGGGAGGGCGGCCTGCAACACCTTTGCGTGCGAAAATGGCTTTCCCTTTGCCTTCCGTCACGGCATATGGATTTTAGATAAAACGGTATGTTTTCGGGAGGAAACCATGGCGGATTCAGCGGAGGCGGCGACGGTCGACGGCCTGGGCTTCGACCCGGTCAAGCTGCGCGAGAAGTATCGCGCCGAGCGTGACAAGCGCCTGCGGGCCGACGGCAACGAGCAGTATGTCGAGATGAAGGGCCGCTTCGCCCACTATCTCGAAGACCCCTATATCGAGCCGGGCTTCACCCGCGAGCCGCTGACCGACGAGGTCGAGGTGGTGGTGATCGGCGGCGGCTTCGGCGGCCTCCTGACCGGCGCGCGGCTGCGCGAGGCCGGGGTCAAGGACATCCGCATCATCGAGAAGGGCGGCGACTTCGGCGGCACCTGGTACTGGAACCGCTATCCCGGCGCGGCCTGCGACGTCGAAAGCTACGTCTACCTGCCGCTGCTGGAGGAGACCGGCTACATGCCGGTCGAGAAATACACCCGCGCGCCGGAGATCCTCGCCCACTGCCGGGCCATCGCCAAGCAGTACGACCTCTATTCCAACGCCTGCCTGCAGACCGAGGTCACCGGGCTGAAGTGGGACGAGGCCGCCCAGCGCTGGATCGTCTCCACCAACCGCGGCGACGCCATGAAGGCGCGGTTCATCTGCATGGCCAACGGCCCGCTGCACCGGCCGAAGCTGCCCGGCATCCCAGGCGTGGAGAGCTTCAAGGGCCACACCTTCCACACCAGCCGCTGGGACTACGACTACACCGGCGGGGATTCGAACGGCGGCCTGACGGGCCTGGCCGACAAGCGCGTGGGCATCATCGGCACCGGGGCGACGGCGGTGCAGTGCGTGCCGCACCTGGGCGCGGGCGCCAAGGAGTTGTTCGTCTTCCAGCGCACCCCCTCGTCGATCGACGTGCGCAACAACCGCCCGACTGATCCGGAGTGGGCGGCGAGCCTGGAGCCGGGCTGGCAGCAGGCGCGGATGGACAATTTCAACATCCTGGTCAGCGGCGGCTTTGCCGAGGAGGACCTGGTCGCCGACGGCTGGACCGACATCATCCGCAACCTCGGCATGATCGCCCGCAACAAGGCGGCCAACCAGGGGGTGCAGGACCCGGCCGCCCTGGTCCAGCTCGCCGACTTCCAGAAGATGGAGCAGATCCGCGCCCGCGTGGATTCGGTGATCCAGGAGCCGGCCACCGCCGAGGCGCTGAAGCCCTATTACAACCAGTTCTGCAAGCGGCCCTGCTTCCACGACGAATACCTCGCCACCTTCAACCGGCCGAACGTCACCCTGGTCGACACCGCCGGGCGCGGCGTGGAGGCGATCACCGAGAAGGGCGTGGTGGCGGGCGGCGTCGAGTACGAGCTGGACTGCCTGATCTTCGCCACCGGCTTCGAGGTCGGCACCTCCTATGCGCGCCGGGCCGGCTACGAGATCGAGGGCCGGGACGGCGTCACCCTGACGCAGAAGTGGGCGGACGGCGTCTCCACCCTGCACGGCCTGCACAGCCGCGGCTTCCCCAACTGCTTCATCATGAGCAACACCCAGTCGGGGTTCACGGTGAACTTCCCGCACATGATCAACGAGCAGGCCAAGCACATCGCCTACATCCTCAAGACCTGCGAGACGCGCGGGGTGACGGTGGTGGAGGCCTCCAAGGAAGCCGAGGACGCCTGGGTGGAGGAGATCATCTCCTCGGCCCTGCAACGCGCCAAGTTCGCCGAGGAATGCACCCCCGGCTACTACAACAACGAGGGCCAGCCCTCGGCTCTGGCGGCGCGCAACGGCTCCTACGGCAAGGGGTCGATCGCCTTCGTGAAGATACTCGAAGACTGGCGCGCCGCCGACCGGCTGGAGGGGCTGGAAGTCTCCTCCTGATCGATCCGTCGGCCGGTCAGGTCCAGTAGCCGCTGGACCTGGCCAGGGCGGCGTAGTCGTCGCGGGTGACGCCGATGAGGATCTTGTCCCAATAGCGGCCCTGGCGGAAATGCCAGCGCCGCTGGCGGCCTTCTTCCGTCCAGCCGCACTTGCCGACATAGAGGCGATAGGACGGCTGGTTGTATTCGATGATGTCGCTGTCCAGCCGCTCGAGATTCAGTTCGTCGAAGGCGTAGCGCATCACCGCCATGACTGTGTCGAAGCCATAGCCGCGCCCGTGCATGGCGGGATCGCCCAGCATGACGCCGTGGGTCGCATGGCGGTTCTTCCAGTCGATGTCCACGAGATTGGCCGTGCCGAGCAAGGCGCCGCCCTCCAGCGCCTCGATGACCAGCCGCAGGTTGGCCGGGTCGCTCTTGAGCCCGGCGAACCAGGTGCGGATCGAGTCGAAGCTGGTGGGGAAGCGCCAGCCGCCGAGGTTGGACCACAGCGCCTCGTCATTGGCCCAGGCCTGCAGTTGCGGCAGGTCCGCCTCCTCCACCGCGCGCAGGCGCACCGTGCGGCCGGGAATGCTCATCGGGGCGCCTCGGCGATGACATAGATGCTGGCGCAGGCGGCCGCGTCCTCGCGGCCGAGCTGGTAGCATCCTTCCATGAAGGCCTCGCCCACCAGCGGCCCGCCGATCAGGGCGTCGAACTGGAAGTTGGCCAGGGGCTTGTAGAAGATGCCGCCCGTATGGACGACCGGCAGGCCGGCCGCGCGCACGTCGCGGGCCAGGGTGTCCAGCCGATAGACGCGGCGATGGCCCGCGGCGATGTCGTCGGCGCTCAGCGCCTCGAGGTGCGAGAGCACGCCCATCTTCACGGCGATGCGGCGCGAGGGCGCCTCGGCGTTGGGCACGACGGTGAACAGCCGGCCGGTCGGGGTCAGCAGGGCCGCCAGCCTGGCCAGGCAGGCGGCGGCGTCCTCGACGTGCTCCAGCACGTGCGAGAAGACGATGGTGTCGAACCGGCGCTCGGTCGCATAGGTCTCGATGAAGGCCTGCTCGAACCGCACGGCCTCGCCGACCCGGCGGCGGGTCTCTGCGATGAAGGCCGCGGTGGGCTCCAGCACCGTCAGGTCCGCGAACCGGGCGGCCAGCAGGCTGGTCTGGTCGCCATGGGCGCAGCCGACCTGCAGACAGGGTCCCTCGCGCCAGAACGGCTCGAAGGTCCGCATCATATACCCGCGCATGGCCGCGTCGAACGGGGCGGCCGTCTCGCCATAGGAGGCCAGGGCGGCGTCGAGCCTTTCCTGTTCGGCGGCGGTGTCGAGTGGCGTCATCTCTGATCCGGCTTGAAGGTCCAGCGCTCGGGCGGCTGGTAATATTCGTCGAGGCTGGCCGCCACGCGCGCGTCGTATCCCAGCAGTTGCCGGGCCTTGGGCCCATGGTCCTCGGCCCGTAGCGGGGCCAGGAACCGCGGCCAGTCCATCTGCGGCTTCATGAAGGGCCGCCCGAAGCAGAGGGTCAGCGCGCGGCGCGGCCCGTCGCTGCGGTTCGGCGCGGCGGCGTGGACCAGCAGGCTGTCGAACAGCAGGACGTCGCCGGCCCGGCCGACCGCATGTTCCGCATGGGCCTGGAAATGGGCGTTGCTGGGCATGGCTTCCACGTGCTGCGATCCGGGCAGCATCAAGGTCGCGCCGTTCTGCGCGGTGAAGTCGTCCAGCATGACCAGCATGTTCAGCGACAGGGGATAGCCGGTGGTATAGGCCCGCACGTCGCGGTGCGGCTTGAGCGTATAGGCGCCGCCGCCCGGGAGGTTGAGGGCGGCTCCGAAGTTCAACAGGATGAATTTGCCTCCGAAGCGGCGCTCGATGAACGGCCATAGCGGCAGGTCGGCGACGAAGGCGTCCAGGCTGGTTCCCTCGCCAAGCAGGTGATGGGCCGTGCCCTCCATGCCGGCGGCCACGCCGTTGGCGACCTGCACGGCGCGGCGGCGGCGATAGACCTGCTCGGCGTCCTCGCGCAGGGCGTCAAGCTGGGCTTCATCCAGTACGCCGGGGAACCGCACCCAGCCGCGCGTGGCGATCAGGCGGTCGAACTCGGCCTCGTCGATGGGGGGCGCGGGGCAGGTGTCGGACAAGGTCATGGGGTCAGCTTCACGAACAGGGCGGTGCCGATGACGAAGGCGAGCGCGACCTTGTCGCCCAGCCGCTCGAGCCAGGCGTCGCCGACCCGGCGCGGCCCGTCGCCGAACGCCCAGACATAGTCGTCGAAGACGATCCAGCCGCCAGGCTTGACCCTGGGTACCCAGGCCTCGGCGTCGGCGGCGACGTTCTCGTAGGCGTGGTTGCCGTCGATGTGCAGCAGGCTGATACGGCCCTCGTAGGCCGTCGTGCCGAAGGTGTCGGTCCGCACCGTCAGGCCGGGCCGATAGGCCTGGGCGGCCTCAGTCGACGGCGCCCGCAGATAGTTGAGCCGCCCGCCGGCCAGCGGGGCGAGATTGATCTGGAAGATGCGGAAGGCTGCCTCCGCGCTGATGCGGGCGCTGGCCTGGTCGAGCACCGCCACGCCCTGGTCGAGATGGCTGTTGGCCCAAGGATCGACGCACAGCACCGACCCGATGTCCCAGCGCCGGGCCAGCATCACCAGCAGGGCGGCCGAGCGGCCCCACCATGAGCCGATCTCGACCACGTCCCCCTCGGGCGCATGGCGCATGGCGCCGATCAGGGCCGCGGCCTTGTCGAGGTCGGACATGCCCGGAATGGTGTCGAGCAAGCGCAGCAGGCCGGCCCGTTCGATCGTCGTCAGCGGCGGTTGGCCGTCCGACAGGGCGAACCAGCGCGATTCGCAATCCTCGGCCCGCGCGGTCAGGGCCTCATAGTCCCGCTCGGTCGCCAGGGCCGGATTGGGGGCGATGAGCCGCACGCCTGGCGCCACGGTCTCCAGCACGTCGGCGAGGACGCCCGAGACGACCTCGTGCGGCGAGAACACCGCCTGCACGCCGCATCGGCGCACCGCCTCGCCCAGGGCCTGGGCGAAGCCGTCCTCGTGGACATAGGGCAGGGTCTCCCACGCCTCGTAGTCGGCGGCGGCGGCGTCGAACCCCAGGGACGAGGCGCCGATGACGCGCGCGCCACGCGCCTGCGCCTGCGCGCGGAAGCGCTGGGCGTCGGGCAAGCCGGCGGGAAAGACCAGGATGGTTTCGACCAAGAGACGCCTCGCAACGGCCCAGCGGCGAAGGTCGAAGTTTATGGTTAACAATCTGGAAAGCGGGGCGGCCGAAGGTGGCGCAAATCCGGCTGGAGCCCTTCGTGTCCGCTGTCCTAGACCAAATTCCCCGCGACCGCATGGCGCAGGGCCGCGCGGCCCTGGCCGCCGGCGATCCCGTCCAGGCCGCCAACCTCTTCCATGAAGCGACCCTGGCCGATCCCGTCAATTGGGAGTCGCGCTACTGGCTCTCCAGCGCCCTGACCGCGGCGGGCGAGCCGGCGCTCGCGGCCCAGACGCTGGACGACGCCCGCAACCTGCACGCCACGGCGGCGATCCGGGCGGCGGGGGCCGACATGGCGCGGCTGCGCGGCGACAAGGCCTATTGCCGCGAAATCGGCATGAAGTTCTACGCCGCCAAGCTGATGGCCGCGGCCAGCGTCTGCCTGGGCCGAGGGCTCGATTTCGACAATCTGGAGCCGGAGAGCTTCATCGCCTACGGCCTGGCCCTGCAGCACCAGGGGCGGATGAAGGAGGCGACCGACGTCTTCACCGCCGCCTCCGAGCTGTTCTCCGACGCCGAGGCGCATGAATTCCTGCTCTATGCGCTGTTCCATGCCGAGGATCGGCTGCAGCGCGTGCTGGACGAGGGGCGCCGCTGGGGCCAGCTCTACGCCGATACGGCCGCCTTCCCCTCGCCGGAGTTCGCGGTCGAGCGCCGGGCCGACCGGCGCCTGCGCATCGGCTATCTCGGGCCGAGCTTCACCCGCAACCAGGTGGCGCAGTTCATCGGCCCGGTGCTGGAGGCCCACGATCCGCAGGCGGTGGAGGTGTTCCTCTATTGCGTCGATCCGGGCTTCGAGGCGGCCTTGCCCGGCCATTGCACCGCCCGGGCCATCGGCGCGCTGGACGACGAGGCGGCCGCGGCGATGATCCGCGCCGATCGCATCGACATCCTGGTCGATATCTGGGGGCACAATGCGGGCGGGCGCCTGCCGGTCTTCGCGCGCCGTCCCGCCCCGATCCAGATCGCCTGGATCAACTTCGTCCAGACCACGGGGCTTTCGTGCATCGACTATGTGCTGCACGCCCAGTCGATGGACGCGCCGGGGACCGCGGAGGCGTTCTGCGAGGAGATCTGGAACCTCGGCGAGATCATGGTTCCCTACCGCCCGCCGGCGAACCGCCCGGACCTGGTCGCGACCCCGGCCCTGGCGCGCGGTCATGTCGTCTACGGCTCGTTCAACAACCCCGCCAAGCTCAGCGACGCGACGGTCGAGGCCTGGGCGAAGATCCTGCGGGCGCGGCCCCAGGACCGGCTGGTGCTGAAATACAGCTATTTCGTCGATCCGGTGCTGCAACGCGCGACGCGCGCGCGCTTCGCCGGCTGGGGCGCGAACCCCGACCAGCTCGAGTTCCGCGGCCACACCAGCGGCCTCGACTATCTGAGGGAGTTCCAGGACATCGACCTGGCGCTCGACCCCTCGCCCTGTCCGGGGGGCACCACCACCTGCGACGCCCTGGCCAACGGCGTGCCGGTGCTGACCCTGAAGGGCGCCGACTTCTATGCGCGGATCGGCCTGCCCGCCGTGCTGCCCTGCGGCCTGCCCGAACTGGTGGCCGAGAGCTGGGACGACTATGTGGCCAAGGCGCTGGACCTGACCGCCGACCACGCCGCCCTGGACGCCTTGCGGACGCGGACCCGGCAGGGCTTCGACGCCTCGGCCTACCGCGATGAGGCCGGCTTCACCCGCCGGCTGGAAGCGGCCTATCGCGCCATGTTCGCGCGCTGGCTGGCGTGAGGACGATCGGCAGCGTCCTGCCTCTTCCGTCTACGGACGAAGCCGCCGGCCTGAGCCTCTGGGACTTCTGGACGGCCGGTGCGAGCTGGGCGGCCTATTCCTCGGCGCGCAGCGCCCTGGCGGCGCTGCTGGCGCAGAGGCGAGCGCGCCGGGTCTGGCTGCCGGCCTATGCCTGCCCGGCCCTGATGGAGGGCGCGGTCGCCGGCGGGCGACAGGCGGCCTGGTACGCCGTGGACGAGCGGCTGGAGCCGCGGCTCGAAGATCTGCAGTCGGTGCGGCCGGGCGATGCGGTGGTCGGCATCGACTATTTCGGCCGGCCGCCTGGCGAGGACTTCCAGGCCCTGGCCCGTTCGCAGCCCGACGTCCTGTGGATCGAGGACCGCGCCCAGGCCCTGGCGCCGGGACCGGCCTGGGGCGCGGTGCGGCTCTTCAGCCCGCGCAAGCTGATCGGCGTCGGCGATGGCGGGTTGCTGGTCGCCGAGACGGAACTTCCCCAACCGTCCGCGCCGCCCTCGCGAACCGAGGCTGGGGCCCAGGCGGCCCGCGCGCATGACCCCGAGGGCCTGGCCCCGCAGACCTGGTTCCCCGCCTTCCAGGCCCAGGAGGCGGCGTTCACGGTGGATGCCGCGGCGATGTCGGCGCGGACGACGAAGGTCCTGCGCGGCTGCGCGGCGCAGCCGTTGATCGACGCACGGCGGCGCAACGCCGGTTTCCTGGCCGCCGCCCTGGCCGACATCGCCCTGTGGCCGGAGCCGCCGGCCTGGCCGCCCCTGGCCTTTCCGATCCTGGTCCCGGACGCGGCGGCCTTCGTGCAGGGGATGGCGGCGCGCGGCGTATTCTGCGCCCGCCACTGGGCGGACCTGCCCTCGCCGGCCAGGTTCGCCCAGGCGCACGACCTGTCGCGGCGGCTGGTGTCGCTGCCTTGCGACCATCGCTATGGCGAAGCGGACATGGCGCGCATCGCCCGCGCCGTGCGCGAGGTTCAGGCCGGAGCGCGATAGGCCGGGAAATAGGCGCCGGTCTCGCGCCCGGCGGCGAGGCGTGCGTAGCGCTCGTCGTCGAGCACGGCGCCGCACAGCCAGGCCTGGGTGCGGGCGTTGGCGAAGCCGGCCTTGAACTGCGCCAGGCCGTCGCCAACGTCGCTCATGCCGGCCGGCCCGCCCAGATTGATGACGCCGCTGGCGAAGTGCTCCACCGCCGCCGCGTAGAGGGCGAAGTTGGCGCTGTTGGCGTAGCCGGCGGCGTTGGAGGCGGTCAGGTGGTTGTAGACCACGCCCTCATGCTCGAACCACAGGGTCATGCCCGCCAGTTCGTCGCCGACGAAGGCGGCGAAGGCGCAGATGGCCGGATCGGCGGCCAGGGCCTCGAAGTAGCCGGGCCGGAAGGCGGCCGCCCCGGCGATCCCGCGCTTGGCCGACAGCTCGGCATAGAGCGCCCGCCAGCCGTCGAGGTGACGGGCCAGCGAGGTCGGCTCGATCCGGCAGCGCCTCTGGCCGCGGCGGATGCGCTCGCGGTGATGACGGCTGGGCGCGAAGGGCGCGGAACGGTCGATCAGGTAGTGGGTCTTGAACGGGCGGCAGATCGGAAAGGCCCGTTGCAGCGCGGCCGGATCGGGGGCGGCCAGCGGGTCGGGGACCATCACCAGCGAGACCAGGCCCGCCGCGCGGCAGCGGGCCAGGCCGCCTTCCAGGTCGGCATCCGTCGCCAGCGGCGTCATCGGATAGACGCCCATGGCGTCCTGGCCGCCGCCGGGGATCGGTCGCGGGATCGCCCAGGATCGCCATTCGGGCACGGCCAGGGCGGGCAGGCCGTCCTCCAGCGCCGCGACATAGCGGGGATTGAGATAGGGGTGCGGCGCGGTCACGGACGCTTGGCCGATCAGCCGCGGCCGGCGTCCAGCGCGCGCTCGAGGGCCAGGGCGATGCGCGAGGCCTCCTGCGCGTCGAGGTCGACGGCGAAGGGCAGGCCGATGACGCTTTGCGCCAGGGCTTTGGTCGTCGCCAGGCCGGCGCGCGGATGATCGCGGAACGCGGGGTTGGCGTGGCATCCCTCGCCCCACCAGCGGCGGGTCTGCACCCCGTCCGCCTCCAGGCGGGCCTCGACCTCGGCGGCGTGGGCCCCGGCGGGCAGGCGCACGACGCAGACGCTGGTGACCCAGTCGGCGCCCCAGCCGGGCTGGAAGCCGATCTTAGTCTGCGACAGGGCCATGCGCATGAACTGGCTGGCCCGCAGGTAGCGCAGCCGGGTGGTGGGCCACGCGTCCAGCGCCGCCAGCCCCACGGCGGCGGCGTATTCCGACAGCTTGGCGTTGGTGGCCGGGACCAGGGCGAGCCGCTCGCCATGGAAGCCGAAGGTGGTCAGCCGACGTACGCGCTCGGCCAGGCCCGGATCGGCCGTGGCCAGGAAGCCGCCTTCGCCCACGCCCAGCGCCTTGGTGGCGTGCAGGCTGACGATGGTCGGCAGGTCGCAGTCGCAGGCGGTGTCGAAGGCCGCGGCCGCGTCGATCACCACCTCGATCCCGGTTTCCTCGCGCAGGGCCTTCCAGCCGGCAAGGTCGGGCGCGGCGCCGAAGGCGGCCACCGGAACGATGGCGCGCACCGGGCCGGGCGCCGTGGCCAGCAGCTCGCGCGCCGCGCCGGGCGACAGCATCCAGTCGGCCGGGTCGACGTCGACGAACCAGGGCGTCAGCCCGGCGGCGACCACCGCATGGGCGGTGGCGACGAAGGTGTAGGATGGGACCATGCAGAGCGCGCCGCGCGGCAGGTCGAGCGCCAGCAGGGCGAGGGTCAGGGCCTGGGTCGCATTGACCACCGTGACCACCTGCGCGCCGGAGCCGAAGCGGTCGGCCAGGCGAGCCTCGAACGTCGTCAGCAGCGGCCCGAAATTGGAGTACCAGCGCCCCTCGTCGATGCGTCGCAGATAGGGGGCGAGGGCTTCGAAGCCGGGAAGCGACGGCCGCGCGACAGGCAACAGCGTCGGGCCGGCGGGCGCGGGCGGGGCCGGGAGGTCCGGTTCGGTCAGGATGGACTGGATCGCGCCGCGCCTGGCCATGTCCTTCGCCCCGCAAGAAGGACCGTCAAGCTATCGTCGCCAAGGTTAATCGGTGATTACGACCCTGGCCTTCGTCCTCAAGCGTCCATGCCGCGCAGCACCTGCAGCACGGCGACGCCATAGCGCTCCAGCTTGCCTTCCCCGACGCCCGACAGCGCGGCCAGGTCGCGCAGGCCGGCGGGCTTGTGCGTGGCGATCTCGGCCAGGGTGCGGTCGTGGAAGATCACATAGGGCGGCACGTGCTGGCGGGCGGCCTCGTCGCGGCGCCAGGCGCGCAGGGCCTCGAACACCGGGACGTCGTGCGGCCCGACCGGCGGGGTGGCGTCACGCCCCTTGCGGCGCGGGCTGCGCGAGCGCGAGGAGGGCGCAGGCTCGGCCGGCTTGCGCAGGGCCACCTGCCGCTCGCCGCGATAGACCGCCTTCACGCCCTCGGCGTCGCCCAGCCCGATCAGCGGGCGCCCGTCGTTGGGGTCCTCGCGCAACAGGCCGTCGAACAGGAGCTGGTCGATCAGATCGCGCCAGGCGAGCGCGCTCAGCTCGCCGCCGATGCCGAAGGTGGTCAGGCCAGCTTCGAAGTCCGACGGGTCCTTGGTCTTGCCCAGCAGGTGATCGACGATGCGCCCGCGGCCATAGCGCCCGCCCATGCGGTGCACGGCCGACAACGCCATCTGGGCCGGACGCGTGGCGTCGATGGTCTCCACCTCGCCGAGGCATATGTCGCACTGGCCGCAGGGCTGGACGCCTTCCTCGCCGAAATAGCGGCGCACGGCGGCGGCGCGGCAGGCCGTGCCGTCCAGCATGGCGTAGAGCTGGCGAACCTTGCGCGCCTGCACCTGCTTGACGCTGTCGTCCACGTCGCGGCTGTCCAGGCGGCGCAGCGCCCAGGCCATGTCGGCCGCGCCGTAGAGGGTGAGGCCTTCGGCCGGCTCCCCGTCGCGGCCGGCGCGGCCGATCTCCTGCCAGTAGGCCTCGACCGAGGCCGGCGGGTCGGCGTGGATCACATAGCGGACGTCGGGCTTGTCGACCCCCATGCCGAAGGCGATGGTCGCGACCATCACCGCCTCGTCGGCCTCGAGGAACTTCTCCAGCCGCTCGGCGCGCACCGTCTTGTCGAGCCCGGCGTGATAGGCGAGCGCGGGCACGCCTTCGTCGCGCAGCGCCTGGGCCAGCTTGTCCACCCCGTCGCGCGACCCGGCATAGACCACGCCCGAACGGCCTGGCCGGGCGGCGACCAGCTCCAGCACCCGCTTGTGGCCGGCGCCGCGCTTGCGCTCGGCGCTGAGCGCCAGTTCGGGCCGCGCGAAGCTGGCGACGAATTCGCAGCTCTCCTGCAGCCGCAGCTCGGCGCGGATATCCTCGCGCGTGCGGGTGTCGGCGGTGGCGGTCACCGCCAGCCGCGGCACGCCGGGAAAGAGGTCGGCCAGCCGCCCCAGCATCCGGTATTCGGGCCGGAAGTCGTGGCCCCACTGGCTGACGCAGTGCGCCTCGTCGATGGCGATGAGCGCCAGCGGGACCTGCGACAGGCGTTCCAGCATCCAGGGCTGCATCAGGCCTTCGGGCGAGACATAGAGCAGGTCCAGTTCGCCGCGGTCGATCCGTTCCCAGGTCTGGGCGCGCTCGCTCGGGTCGCCGGTGGAATCCAGCTTGGCGGCGGCGACGCCGAGCTGCTGGAGCCCCGCCACCTGGTCGGTCATCAGGGCGATCAGCGGCGAGACCACCAGCCCAAGGCCAGGCCGCAGCATGGCCGGGATCTGGTAGCAGACGCTCTTGCCGCCGCCGGTCGGCAGCACGGCCATGGCGCTGCGCCCGGCCAGCACCTCGGCGATGACCTCGGCCTGGCGTCCCCGGAAATCGGCGTGCCCGAAGGTGCGGCGCAGGATGTCGCGCGCCCGTTCCAGATCCGGCGCGTCGTCGAAGGAAGGCGAGGGCGCAGGGGAGGCGGCCATCCCCCGCTTATGGCCTGCGTCGGGGCGGGGGTGAAGGCGCTATTGCGCCGCCATCGCCGCAGGGGCGGCCTGCGCCCCACGCAGCAGGCGGCCGGGCAGGGCGCCGGTCGGCTGGCCGTCGCGATAGGTGACCTGGCCTGCGACGAGGGTGGCCGCATAACCCTCGGCCCGCTGGATCAGCCGCCGCCCGCCGGCCGGCAGGTCGTAGGCGACGCTGGGCGCGTGCAGCGACAGCCGGTCGTAGTCGATGACGTTGAGGTCGGCCCGGTAGCCCGGCGCGACCAGGCCGCGGTCGAAGAGGCCAAGGGCCTGAGCCGTGTCGTGGCTCTGCATCCGCACCATGGCTTCCAGCGGCAGGCGCGCGCCGCGCGTGCGATCGCGCGTCCAGTGGGTGAGGTTCGAGGTCGGGAACGAGCCGTCGCAGATCATGCCGACATGCGCCCCGCCGTCCGACAGGCCCGGTACGGTGTTGGGGTCGCTCAGCATGGCGTGGGAGGGATCGAGGCTCCCGTCCGCATAGTTGAGGAACGGCAGGTAGAGCATGCCGCGCCCGTCGCCGGTCAGCATGTGATCGAGCGCCAGCTCCGCCGGGTCCGCGCCGCGGGCGTTGGCGAGCGCCAGGACCGTGCGGTCCGGCGTCTGTTCGTAGTCCGGCGTCTCGCCCATCAGGAACATGACCTTCCAGTTGCGCGTCATGTTGGCGGCGAAGGCGGGCGCCGCCTCGCCGCTGTCGGCCAGCAGCCGGGCGCGGAAGTCCGGATCGCGCAGCGCCGCGACCCGCGCGTCCAGCGGCCGCCCGGCGATCTCGCGATAGGCGGTGTGATGGCTGAAGGGGTTGAGGGTCAGCTCCAGGCCGAACAGCACCCCGACCGGCCGCCCGCAGACCTGGGCCTTCATGGGCAGGCCGGCTTGGGCGGCCTC
>MEEW01000015.1 GCA_001724985.1 Phenylobacterium sp. SCN 69-14
CCGGCGTGTGAGGCCGACGGCGGAATAGAGACGTTCGCCCACCGGTCGGCCGAAGCCCTGAAATCCTCTTGAGCCGAAGCGGCGGGTCGCCGCCGGCGGAGCTTTCTCGACATGAGCAGATCGACCGAGCCTGCGCGGCGCGCGCGGGTCGTGGGGCGCTATAGCCCCGAACTGGCGCGCGGCATCTGCGCGCGCATCGCCAAGGGCGAGAGCCTGGCGGCCATCTGCCGCGAGCGGAACATGCCGCCGCGCTCGACCGTCGAGGCCTGGACCTCCTCGCATTCGGAGTTCGGGGAGGCGTTCGCGACGGTCCGTGCGGCGGCCGGCGGGCCGGCCAAGGGCGGACGGCCCAGCCGCTACAGCGCCAAGGTCGGCGCCGAGCTATGCCGGCGGATCGGCGAGGGCGAGGCGCTGCATATCATCTGCCGCGACCCGGCCATGCCCTCGCAGAGCGGGTTCTATCTCTGGCTGCACCGCTATCCCGAGTTCGCCGAGATGTACGCGGTGGCCCGCGAGATCCAGGCCTTCCGCCTGTTCGACGAGGTGCGCGAGATCGCCGAGGCGGCGACGCCCGAGACCTTGCAGATCGCCAAGCTGCGCATCGCCGCGATCCAGTGGCAGGCCGCGCGGCTGGCGCCGACCCGTCCCGGCCTGTTCAAGTGCAAGGCCAGGCCGCACAGCTCGGATCGACCATTTCGGGTTTCAAGCTATGACCTTCGCCCTCCACGGCGGATTGGCGGCGGCGATCGCCAGGATTGCGTCCAAGCCCGCCGCCAGCGAGCCATTCGTGAGCCGGAAGTCGCGGGCGCAACTGCTCTACGACATCGGAAGCATACTGCGCGATCCCGATGACGGCTTCGGCGCCGAGGCGCCCGACCCGATCGATATTCCGGCGGCGTCGAGACCTGTCGCGGGCGGGGGCGTCGGCGGTGTCGGCGGCGCTGGGCGACGAAGAGCCGGGCGATGGACGCCATGAGCGGGGCTCTCGATGCAGGGAGCGGCATGGCTCCCTTGATCGAAGCGCTGCACGAAGCTCAGGTGCTGGCCTTGAGGCAGATCAGCGAAAATCTGGCGGCGCAGACCAAGCGCCTGGAAGGTTTGACCAACAAGGTCGATGACGTGCGCGAGCGGCTGGCGCGGCTCGAGGCGCAGGAGGCCGGCAAGCTGGTCGAGACCTTGCGGGGGGAGCTGCGCTCGGCGCTCAGCCGCATCGACGACCTGGAGGCTCAGCGTGACCGCGTCGCGGGCGTGGCGACATTCTCGACATGGCTCGCCAGGTCAGGCCCCTGGTTCGCGGCGGGCGTGGCCGCCTTCTTCGCCGGGCTTGGGGTTCGTGCGGCTACCTAGCTTGATCGAGGTCGAATGCGCGGACGCGGCCGATCATGTCCAGGACGTATGACCGCACATCGGGCGGCCAGAACGAGGTCAGGTCTTCCACGCGATCCCATTCGGAGGCGTAGAAGGCGCGATTGGCCTCCTCGAACGCCGGCAGGTCGCCGGCCAGGGCGAAGAGCACGCGATGGGCGGCCTCCTGCGCCTCGCGCCGTCGACCGGCTTCCCCGCGGCGGGCGGCGTCGACAAGGCGGCGCAAGGTGGCCGATGCGCCGCCAGGTTGTTCCGCCAGCCATTCCCAATGGCTGGGCAGCAGGGTGACTTCGCGAGACGTGACGCCGAGCCGGGGTCTTCCTCGCTGCGGTGGCGGCGAAGCCAGCTTTGCGGCGACCTCGGCGGAGTCGCCGCGGAAGTCGATTTCGATCTGCCGCCCGGTCTCGTCGTCGAAAATGAGCAGCCTGGCCCGCCCGTCATCCCATGCGGCCTTCGCCGCCAGGGCGACCTTCGGCAGAGGGCCGCGGGCAATCAATTCGTGTCCGGCGAACGCGGAGCAGTCGGCCATATGCGGGTCCGGTTCGAGTTGAGCGCCGGAGAAGTATCGGGAAATGAGTCGACAGGCCAGCCGGCTTGAATGCCTGCTATGGACGGCGGCCGCTTGGGCGGTGGTTTGAGTCTATGGCGGCAGGTTGAGCATGCGTGTTGCGGTTCGTGGTTTTCTGATGGCTTGCGCGGTGTCGGCTTTCGCCCCGCAGGCGGTGCTGGCTGCAGAGCGGGTAGTCGCCCCGATCCTGACGACCGCGGATGCGCGGGACGCCAAGTCCTATGCCCAGCCCCTGGTGGCGCGGGTGTCGCATGTCGACCTGGACCTGACGGTGGACTTCGCCAGCAGAACCATCAGCGGCGTGGCGAGGTTGGACATCGAGGCGAAGCCGGGCGCATCGGCCGTCGTGCTCGACGATCTCGGCCTCGACATCGTGTCGGTCAAGGATGGAAACGGCCGCGACCTGGTCTGGTCGGTGGGCGAGAGCGATCCGGAACTCGGCGCGCCGTTGACGATCCAGCTTGCCGGTGCGCGGAGGATCGTCATCAGCTACGCCTCCAGGCCGGAGGCGCGGGCGCTTCAATGGCTGGAGCCTTCGCTGACGGCGGGCAAGCGCCGACCGTACCTCTTCAGCCAGGGGCAGGACATCAACAACCGAAGCTGGATTCCCACTCAGGACAGCCCGGGAATTCGCCAGACCTGGTCGGCGCGGATCGTCGTGCCTGAGGGGATGACCGCCGTCATGAGCGGTGAGCGCCTCACGCCAGAGGGCGAACCGGCCGGCGAGGGGCGGCGCGCCTTCCGCTTCAAGATGGATCATTCCATCCCGCCCTACCTGATCGCCATCGCGGTCGGGGATTTGGCGTACAGGGAGCTCGGTCCGCGCACCGGCGTCTACACCGAACCGGCAATGCTGGATCGCGCCGCGAACGAGCTGGCTGACACCGAGAAGATGGTTGCGACGGCCGAGAAGCTCTACGGCCCCTATCGGTGGGGACGTTACGATGTCCTCGTCCTGCCACCGTCGTTTCCCTTCGGCGGCATGGAAAATCCGACGCTTACCTTTCTGACGCCGACGTTCATAACCGGCGATCGGGCGAATGTCGGCCTGGTGGCTCATGAGCTGGCCCATAGCTGGTCGGGGAACCTGGTCACGAATGCGACCTGGCCGGACACCTGGTTGAACGAGGGTTTCACGACCTATTTCGAGAACCGCATCATGGAAGCGCTGTACGGCGCGCCACGGGCCCAGCTGGAGGCGGACCTCGACTGGGGCGAGATGCAGGCCGACATTCTGGAGGCGGGCGGTCCGACCGCCGACGGCACCAAGCTCTATGGGGAGACAGGGGGGCAGCTCGCCTATTTCAAGGGCGCGGTGTTTCTGCGGACCATCGAGACGATCGTTGGGCGGGCGCGCTGGGATGCGTACCTCCGGTCCTATTTCGATCGCCATGCCTTCCAGCCTCAGACAACGGCGGGGTTCCTCAAGGATCTGAGGGCCAATCTCATCAAGGGGGATACGGCGCTCGAGGCGAAGCTGGATCTCGACCGATGGGCCTACGAGGGCGGCCTGCCGTCAAACGCGGTGCACGTGAAATCGGAAGCGCTGGCGCGAGTCGACGCCCAGATCGCCATGTTCGAAGCGGGCGCGCCGGCTTCGCGCCTGTCAGCGGGAGCCTGGACGACGCAGGAGTGGCAGCGCTTCCTGAACAACCTGCCGCGCAAGCTCTCGAAGGCGCAGTTGGATGATCTCGACACGACCCTGAAATTGTCGGACTCGAGCAACGCCTATATTCGTTCGGCCTGGTTGGAGTTGGCGATCGCGAACCGTTATGAGCCCGCCTTGCCGTCGCTGGAGGCCTTCCTGACCTCCATCGGCCGCGGCCTGCTGATCAGGTCGCTCTATGCCGGGCTCATGAAGCAAGGAGAGTGGGGTCGGCCGATCGCTCGTTCGGTCTTCGAAAAGGCGCGGCCGACCTATCACCCCACGGTCGCCGAAAGCATCGAGAAGATGCTCTCGGCGACTTGAGCCAGGTGTCAATCCGCTGAGACCTCAGAGGTCCAGGCCGTCCTGCCTGCGCATCAGAGGATTGCCCTGAGGTTCGGCGACCTTGGTCAGGGTGTTGTGGTCGCGGTGCTGGAACAGGCCCTCCTGGCCCAAGACGGCCAGCATGGTGTCGGAGATGTAGCTCCAGCTTCCGTCGTCGTGGAAGGTGATCTCCAAGGTGTAGGACTCGGTCCGGAAGGCGTGCTCCAGAAAGGCTGTGGAGCTGATGCCGTATTCGGTCTCGCCGCGCCTGGCGCTGACCTTGAGGCCGGTTTCGGTCGCCTTGCCGCCCGCCAGGGCCGTCTGGCCGCGGGGGATGGCCAGGCTCTGCATCACAAGCCCTGTCGCGGGCTCCCACAGCCAGTAGCCGACTTGGTCGTGGAAGGTGGTCTCCTCGCCGACCGCGATGATCCGGACGTGATAGCGCAGGCCATAGAAGAGCTGGGGGCCGTTTGCCTGGGGGTCGATCGGCGTCATCTCGATGCGCTCGATATATTCGCGCCGTTCGGGACCATCGGCCTTGGGATTCACATCCAGGCCCTTGCGCCCTTCCCACACGCCGGCCAGCCGGCGCAGGGGGCCGAGGTTAGCCAAGCCGTTCGGATCGACGTTTTCCGGTTCGGTGAAGATGTCGTCGGGAAACGGGTTCACGGTGACTCCTGGCGCGATCATGTCTGGTGCAGCTTTGGCGGGCGAGAGGCGGCGAGGTCAAGCGTGCGGCTGGGTCAGACCGGCATGGCGGTGGTGTACTTCACCTGGTTGAGGGCGAAGTGGGAGGCCGCGGTGGCGACATTTGGGTGGTTCAGGACCACGCCCATCAGAAAGTGCTCGTAGCCGGCGACGTCCGCCACCACGACGCGCATCAAGTAATCCCACTCGCCGGACATGGCGTGACATTCCATCACCTCGGGCCGGCCGCGCAGGAAGGCTTCGAACTCCTGTCGCGGCCCGGCGGCGTGGGACTTCATGCGTAGCTGACACATGACATTGACCCCGCGGCCGACCTTCTCGGGATCGACCAGGCGAACGGCCTCCCGCAGCACGCCGGAGGCCTCCAGAGCCTTGATCCGCCGCCAGCAGGAGGCTGGCGAGGCGCCGACCAGTTCGGCCAGGGCGGCGTGACTGAGGGAAGCGTCCTGTTGCAAGGCGCGCAGCAGCTTACGGTCGATCTCGTCGAGATGATTATCGTCTTTCACGATTTCACCGGTTTCTGAAACAACGTGTCAGATTATCGCGAAAATACCGCCAGTTTGAAAGGCACGCCCTGGGGTTAGGTCGTAAAATCATTTCGATCGGGGGCGACCGCAAGGGCCCCTGTTTCGAAGGAGACGCCCGACATGTCCGTGACTCCCGAAAACCCCATTGGTCTCGACGGCTTCGAGTTCGTCGAATTCACCAGCCCCGATGCGGCCAAGATGACGGCGTTGATCGAGCAACTCGGTTTCACCGCCTGCGCCACGCACCCGACGAAGACGATCACCCGCTACAAGCAGGGCCGCATCAACCTGCTGGTCAATACGGAGCCGGACGGTCAGGCGGCCGAATTCCGCGCCATTCATGGCGCCTCGGCCAACGGCATGGCCTTCCGTGTGGCTGATGCAAGATCCGCTTACGAACTGGCCCTCTCGCGGGGCGCCAAGGCGGCGGACGCCTCGCGGAGCGCCTTTCCCAACGCCCATGTGCTGGAAGGCATCGGCGGTTCGCTGCTCTATCTCATCGACTATTACGGGGAGGAGGGCGGCCTCTATGACGGCTGGAAGCAGATCGCAGGCGCGGCCGAAGCCGAGGCGATGAACAGCGTCGGGCTCGACCTGCTCGATCACCTGACCCACAACGTCGAGCGCGGCCACATGCATGACTGGTCGAGCTTCTACAGTCGGATCTTCGGCTTCGAGGAGCAGAAGTCCTTCGACATCCGGGGACAGGCGACGGGTCTGTTCAGCCAGGCGATGATCGCGCCGGACAAGGCCATTCGCATCCCGCTGAACGAAAGCCAGGACGACGCCTCTCAGATCGAGGAATTCATCCGTGAATACAATGGTGAGGGCATCCAGCATCTGGCCTTCACCACCCACGATATCTACGCGACCGTGGAACGTCTGCGCGCCCGCGGCGTCAAGCTGCAGGACACCATCGAGACCTATTACGAACTGGTCGACAAGCGCGTGCCCGGCCATGGCGAGGATCTGGAGCGGCTGAAGAGGAACCGCATTCTGATCGACGGCGATGTGGAGAAGGAGGGTATCCTGCTTCAGATCTTCACCGAGAACCTGTTCGGCCCGATCTTCTTCGAGATTATCCAGCGCAAAGGCAACGGGGGCTTTGGCAATGGGAACTTTCAGGCCCTGTTCGAGTCCATCGAACTCGACCAGATCCGCCGCGGCGTCATCAAGGTGGACGCGGCCGAATAGGGCGGCGATGGGACGTCCGGCCGGGGCGAGACCATGGTGCTGAGTTACATGTCGGGCTTCGGCGGAAGCTTCGAGACCGAAGCGGTCCCAGGGGCCTTGCCTGTCGGCCAGAACTCGCCGCAGAGGACGCCGTTCGGGCTGTTCGCCGAGCAGCTTTCGGGCAGCGCCTTCACCGCGCCGCGGCACGAGAACCGGCGCTCGTGGCTCTACCGCCTGCGCCCGACCGCCAGCCATTCGCCGTTCAAGCGCTACGAGGGCGGGAAGCTGATCTGTTCCGGCCCGTTCAATGAAGTTCCGCCTAGCCCCAACCGCCTGCGGTGGGATCCGGCGCCCATTCCCATGGAACCGACCGATTTCGTCGACGGCCTGGTGACCTATGCCGGCAATGGGGATGTCTCGGCGCAGGCGGGGATCGGCGTCCACCTCTATGGCGCCAACCGCTCGATGCAGGGGCGGGTGTTCTGCGACGCCGACGGCGAGCTGTTGATCGTGCCACAGCAGGGGGCGCTTCGGCTGGCGACGGAACTTGGCCGCCTGGAGATCGCGCCGGGCGAGATTGCGGTGCTTCCGCGGGGCGTCCGGTTCGGAGTCGAACTCGATGGGCCGGCCCGCGGCTATGTGTGCGAAAACTACGGCGCGCCGTTCCGGCTGCCGGAGCTCGGGCCGGTCGGGGCCAACGGCCTGGCCAATGCGCGCGACTTTCTCCATCCGGTCGCGTGGTTCGAAGATCGAGACGAACCCACTGAGGTCGTTCAGAAATTCCAGGGCGGCCTATGGACCACGACGCTGGACCACAGTCCGCTGGACGTGGCCGCATGGCACGGCAATCTCGCGCCCTGCAAGTACGACCTGTCGCGCTTCAATACGATCAACACCGTCAGCTACGACCACCCCGATCCGTCGATCTTCACGGTTCTGACCTCGCCGTCCGAGGTTCCGGGTGTGGCCAATTGCGACTTCGTGATCTTTCCGCCCCGGTGGATGGTGGCCGAACATACATTCCGCCCGCCCTGGTTCCATCGGAATATCATGAGTGAATTCATGGGGCTGGTGCACGGCGCCTATGACGCCAAGGCCGGCGGCTTCGCCCCCGGGGGGGCCAGTTTGCACAACTGCATGGCCAGCCACGGCCCCGACCGTGAGAGTTACGAAAAGGCGGTCGCCGCCGAGCTGGCGCCCCACAAGATCGAGGACGCCATGGCCTTCATGTTCGAAAGCCGCTGGGTGATCCGCCCCACCCGGTTCGCCGCCGAAACCCCACTCGTCCAGCTCGACTATGACGACTGCTGGGCAGGCTTCGCCAAGGCCCGGATTCCTGCTTCCTGAGGGATCGCCTGGCCGCCTTTAGTCCCGACGCAGGAAATCTGGCGCCGCCCGCGAGCCGCCCCGGCTGGACCTTTCGCCGCATGCCGGGCTAGGTCCCAGACAGCGAGATGCAAGAGGACGCCGCATGACCCAGAATTTCGAAACCCGCGCCATCCACGCCGGCGCCGCGCCCGACCCGACCACCAAGGCCCGGATCACCCCGATCTATCAGACCACGGCCTTCGTCTTCGATGACGCCGACCATGCGGCCAACCTGTTCAACCTCGAGGCGGCCGGAAACATCTACACCCGGCTCGGCAACCCCACGAGCGGGGTGCTCGAAGCGCGCGTCGCCGACCTGGAGGGCGGGATCGCGGCCCTGGCGGTGGGCAGCGGGCATGCGGCCCAGTTCCTGGCGTTCCACACCCTGATGGAGCCGGGCTGCAACATCGTCGCCTCGCGCAAGCTCTACGGCGGGTCGCTGAACCAACTGGGCCAATCGTTCAAGCGCATGGGCTGGGAGACCCGCTTCATCGACAGCGACGATCCGGCCGACTTCGCAGCGGCCATCGACGGCAAGACCCGCGCGGTCTTCGTGGAGTCCATCGCCAATCCGGGCGGGGTGATCACCGACATCGCCGCCATCGCCAAGGTCGCTCATGACGGGGGCGTGCCGCTGATCGTCGACAACACCCTGGCCAGCCCCTACCTCTGCCGTCCGATCGAGCATGGCGCCGACATCGTCGTGCACTCGCTGACCAAGTTCCTCGGCGGCCATGGCAACTCCATGGGCGGGGCGATCATCGATTCCGGCCGTTTCGACTGGGCCGCGAGCGACAAGTTCGGCTATCTGACCCAGCCGAACCCCAGCTATCACAGCAAGGTGTTCACCGAGGCGTTCGGCCCGGCGGCCTTCATCGTCGCCTGCCGCGCGCTGGGGCTGCGCGACCTCGGCCCGTCGATCTCGCCGTTCAACGCCTTCATGATCCTGACCGGGATCGAGACCCTGCCGCTGCGCATGCAACGCCACGCCGACAACGCCTTGGCCGTGGCCAAGTGGCTGGAGGCCAATCCGAAGGTCGAGTGGGTGTCCTATGCCGGCCTGGAGAGCAATCCGTACCATGCGATGGCCCAACGCTACACGCCGAAGGGCGCCGGCTCGGTGTTCACCTTCGGGGTCAAGGGCGGCTATGCGGCCGGGGTCAAGCTGGTCGGAGCGGTGAAGCTCTTCTCGCACCTGGCCAATCTGGGCGACACCCGCAGCCTGATCATCCACCCGGCCTCCACCACCCACCGCCAGCTTCCGGAAAAGGACCAGGCGGCGGCAGGGGCGGGCCCCGACGTGGTGCGGCTGTCCGTCGGGCTCGAGAACATCGAGGATATCCTCGCCGATCTCGAACAGGCCTTCGCGCAGATCTGACGAAGGCGCAGCGCCAGCGGGCCGTTTAGCCTGCTGGCGCCGGTTTCCAGTCGGGACCGGGATTGGTGTTGACCATCCAGGGGATGCCGAACTGGTCGACCAGCCCGCCATAGCCGGGCGACCAGAAGGTCTCGGCGAAGGGCATGGTGACCTTGCCGCCCTGGGCCAGGGCGTCGAACACGCGGCGGGCCTCATCGGCGTCGTCGGTGTGATAGGTGACGTCGAAGCCGTTCTTGGACTTGTCGATGTTGGGGGCGAACTCGGGCGCCATGTCCGCGCCCATCAGCGTCTGGTCGCCGACCTCCAGCCAGCAATGCATCAGCCAGTCCTTGTACTTGGGATCGACCGGCATGTCGGGCGGTCCTTCGCCGTAGGGAAAGGCCGCAGTGACCTTTCCGCCCAACGCCTTGGCGTAGAAATCGAAGGCGGCCCGGCATTGGCCCTGGAAGCTCAAGCTGGTGACGAGTTTCATGGCGCGTTCTCCGTGGATGCGGGCGTGCAGACAGCGCGGCAGCCTCCGCTCTCCAATCGGCAAAGTCCATTCGGGTTCCGTCCGGCCCTCAATCCAGGACGCGGCCCTCGCGCCAGTAGCCCATCAGGTTGAGAGCCTGGCGGGGCGCCTTGCGGTCGGCGATCAGCAGGCGGCGAATGGCCAGTACCGCCGCCGCTTCGCCAGCCACCCAGCCGTAGAAGCCCGGATCTTCGGGCGCGGCGCGGTCCCAGAGGATGGCCTGGTCGACATCGACCTCGGCCAGGGCCGGCGCGCTGCGCACGAGGGAGGCCGGCAGGACGGCCCGTCGCGCCGCGCCGATCATCAAGGCGCCGGGCGCGCCCAGGCCGCGCGGCATCCATTCGACCACCAGGCCCGGCCAGCTCGGGAGGGGCAACCGGTCTTCCGGCGCGGCCACCTCGATGAAGGCCTGGGTCTTCGGGGGCGCAGGGAGGGCCGCGAGCTCATCCAATATGCCGGCCAGGGCGGGAAGGGCGGTTTCGTCGGCGATCAGCAGGAGCTGCTTCAAACCGGCGGGCGGCTTCCATTCATAGCCCCCGGCGTCGCCCGAAAAGGCGCGGTTGGGGGCCATGATCTGCAAGCTCTCGCCCGGCTCCGCGTGCGTGGCCCAGGCCGAGGCCGGGCCATTGTCGCCATGAAGTACGAAATCGACGTCGACCTCGCCCGCTTCGGCGCGCAGATGGCGGATGGTGTAGGTGCGCATCGGCGGCCGGACGGCCGCGTCGGTCTGCTTGTAGCGCGCATACCAGTCCGGCGTGTGGATCAGGGCCGGCGGCCGGCCCTGGGGATCAGGGAAGAAGATCTTGATCCTCTGGTCGGGCGAGAGCGTCGCCATCCTGCGCACCTGTTCGCCGTGGAAGGTCAGGCGCGAGAGGTTGGGCGTGAGCGGTGTCTTGGCCTTCAGGGCCACGTCGAACAGCATGTAGGGCGAGGCGGGCGCAGGGCTTTCCATGCTCGCCAGTCGATCATATTTGCGAATGACTCGCAATATCTGATCCGCTGATCCAGGTGCGGACGGCCTTGAGCCCGGCGTCCAGCAGGACGAGGTCGGCGCGTGCGCCGACGGCGATCCGCCCATAGCCCTCGCCCAGGCCCAGGCCCAGGAAGGCGGCCGGATAGGCGGAGGCCATGCGGGCGGCTTCTTCCAGCGGGAGGCCCGCCATGCGGACGGCGTTGGCCACCGCGCCGGCCATGTCGAGGTCCGACCCGGCAAGCGTGCCGTTCTCGTCCACGCAGACGCCGTCGACCACCCGGATGGGGCGACCCTGGATCGTGAAGCGCTTGTCGGCCATGCCGACGCTGGGCATGGCGTCCGTGACCAGCATGAAGCGGTCGCGCCGTTTGGCGGCGAAGGCGATGCGCAGGACGGCCGGATGGATATGGCGGCCATCGGCGATGATCCCGCACCACGCCTCCTGGCTCTCCAAAGCCGCGCCCACCGCCCCCGGTTCGCGGCTGGTCAGCGGCGACATGGCGTTGAAAAGGTGGGTGAAGCCGGTGACGCCAGCCTCCAGGGCGCCGGTCAGCACGTCGTAGGTGGCGTTGGTGTGGCCGGCCGCGACCGTCACGCCGGCGGCGGCCAGCCGGGCGATCATCCGCGGGGTGGTGGTCTCGGGCGCCAGGGTCACCAGGGTGCGGCCGCGCCGGGCCGAGGTGAGCAGGTCGATCGAGGCGTCGTCCAGGGTGCGGAATTTCGAGGCGTCGTGTACGCCCTTGCGCTCCTCGCTGAGGAAGGGGCCTTCGATGTGGATGCCCAGCACGCCGGGCACGCCAGCCTCGATGGCGGCGTCGACTGCGGCGATGGCCTGGGCCACGGTCGCCAGATCGTCGCTGATGAGGGTCGGCAGGAAGCCGGTGGTTCCATAGGCGCGATGCGCGGCGCCGATGGTGGCGATGGCCTCGACCGTCGGCGCGTCGTTGAACAGCGCCCCGCCGCCGCCGTTGACCTGGGTGTCGATGAAGCCTGGCAGCAGGTAGCCGCCTTCGAGGTCGATGCGGCGGTCGGCGGTCACGCGAGCGCCGACCTCGACGATCCGTTCGCCCTCGACGACGACATCGAGCGCCTGGAAGCCCTGGGGAGTCAGAACCTGGCCGTTGACGAGCGCGGTGGGCATCAGACGGTCTCGGTCACCTTGTTGAGGTGGGGAGGGCGATCCGGGTCGTGGCCGCGCAGGATCGAGAGCGCGTTGGCCATGCGATAGAAGCCCTGGATTCGGACGATCGGCTCCAGCGCCGGATGAGCGGGCAGGGTCGGCAGGCCGCCGCCGGCGCCGGCCATCATCACGTCCGCGCCGCGGGCCGCGAGATCGCGGGCGAGCGCGGCGACGCCCTCTTCGCTCTGGTCGTCCTGGGCGAAGACCAGTACGGGAAAATCCTTTTGCACCAGGGCCATGGGGCCGTGCAGCACCTCGGCGGCGCTGAAGGCCTCGGCGTGCAGGCCGCAGGTCTCCTTGAATTTCAGGGCCGCCTCTTGAGCGACGCCGAAGCCGACCCCGCGACCGAGGACATAGAGGTTGTGGGCGGTCTTCAGGCGAAGGGCTGCAGCGCTCCAGTCGAGCGTCCATGCCTGGGCCAGGGTGTCCGGAAGGGCGTCGAGCGCCGCTTCCAGCGCCTCGTCCTGCGTCCAGGCGGCGACGAGCTGGGCGATGGCGGCCAGGGCGGCGATGTAGGACTTGGTCGCCGCGACGCTGACCTCGGGGCCGGCGTGCAGCGGCAGCACCTTATCGGCCAGGTCCGCCAGGGGCGAGGTTTCGTCATTGACCAGGGCGAGGGTGAGCGCGCCGCCCTGCCTGGCGGCTTCCACCGCGGCCAGCAGGTCCGGGCTCTTCCCCGACTGCGAGACGGCCAGATAGAGCATGCCCTCCAGCTTCGGCTCGGCGGCGTAGACCGAGCTGACCGATAGGGCGGCCGAAGAGGTGACGACCCCGGTCGCGGTCTCGATCAGATATTTGGCGTAGGTGGCCGCGTGGTCGGAGGAGCCGCGGGCGCAGGTGACGACGGCGCGCGGCGGGGCGGCCCGTAGCTCTGCGCCCAGGGCGTGAGCGGCCTGGCGGTTGGCTGCGAGCAGGCGGGCGACGACCTGCGGCGCCTCGGCGGCCTCCTGGAACATGCGCGTGTCTTCCGGGCGCAGGGCGGGGGGCTTGGTCACGCGGCGTCTCCGGGGGCTCATCTCAAAGGGCGTTCAGTTCGGCGACGAAGTCGTAGGCGTCGCCGCGATAGTAGGACTGGGTGACCTCGACCGTGCGCCCGTCCTTCAGGAAGCCGCGCCGCTCGATCAGCAGGCCCGCATCGCGGGGCGCAACGCCAAGCCGTTCGGCCTGTTCGTCGGTGAAGAGGACGGCGCGCAGCCGCTGCAGGGCGCGCACCGGCCGGTGGCCGGTCTTTTCCAGGGCCTCGTAGAGCGAAGCCTCCACGAAGTCGGGGCTGGGCATGCAGAAAGCCGGCAAGGTCGAATATTCCAGCGCCATGGGCGCGCCGTCGGCATAGCGAATCCGGTGGAAGCGATAGACCGGTGCGCCGGGCGACAGGCCCAGCGTCAGGGATTCCTCGGGCGTCACCTGACCCTCGGCGCGCGACAGCCAGGCCGAATGCGGCGCGCGACCGCGCGAGATCATGTCCTCGGTGAAGGACGACAGCTTGGAGAAGTTCTTCTCGACCCGGGCGGCGACGAAGGTGCCTGCGCCCTGCCGCCGGATCAGCAGGCCTTCGCCGACCAGGCCGTCCAGCGCCTTGCGCACGGTGATTCGGGAGACGCCCAGCTCGTCGGCGAATTCGCGCTCGGCCGGCAGGGCGTCGTCGGGCGCGAGCACGCGGCTGGAGATCGCCTCGCGCAGGGCGCGTTGGAGCTGACGGTAGAGCGGAGCGGGGTCCTGCTCGTCCAGTCGGCCTATGCGTTCCGAAAAGGTCAAAGGCGTCTCTCCGCGGCGACTGTCGGCTTATGCCCCGCCGACGTATCGTGAGACCATTTAGATACCAATATATACGATAAGTTCAATTGGTCTCTTTTTGGGCTTGTCAATTTTATGAAACTGCGCACAGTTCGGCTCGGCAAGGTCAATGTAGGCCATTCATCGCAGGGCTAGGCGAAGAATTGGTATCGGATTGGGCTTGCGTCGGCTCCGGGGAAAGGCCCGGACATAGGGGAGAAGCCGAGTGAATAAGCATCGTAAGTCCATCCTGATCGCGTCCGCGAGCCTTTTGGCCGTCGCCGGCGCCAGCCCGTCCTTTGCACAGGATAGTCAAGTCGAGGAGCTGGTGGTCACCGGCATCCGCGCATCGTTGCAGCAATCGCTGGAAACCAAGCGCAATGCGGACGCCATCGTCGACTCGGTGACCGCCGAGGACGTGGGCAAGTTTCCGAACACCAACGTCGCTGAAGCCATCACCATGGTTCCCGGGGTGACGGTCGACCGCGCCTTCGGCCAAGGCGAGAAGGTCTCCATCCTGGGCACCGACCCGGCGCTCAACCGCACCCTGCTGAACGGCCAGACCGTGGCCTCGGCGGACTGGTTCATCCTCGATACTCCGGGCCGGACGTTCAACTACGCGCTGCTGGCGCCCCAGATCGTCGGCCGGGTCGATGTCTACAAGACGCCCGAGGCGCGGATCGACGAAGGCAGCATCGGCGGCACGGTGATCGTCAGCACCCGCCGACCCTTCGATATGAAGGCGGGCGCCCTCGCAGGCTCGCTGGCCTATCTCTACAATGACCGTTCGGAGAAGGGCGACGTCCAAGGCGCCTTGATGGGGAGCTGGAAGAACGCCGACGAGACCTTCGGAATCTCGGTCTCGGTCCAGCGCGCGACCGACCAACTGCGCCGCGACGGCCTGGAATCCTACGGCACCATGGCGGCCAACCAGTGGGCGGGCGGCAACGCCGACAACCCGGTGGACTCGCGCACCCGCGGCTGTCTGGGCGACTGCGCTGCGACCCTCACCGCCAACCTGAACGCGCGCAGCCCCAACGCCTTCGGCACGTCGTACTTCGAACAGGAGCGCGAGCGCACCAGCTATACCGCCTCGCTGCAATGGCGCCCGGTCGAGCAGCTCGAACTCGAATTCAACTGGCTCAAGATCAAGGCGAGCTACGACAACCTGAACCAGTCGATGTACGCCTTCCAGGGCAACACCTGGAACAGCCTGGGCGCCTTGACGGGGCTCACGGTCGCCAACGGCGTGGTCAATAGCGCCACCCTGGCCAATGCGCTCAGCGTGCTGGACGTCCAGTACCGCGAAGCGGAAATGAACTCCGACACCTACGACCTGCGCGGCAAGTGGAAGGGCGAGGGCTGGGATCTCTCGGCCAATATCGGGACCTCCAAGGCCGATGGCGGCACCAAGCGCCAGGTGTTCCTCGAATTCCTCAACTGGGCCGACTACACCGTCGATCTCAGCCAGGCGCCGAGCAATCCGGGCAGCGTCAGCTACAAGACCGACGTGATGGGCAATCCCGCCGCCTTCGCCACCGATCCCGGCTGGAGCGGCAACCTGGTCAGCAAGCCGACCACGGACGAGGAGAAGTACGCTCAGGCCGACTTCGGGCTCGATCTCGACGGCGTCGTCAAGCGTGTGGAGGTCGGCTACAAGTTCCGCCGGCACGAGACCGCCCAACAGTACGCCGGCATCGCGATCACCGGCGTCGCCGCGCCGGCCAGCCTGTTCGATCCCTCGACCGTGCCGAGCAACTATCTCGAAGGCGTGGGCGGCAACGAGCAGATGCGCTCGCGCTTCCGGATCGACGGCGATGCGATGGTGGCCTACGTGCAATCGGGCCAGTGGCTGGCGCCCGGCGCCTCCCTGCCGGCCCCCTCGATCTTCGCCGCGCCGGAGTTCACTGCGGGCAACTGGGCGATCCAGGAGGACGCCAACGCCCTCTATGCCCAGGCCAATATCGAGGCTGGCGAACTGCGCGGCAATATCGGGGTGCGCTATGTTCGCACCAGCGTCGACAGCGCCGGCTATGTCTGCAAGCCCGGCGCGGCCTGCAACGCCGCCTCCGACTGGGTCTGGCAGTCGCAGTCGAAGTCCTATGACAACGTGCTGCCCAGCGTGAACCTGGCCTATAACCTGCGTGACGACCTCATCCTGCGCTTCTCGGCCGCCCAGGTGATCGCCCGCCCGAACTACGCCGACATGACCAGCTTCTTCTGGCTGTCGGACCAGATCCTGACCGGCGAGGGCGGCAACCCGAACCTCGACCCCTACAAGTCGAGCAACTTCAACGTCTCGGCGGAGTGGTACTTCCAGCCCCAGGCGATCGTGGCGGCGGAGTTTTTCTACAAGGACATCAGCAACTACATCCTGAAGAAGACCGCGCCTGAGCAGTACTTCAACCAGTCGCAAGGCCGGATCACCACCTATCAGATCAGCCGCCCGTTCAACGCCGGGTCGGCCGAGGTGAAGGGCGTCTCGCTGGCTTATCAGCAGAACTACGCCTACGGGTTCGGCCTGCTGGCCAACTACACCTATGCCGACGGTCAGGGTCAGGACGGCGCGCCGCTGCCCTACAATTCCAAGCACCAGGTCAATATCAGCCCGTTCTATGAGAACGGCCCGATCGCGGCCCGCGTGACCTACACCTGGCGCTCGAAGTATTTCACCGGCATCGACCGGGGCGATCAGATGTTCGTACGGCCCTACAAGTCGCTCGATATCTCGGGCACCTACAATTTCAACAAGAACGTCAGCCTGACGGTGGCCGGCATGAACCTGCTGGATAGCGAGTACTACGCCTACGCCAACACCACCGAGCTGGCCCGCGGCGTCTATCGGACCGGCCGCAAGTACATGGCCACCTTGAGCTTGACGTTCTGACCCGGTTCGGCGGCCTGAACGGCCGTCCGGCCAGACGTGGAGGTGCGGTTCAGCTTCCGCCTTCTGCGGCGGGTGAGGGGCTCATGCCCGGGCTTCTCACCCGCGCCTTGCGGCGCCAGGCGCTGCGCATGCTTCTTTCCCAGACCCCGCCTCGTCAGCTTGAGAGGCGCCTGAGCGGGGCGGCTTGCCGCTCCGCTCTTTTTTTGCGCGAGTCCGGCGGATGATACGTTCTCTTCTCCTGGCCACGGCCGCCCTGACGATCTCGGGGCCCGCGCTCGCCGCGTCCGGCGCGCCGATCACGCCGGCGCCGGCCAGCGACACGCCGCGCGAAGGCGCCTTCGTCCTCAACGCCCGCACCGTGATCGCACCGGCCGAAGGCGACGCCCAGGCGCAGGCCAGCGCCCGTTACCTGGCCGACCTGCTGGCCAGGAGCCGAGGGCTCAAGCTCACGGTGCGCCAACCAAAGCCGGGAGAGCGCGCGATCATGCTGACGCGCGGCGGGCCGCAGGGCGAGGCCTATCGCCTGGAGGTCGCGCCCCAGGGGATCGCCATCTCCTCCAGCGGCGATGCGGGCCTGTTCTATGGCGCGATCACCGCCTGGCAACTGGCGACGGCCACGCCCGGCCAGGGCCCGGCGACCATCCCCGCCCGCATCATCGACGACGCCCCACGGTTCGGCTGGCGCGGGCTGATGCTGGACAGCGCGCGGCACTTCCAGAGCGTGGCGTTCGTGAAGGGCCTGATCGACCGCATGGCGCTGTCGAAGCTCAACACCCTGCACTGGCATCTGACCGACGATCAGGGCTGGCGCCTGGAGATCAAGAAATACCCCAGGCTGACGGAGGTCGGCGCCTGGCGGGTTCCCGCGGGCGCGGCCGCGGCGGCCGACATCGATCCCAGGACCGGCAAGCCGCGTGTCGTCGGCGGCTACTACACCCAGGACGAGGTGCGCGAGATCGTCGCCTACGCCGCCGAGCGCCACATCGCCATCGTTCCCGAGATCGAGACGCCGGGCCATGCCCACGCCCCGATCGCGGCCTATCCGCAACTGGGCTCGGCCGCGACGGCGCCGACCGCCACGTCCGGCGATTGGGGCGTCTTTCCCTATCTCTACAATGTCGATGAGACGACCTTCGCCTTCCTTGATGACGTGCTGACCGAGGTCGTGGCGCTGTTCCCCGGCCGCTACGTCCATGTCGGCGGGGACGAGGCGGTCAAGGATCAGTGGAAATCCAATCCCGCCGTCCAGGCGCGGATGAAGGCGCTGCACATCGGCAGCGAGGCCCAGTTGCAGGGCTGGTTCGTCTCGCGCATCGAACAGATGCTGAAGGCCAAGGGGCGGAAGCTGATCGGCTGGGACGAGATCCTGGAGGGCGGGGTGGCGCCCGACGCCACGGTGATGTCCTGGCGCGGAACCGACGGCGCGGTCATCGCGGCCAAGCTGGGCCATGACACGATCCTCAGCCCCGCGCCCACCCTCTACCTCAATCATCGCCAGACCAATTCGCCGGAGGAGATGCCCGGCCGCGGCCAGGTGATCGGCCTCAAGGACGTCTACGACTACGAACCGATGCCGGCGGCGCTCAGCCCCGACCAGCAGCATCACGTGCTGGGCGTGCAGGCCAACCTCTGGACCGAGCATGTGCGGACCGAGGAGCGTGCGCCGCTGATGTACTATCCGCGCGCGACCGCCCTGGCGGAGACCGCCTGGTCTCCGGCCGCCCGGAAGGACTGGAGCGATTTCGCCGATCGGCTGCCTGTCGAACTGGACCGCTATCGTGGCCTTGGCCTGACCTTCGGCGAGGCGGCCTTGAAGGTGCGGGCTCTGGCCCAGCCGAGCGGCGCGGGCGCGCAGGTCGCGCTGCTGGGCGCCGAGGATGCGGGCGAAATCCGCTACACGACCGACGGCTCGGTCCCCACCGCCGCATCGCGCCTCTATGCGCAGCCGTTCGAGGCGCCGCTGGGGACCCTGGTGACGGCGCAAGCCTTCCGGAACGGCCGGGCGCTCGCCCCCGCCACGGCGACGCGGATCGACGCCCGCGCGGCCCGCACGCGGGTGAGCCAGGACTTGAAGTCCTGCACCGAAGGCATTGTTCTCAATCTGGAAGACGATGGGCCGGTGCGCGGCGACCGCGCGCGCTTCCTGGTCGACATCATGAACCCGTGCTGGATCTACCAGGGCGCCGATCTCTCCGGCGTCGCCACGATCGAGGCGGTGGTCGGCCAGATCCCTTTCAATTTCCAGATCGGCAAGGACATCGAGAAGATCAAGTTCCGGCCGCCGGCGACCCCCGAGGGCGAGCTGGAAGTGCGCCAGGGCTCGTGCCAGGGCGCGGTGGTCGCCACTCTGCCGCTGGCGCCGGCGGCCGCGTCCAGCGGCGTCACCGTGCTGAAGGCGCCGTTGAAGGGCGTCGGCCGCGCCGATCTCTGCTTCACCTTCACCCAGAAGGCGGTCGAGCCGATGTGGGTGATCGACCGCGTGACCCTGGTGACCGGCCATGACCGCTGATCTTGTCCTGCTTTCGCCGCTCGACGGCTGGGCCGCGCCGCTGTCGGAAGTTCCCGATCCGGTGTTCGCCGAGGCGATGCTGGGCGACGGGGTGGCGGTCGATCCGACCTCTGCGGTGCTCAAGGCGCCTTGCGACGGCGTCGTCACCTCGGTCCACGGCAGCCGCCATGCGGTCAGCCTGCGTGCGGCGGGCGGCGCGGAGATCCTGATGCATGTGGGCCTGGAGACCGTGGCGCTGAAGGGCGCCGGGTTCGAGGCTCACGTGCATGAAGGCCGGGCGGTGAAGGCGGGCGACCGGCTCATCACCTTCGATCTCGCCGTGCTGGCCCAGGGCGCGAAGAGCCTCGTCACGCCCATCGTCGTGACGGATGCGGCGGGCCGCGCCATCTCCTGGCGCGTCAGCGGGCGGCGGGTGGCGGCGGGAGAGCCGCTGATGACGCTGTCGGCGGGGACGGCGAATGAAGCTGCGGCGCCGGTCGCGGGGCCGGAGCTGACGCGGCGGATTCTCATTCCGCTGATCCATGGGCTGCATGCGCGCCCCGCGGCGCGGGTGGCCGATACGGCCAAGCGCTTTTCGTCGGAGATCGCCGTCCTGACCGTGAACCGGCGAGCCAACGCCAAGAGTCCGGTCGGGCTGATGTCGCTGGGCTTGCGCCATGGCGACACCGCGACCCTGGCGGCGGCGGGCGAGGACGCCGCCGCGGCCCTGGAGGCCCTGGCCGAGCTGATCGAAGGGGGCATGGGCGAGGGGGCGCCGGTGCGCGCCGCACCCGTCCAGGCCGTCAGGCCAGCCGCCGGGCGGCGTCCGGGCCTCGCCGTCCTCCGAGGCGTGACCGCCTCGCCGGGCTTGGCGGTCGGCAAGGCGGTCCGGCTGTTCGTCGACGAGATCGAGGTGGCCGAGACCGGCGCCGGGGTCGGAGCCGAACGCGCACGGCTGGATGCGGCCTTGGCGACCATAGGCCAGCGCATCGCCGCCGAGGCGGCGCAGGACGGCGTCCAGGCGCGCCAGGCGATCCTCAACGCCCACGCCGCCTTTCTGGAGGACCCGGACCTGCTGGCCCAGGCGAGGCGGCTGATCGGCGAAGGGCGCAGCGCCGCCTATGCCTGGCGCGGCGCCATCGGGGCCCATGTCGAGGCGCTGCGCGGGCTGGGCGACCGGCGGATCGCCGAGCGGGTGGACGACCTGCTCGACCTCGAGCGGCGGGTGTTGCTGGCCCTCGATGGGCGCGAGGATCGCGGCCCCGACCTGCCGCCCGGGGCGATCCTGCTGGCCGGCGAGCTGCTGCCTTCGCAGCTCATGGGGCTCGACGCCTCGAAACTGGCTGGGTTCTGCACGGCGGGGGGCGGTCCGACCTCGCATGTGGCGATCCTGGCCGCCTCGATGGGCGTTCCAGCCCTCGTCGCGGCCGGCGAGGGCGTGGCGGCGATCAAGGACGGCGCCAGCCTGATCCTCGACGCCGATGCGGGCCTGCTGCACGTCGCGCCCGACGCCAAGGCGCTGGAGGCCGCGCAGACCGCCCTGGCCCAGCGCGCCGAACGGCTGGCGGCCGCCCGCGCCGCGGCGCGCGAGGATTGCCGCATGGCCGACGGCACGCGCATCCAGGTCTACGCCAATCTGGGCTCGCTGGCCGAGGCGCAGGCCGCCGCCGCCGTGGGGGCCGAAGGCTGCGGCCTGCTGCGCACCGAATTCCTGTTCCTGGAGCGCGACACCCCGCCCGACGAGGACGAGCAGGCCGCGCGCTACGAGGCCATCGCCCGGGCGATGGGCGGCCGGCCGCTGATCATCCGCCTGCTCGATGTCGGCGGCGACAAGACCGCCGCCTATCTGCCGATCGGCCCTGAAGAAAACCCGGCGCTCGGGGTTCGCGGCGTGCGGGTGCTGATGCGCCGGCCGCAGGTGTTGAAGACCCAGCTTCGGGCGATCCTGCGCGGAGCGGCCCACGCCAAGATCATGGTTCCGATGGTGACCGGCCTTTCCGAACTGCGCGTGGTGCGCGCCGCCCTGGACGAGGCGCGCCGCGAGATGGGTCGCGCCGGGCGCACCGACCTCGGGGTGATGATCGAGACGCCGGCGGCGGCGGCCACGGCCGACCTGCTGGCCGCAGAGGCCGACTTCCTCTCGATCGGCACCAACGACCTGACGCAATACGCCCTGGCCATGGACCGGGGAAACCCGGACCTGGCCGGAGAGATCGACGCCCTGCATCCGGCCGTGCTGCGGCTGATCGCCCAGGCGGCGGAGGGCGGGCGCAAGCACGCGCTCTGGACCGGCGTCTGCGGCGGCCTGGCCGGAGACCTGGCGGGCGCGCCGATCCTGATCGGCCTTGGCGTCACCGAGCTTTCGATGCCGGCCGCCGCGATCCCCGAGGCGAAGGCCCTGATCCGCACCCTCTCGCCCGAAGTCTGTCGCCGGCTCGCCGAGCAGGCCCTGCAACAGCCCACCGCCGAGGCGGTCCGGGCCCTCGCCAACACCTTCCTGACCGGAGAAGCCTGATGGCCTCGCCTCTCGAAGCGCTCCAATCGCTCGGTCGCGCCCTGATGCTGCCGATCGCCGTCCTGCCCGCGGCGGGCCTGCTGCTGCGGCTGGGCCAGCCGGACCTGCTCGACATCGCCTTCGTCGCGGCGGCGGGCGATGCGATCTTCGCCAATCTCGGCCTGCTGTTCGCAGCCGGCGTGGCGGTGGGACTGGCGCGCGACAACAACGGCGCGGCGGGCCTGGCGGGCGTGGTCTGCTTCCTGATCGCCGGCAAGGCGGCCGAGACCCTGCTCCATGTGCCGCCCGACGCATTGAAGGCGATGAGCGGCGATGCGGCCAGCCTGGCCGCCGCGGCCTTCAAGCAAAAGGCCATCGCCAAGGTCTCCGTGCCCATCGGCATCGTGTCGGGCGTCATCGCAGGCGACTTCTACAACCGGTTTTCGGGCGTGAAGCTGCCGGAATATCTGGCCTTCTTCGGCGGGCGGCGGTTCGTGCCGATCATTGCGGGCCTGGCCGGCCTGATCTTGGGCGGAGCGGTCGGGATCACCTATCAGGGCATCGACCAGGCGATGGACGCCGCCAGCCGCGCGGTGGTCGGCTCGGGCGAGGTCGGGCTGTTCATCTATGGCGTGGCCAACCGGGCGCTGATCGTCACCGGCCTGCATCACATCCTGAACAACATCGCCTGGTTCATCGTCGGGGACTATGGCGGCGCGACCGGCGACCTCAACCGCTTCTTCGCCGGGGACTCGTCGGCCGGGGCCTTCATGGCCGGCTTCTTCCCGGTGATGATGTTCGGCCTGCCGGCCGCATGCCTGGCCATGTATCACGCCGCCCCGGCGCATCGGCGCAAGGCGGTCGGCGGCATGCTGGCCTCCATGGCCCTGACCACCTTCCTGACTGGCGTGACCGAACCGATCGAGTTCAGCTTCATGTTCCTGGCGCCGGCGCTCTATGCGATCCACGCGGCGCTGACGGGCCTGGCCTTCATCGTCATGAGCCTGCTGGATGTGAAGCTCGGCTTCGGCTTCTCGGCCGGCGCCATCGACTATGTCCTGAACTTCGGCAAGGCGACGCATCCTCTGCTGCTGCTGCCGGTCGGGGCCGCCTATGGCGCGCTCTATTACGGCGTCTTCCGCTGGGCCATCGCCCGGTTCGACCTGAAGACCCCGGGACGCGAGGAAGAGGCGCCGGCCCGCGCCGTTACAGCCGCGCCGACCGGCCGGCGAGGCGAGGATTTCGTCGCCGCCTTGGGCGGGGCGGGCAATCTCGTCAGCGTCGACGCCTGCACCACGCGGCTGCGGCTGGTGATCGCCGACCAGACGGCTGTGAACGAAGCGGCGCTGAAGCAACTCGGCTCGCGCGGCATGGTGCGCCCGTCGGACAAGGCGCTGCAGGTGGTGCTGGGCCCGCTCGCCGACCAGGTGGCCGGCGAAATCCGCGCCTTCCTGGCCATGCCGGCGCCGGTCACGCCCGCG
>MEEW01000016.1 GCA_001724985.1 Phenylobacterium sp. SCN 69-14
CACGGCGGTCGAGATGGCGGTTTCGGCCTGGGCCGCGCCCGCCATCAGGCAGATGGGCGATGCGGCGGCGAACAGGAGGTGGCGAAGGCGCATGATCACTCCAGACGGGCCTCACGACGTGGCGGCCGCCACAGACCCATGTGATAAGGACGACGAGGTGTTACACGTCTCGTATAAATACGTTTCGTAACTACTGTACTTTTGCCGGTCAAGTGCGCAGGATGCGCCGGCGGCCTGTTTCGCCGCGCGAGAAGGAGTTGAGATATGCCAAGAGCCGCAGTCGATCCTGCGCGCGCGGCGGCGACCAAGAGTCTGCGCCAGGAAGCCGGACGCTGGCTGAAGGCCGGGCGCGAAGCCGCCGGTCTCACCCAGGCCGAACTGGCCGAAAGGGTCGGCTTGCGCTACTATACCTTCGTCTCGCAGGTGGAGAGCGGCCTGGGCCGGGTTCCGATCGAGACGCAAGGCGCCTGGGCGGAGGCGATCGGCCTCGTTCCTGCCGAATTCGCCCGTACCTTGCTGCGCTACTACGAGCCTGAGCTCTACAGGCTGTTGTTCGGGGACGCCGCCGAGGATGCGCCGCAGGCGCGGGCGGCCGGCAGGGGCTGAGGACCACCGTCGCAATGTCGAACGTCATCGCGTTTGCGCCCAGGCTGAACGCCGGGGGAGGATGGACCGCCGCCGAGCGCGCGCGGCTGTCCGAACTCGCCGACCGACTGGCGGCGGACGGTGTGAAGGTCGAGATCGTCTACGGCGTCACCGACGAGGGCGATCCCTGGTGCGTGATCAAGGACGACCAGGAGGAAGTCCTCATCCACGTGGCGCGCATCGACGGCCAGTTCGTTGTGCACGACGCCTCGGCCGACACGATCCAGGAGGGCGAGACCCTCTGGTCGGCCTGCGACCGCCTGCTGGGCGGCGATTGGCGCGAGCCGCGCGAGGACGTGGTGGTCTCGTTGAGCGCAAGGCAGGTCCAGACCTTCATCGCCCTGGTGGCGGCGGCCAGCTTCATCTACGCCGTGGACGACGCCGAGGCTGCGGTCGAGCCGGAGCCCGCGGCGCAGCACGCGCCCGAGATCGACGCCGCGACGGCCGCGGCCGCGTCGAGTTCGACCGGCGAGGAACAACGGCCGGAGCTGGCCGCGCCGGAGGACCGCGCGCCAGGCCACGCCCTCCAGGCCGCCGCCTCCGCCGAACCGCAAGACCAGGCGCCTGCGCCTGTCCAGCCCCCCGCGCAGGACGGGCCTTCGGTCGAGGCCCGCACCGGCGGCGAGCCCACGCCCGACGCCGCGCCCGCCTGGACGCCGGCCGAAACCGAAGCCGCCCCCCCCGCCGCCGCCCGCGGCGGAGAGACCCTCCAGGGGACCGACGGCGACGATACGATCCATGGCGGCGACGGCGACGACAGCCTCCAGGGCGGCGCCGGATCGGACCATCTCTACGGCGGAGCCGGCGACGACACCCTGGACGGCGGAACCGCGCCGGAAGGCGGCTTCGACCATCTGGACGGCGGCGAGGGGAACGACCAGATCATGCTGTCCGGCGCGACCATCGCCACCGGCGGCAAGGGCGCCGATCTCTTCGTCCTGAAGAGCCAGGCCCTGCCGGACGGCCTGCTGGGCGTCATCATGGACTTTTCGCTGCGCGAGGGCGACCGCGTCGTCTTCCACGGCAAGGACATCGCCGTGACCTCGCGCACGGCGCAAGCCGACGTGTTCAGCGCCGAAGGCTTCGCCGCCTCGGGCCAGCGCCCGGAGCCCGGCGAGCGGGTCGGCGTCGACCTCGACGGCGACGGGCGCGAGGACGGCCACCTGATGTTCGTCGCCGGCCACGGCAGGCCGCCTTTCGAGCCGCCGCAGCATGCCGAGACCGAACCGGCGATCCAGTTGACCGGCGTCTCCCTGCCGCCGACCGGCGACGACGGGCTTCTGGCCTAACCGGCGATGGCCGCGGCGTCGCGGTCGCCGGTGCGGATGCGCAGCGCCTGCTCCAGATCCAGAACGAAGACCTTGCCGTCGCCGATCTTGCCGCTGTTGGCGGTGCGGGCCACCGCCTCCACCACCGCATTGACGATGTCCGACGGCACCGCGATCTCCAGCTTCACCTTGGGCAGCAGCTTCACCTCGTATTCGGCGCCGCGATAGACCTCGGTCTTGCCGCGTTGGCGCCCGTAGCCGCGGACCTCGGTGACGGTCAGGCCCGAAGCGCCGGCCTCGGTCACCGCTTCGAGGACGGCGTCGAGCCGGCTCGGCTTGATCACCGCGACGATCATCTTCATGGCGCTACTCCCAGGACTCGCCCTCCGTCAGGGTCAGCCGCTTGTCTATCGCGGCTCGGGCGTCCGCGAAACCGGGGTGCGGTTGACCGGGACCGGCGCGAGGCCGGGCCTGGGCGCCGCCGCCCGCACCCGCGCCGGCCGCGCCTTGATCGCAAAGCTCTCCTTCACCGCCTCGGTCAGGACCAGGCCCGCAAAGCCGGGCCACAGGCGCGAGCCGGCCTGTTCGAACCCCTCGGCCCAGTTCGCCAGCCAGCTTACCGGCGGCACATAGAGCGCGCGGGTCCAGCCCGTCGGCTCCAGCCCGGCTTCGCGCAGCAGGTCGGCGAGCTGGCTGCGGGTATAGGGCCGGCCGTGGCCGAAGGGGGTGCGCTCGGCGTTGGCCCAAAGGCCGTTGCGGGCCGCGGTCACCACCACCACCCGGCCGGTCGGCGAAAGCACCCGCCAGACCTCGCGCAGCAGGCGGACGGGATCGGGGCTTTCCTCCAGGGCGTGGACCGCCAGGATCCGGTCGAAAAACGCGTTCTGGAACGGCAGCGCGTCCTCTTCGGCCAGGCAGACCAGGTTGCGGCGCTCGGCGGGCCACAGCTCCACGCCCTGCTGCGCGGGCATGGCCGCCACCACCCGGCGCGCCGACCCGGTCAGGGCGCCCAGGAAGGGCGTGGCGTAGCCGAGGCCCAGCACGTCGAGCTCGCGCGCATCGCCCCAGGTCTCCAGCACCTTGCGCGACACCATCTCGCGCGCAGCGCGCCCCAACGGCGTGGCGTAGAACTGTCGAAGTTCGAGGACGTCGCGACGCATGACAGGCTTATTCTCGACTTGAGCCTCCGCGGAACCCTAAATCGCGAGAGGGCGGATACGAAGCTCGGACACTCAGGCCAGGAGATACTCATGTCGATCACCGTCCACCAGTTTCCTTGCCTTTCCGACAATTACGGCTTCCTGGTCCGCGACGACGCCACGGGCCTGGCCGCCTGCATAGACACGCCCGAGGCCCAGGTGATCCTGGCCGAACTTGAAAAGCTCGGCTGGAAACTGGCGCTGGTCCTCAACACCCACTGGCATCCCGATCACGCCGGCGGCAACGCCGACATCGCCGCGGCCACCGGCGCCACGGTCGTCGGCCCGCAGGAGGTCGAACGGATCGGCCAGGCGCCGGACCGCGTGGTGGCCGGCGGCGACGTCGTCACCCTGGGCGAGACCCGTTTCGAGGTGATCGAGAGCGGCGGCCACACCCTGGGCCACGTCGCCTATTTCGACGCCGCCGACCATACGGCCTTCGTGGGCGACACCCTGTTCGCCCTGGGCTGCGGGCGGATATTCGAAGGCACGCCCGAGCAGATGTGGGCCAGCCTGCAACGCCTGGCCGCCCTGCCGGACGACACTCGCGTCTACTGCGCCCACGAATACACCGCCTCCAACGCCCGCTTCGCCCTGTCGGTGGACGACGACCCGGCGCTGAAGGCCCGCACCGAGGCCATCTTCGCTGCGCGCGAACGCGGCGAGTGGACCGTGCCGACCACCATCGGCCTGGAAAAGGCGACCAATCCCTTCCTGCGCGCCCCTCGCCTGGCCGGGCGGCTCGGCCTGACAGGCGCGGCCGACCATGAGGCCTTCGCCGCGGTTCGCGCCGCCAAGGACGGCTTCAAGGGTTAGGCTGGGTTCTTTGACCACTATCACGACGGTCCTCATCCTGCTGCTGGCGGTCGTGCTCAGCGGCACCCTGGCCAAGGCGATCCGCCTGCCCCTGCCGCTGGTCCAGATCGGCCTGGGGGCGGTCATCGCCGTGTCGGTCATTCCGACGGTCGACCTGCAGCCCTCGATCTTCTTCCTGCTGTTCCTGCCGCCGCTGCTGTTCCTGGACGGCTGGCGCATCCCCAAGGACGACCTCTTCCGCGACCGCGGCATCGTCCTGGCCCTGGCGCTCGGCCTGGTGGTGTTCACCGTGGTCGGGGTGGGGCTGCTGGTCCACTGGATGATCCCGGCCATGCCGCTGGCGGTGGCCTTCGCCCTGGCCGCCGTGCTCTCGCCCACCGACCCGATCGCCGTCTCGGCCATCGCCTCGCGCGCGCCGATCCCCAAGCGGATGATGCACATCCTCGAAGGGGAGTCGCTGCTGAACGACGCCTCGGGCCTGGTCTGCATGCGCTTCGCCGTCGCCGCGGCCGTGACCGGCGCCTTCTCGCTGCACGATGCGGTGGGCGCCTTCGTCTGGGTGTCGCTGGGCGGCCTGGCCATCGGGATCGGCGTCACCTGGACCGTCAACAACGCCAAGAACATCATCAGCCGCCGGTTCGGGGAGGACGTCAGCGCCCAGATCCTCATCAGCGTGCTGATTCCGTTCGGCGCCTATCTGCTGGCCGAGGAACTGCACTGTTCGGGCATCCTCGCCGCCGTCGCGGCGGGCGTCACCATGAGCTTCGGCGAACAGGCCGGCCAGGCGCTGGCGCTGACCCGGGTGCGCCGCTCGGCGGTCTGGGACACCATCCAGTTCACTCTCAACGGCGTGATCTTCGTGCTGCTGGGCGAGCAGATGCCCAGCATCCTGGCCCGCGCCGCCGACAATGTGCGCTACACCGGCCACCAGGAGCCCTGGTGGCTGGCCGTCTATGTCCTGGCCATCACCGCGGCCCTGGCGCTGCTGCGGTTCGTCTGGGTGCTGGCCTCCCTGCGCCTCACCCTGTTCCGCGCCACCCGCAAGGGCCAGACCCCGCCGGTGATGAGCTGGCGGCTGGTGGCGGCCATGTCGTTCGCCGGCGTGCGCGGCGCCATCACCCTGGCCGGCGTGCTGACCTTTCCGTTCGCCCTGGCCGACGGCAGCGCCTTTCCGGGCCGCAACCTTTCGATCTTCCTGGCCGCGGGGGTGATCATCGTCTCGCTGGTCGGCGCCAGCATCGCCCTCCCCCGGCTGCTGAAGGGCCTGGAACTGCCGCCCGAGCCGTCGAAGCAGCACGCGGTCGACACCGCCCGCGTCGCCGCCGCCGAGGCCGCCATCCGCGCCATCGAACAGACCCAGCACGACCTGGCCGAGGGCCGCTCGGACGCCGACCTCTATACCGAGGCCTCGGCGCGGGTGATGGAGCTCTACCGCCTGCGCATCGACCGCCGCGAGCAGGAGCCAGAGGCCCAGGCCCTCAACCAGCGGCTCGACCAGATCGAGCGCCAGTTGCGGCTGGCGGGCCTGCGGGCCGAGCGCGACGCGGTGTTCCGCCTGGCCCGCATCCGCCAGATCGACGACGAATCGGCGCGCAAGCTGATCCGCGAGATCGACCTGCTGGAAGCCCGCTACGCCGTATAGCCGCTAATCCAGCACCACCACCGCATCCGACAGCTCGTTCGGATTGTCGTCCTCGCGCGGCGGGAAATGCTCGGCGAGGATCGCGCCGCACAAGCTGATGGCGTCCTCGAAGCCCTCGGCGGGACGGCCGGTCCGGACCCCGTCGATCAGCCGCGCCATCGCGCCGTCCCAGGCTGCGTTCTGCACCTTGGCGGCGATGCCCTCGTCGGCGATCAGCTCGGCCATGTGCTCCTTGGCCGAGACATAGATCAGCACCCCGGTCCGCTCGCGGGTCGCCTGGAGGTTCTTGGCCAGGAACTGCTCCTGCGCGCGTCGGCGCACGCGCTCGCGCTTCAGGCCGCGCGGGGTCATGAAGCGGCGGATCGGCGGGATCGCCACGACGATCGCCACCGCGACGAACAGCACGCATTGCAGCAGGATCGTCCCGCTCAAGGCCGCGCGCGCCGCGCCCTCGGCGGCGCTGGTCATCTGGGCCGCGGTCCAGCCGCCGCCGAAGTCGTCCGGCGCCGTGACGTGGATTCCCGCCGCCAGCAACAGGGCCGGCGCGCCCAGGGCGGCGATCGCGCCCCAGGCCAGCGGCGTCTCGCGATAGTCGGACGACTCGCCGGCCACAACGCAGTAGATTTCGCCGGTCGTGCCGGCCTCGGCCGCCTTGATCGCGGCTTCGATGCGCGCCCGGTCCGATTGCGTCAGCATCTCACCAGCTCCCCGAGGCTCCGCCGCCGCCGCCCGAGCCGCCGCCTCCGCTGAAGCCCCCGCCGCCGAAGCCGCCGCCTCCAAACCCGCCGCCACCGCCGCTCCAGCCGCCTCGGTCGCGGCCGCTGCTGTTGCTGAGGATCAGCGGCAGCAGCCACCACAGCCCGCCGCGCCGTCGGCGGCCGAAGCCGCCCAGCACGCCGCTGAGCAACCAGAACACGATGAAGATGACGAGGATCGTCGCCGGGCCGATCTCACCGCCGCTGCTGCGGGCCGTCTGAGCCTGGGCCGCGGCGGCCGCCTTGGCCTGGTCGTCGGGCAGGGACAGTTGGCGCACGATGGCCCGCGTCCCGTCGACCACCCCCTGCTCCATGTTCCCCTGCTTGAAGGCCGGGATGATCGTGCGGTTGATGATGAGGCTGGAGAGCGCGTCGGTCAGCACCGGCTCCAGCCCATAGCCGACCTCGATCCGCACCTTCCGCTCGGATGGAGCGACGATCAGGATGACGCCGTCGTCACGCGCCTTGTCGCCGATCCCCCAGGTGCGCAGGAGCTGGTAGCCGTAATCCTCGATCTCGTAGCCCTGCAGGTCGGGCAGGGTCGCGACCACCAGTTGACGGCCGGTCTGAGCCTCCAGCGCCTCCAGTTCCTGGGTCAGCTCGCCTTCGGCCTGCGGCGACAGGATATCGGCGTTGTCGACCACCCGCCCGGTGAGGGGCGGGAACTTCGGCGCGGCCATGGCCACGCCGAAACTGCCAAGCAGGACCAGGACCGCGAGGAATCCCCGCGGCCCCGCAAGCTTCATCATTGGGCGTTGGCCGCCGCCGGAGCGGTCGAGACCGACGGAGCGGGCGGCGCGCCGAAGTTCACGCTGGGCGCGCTCTGGGCCGCGGCGCTGGCCTGGAAGGTCTGCATCGGCTTGGCCCAGCGGTGCACCGTTCCGGCCCACAGGGCGCCGGGGAAGGTGCGGATCTCGGTGTTGTAGTCCTGGACGGCGGCGTTGTAGTCGCGCCGCGCGATGGAGATACGGTTCTCCGTGCCTTCGAGCTGGCTCTGCAGGGCCATGAAGTTCTCGTTCGACTTCAGGTCCGGATAGCGCTCCTGGATCATCATCAGCCGGCCCAGCACGCCCGAGAGCTGGTCCTGGGCCTGGGCGTATTTCTCGAACTGCGCCGGGTCGGTGATGGTCGAGGCGTCGACCTTGACCTGGGTCGCCGAGGCCCGCGCCTGCGTCACCTCGGTCAGCACCTGGCGCTCCTGGGCCGCATAGCCCTTCACCGTCTCCACCAGATTCGGGATCAGGTCGGCGCGGCGCTGATACTGGTTCTGCACCTCGGCCCAGGCGGCCTTGGCCTTCTCGTCCTTGGTGGGGATCGTGTTGATCCCGCAGCCGGCGATCAGCATGGGCGCCAGCACGATCAAGGCCGCGCGCGCGAAACGGTTGCGAAGAAGGGTCGTCACGTGAGGGTGCTCCCGAGGCCGCCAGTCCAAGCCTGGCCGGCGCATCATTGGCCTGGGGCGCGGGCTTGCGCAATCTCCGCGCGGCGGCGGGCGCGCTCATGCATCGGGCTTGGCTCCCGCAGCCGAAGCGGTGGAAAATCGGCCGGGCCGCACGGCGCGGCTGGGACGCGCAGGGATCGAACGTGGCGAAGGGCGACGCAAACGGGCCGAACGGCGTCTTCTGGCGCGCGCTTCCGCTCTATGCGGCCGGCATCGCCGCGCTCAACACCGTCAACGCCTTCACCGCTTTCCAGGACCGCCCGTTCGAGCCGCGCATCGTTCCGACCGTCGAACAGGCGACCAGCGCGATCTGCGCCATCGCGCTTCTGTGGATCGGCTGGATCGCCTTCCGCATCGCGCCGCCGGGCCAGCGGCCGCTGTGGCGCATGCTGGCGGTGCAGGGCGTGGGCCTGCTCGCCTTCGCGGCTGCCCACGTCACCAGCTTCTACCTGCTGCGCGCCCTGGTCTTCCGGCTGCTGGAGATCCCGTTCGACTTCGACCTGGCCGAGCGGTTCGTCTACGAACTGCGCAAGGACGCTCTGGGCTATTGCATCGGCGTGGCGGGCTTCTGGGCGCTGGCCAAAGCCTATGCGCCGAAAGGCGCGCCGACCGAAACCCCCGCCCCCGCCACCTTCGACATCCGTGACGGCGCCCGGCTGCTGCGCACGCCGGTCGCCGACATCCTGGCCGCCCGTTCGGCCGGCAACTATGTCGAGTTCCTGCTGGCCGACGGCCGCAAGCCCTTGATGCGCTCGGCCCTTTCGGCGCTGGAGGAAGCGCTTGCGCCGCTCGGCTTCGTGCGGACCCATCGGTCCTGGCTCGTCAACGCTGCGCGCGTCACCGAGCTGCGGCCGGAGAAGTCGGGCGACTACGCGGTCATGCTGGGCGAGCTGGAAGCGCCGCTGTCGCGCCGCTTTCCCGAGGCCCTCGCCCGCCTGCGCCAGGGCTAGAGACCGCCCCTGGCCCAGCTCCTGGCCGCCTCCAGGTCCTTCATGTCGAAGGTCCGCAGCTCCACCGACAGAAAGGCGGCGAAGAACCGCGCCATCGGCCCGAGCCAGCCGTTGTCGGTGACCACCGCGCAGCGGCCGAAGGCGTCGAGGCGCGAGAGGCCGTAGCTGAGGTCGCGCCACCAGAGGCTCGGCTCCATGCCGCCGAAGCTGCGCACCACCTCGACGGCGTTGATCTTCGTGTGGGTCTCGAGCAGCGCCTCGATGGCCTGCACGGCGGCCTCATACTCGGCTTTGTCGATGCTTCCGTCGACAGTCAGTTCGATATAGCCGGCGTCCTCGTCGGTCTTGAAGTCCAGCATGGCGCGTTCCTTTCCGCGGCTCGAAGCCCCATCGGCGATCACAAGAACGCTTCGGCGCGGGAACCGTCCATTCCGGAGAAGCCCGCGGGCTTGACGGGTGAAGCGGGCGCTGCGCATTGCCGAGGCTTGAAACCCCAGCCGCGCCGGAGACAGCCCGAGGTGAGCGCCGAGGACTTCGAGGACGACGACCTCGCCCCGCGCAAGGCGGCCGAGGGTCAGGCGCATGTCGTGATCCTGGCCTCCGACCAGGCCGGCGGACGGCTGGACAAGACCCTGGCCGAACGCCTGCCCGACCTCTCGCGCGGCCGTATCCAGGCGCTGATGGCCCAGGGCCTGGTCAGCCGCGACGGCGAACCGCTTTCGGACGCCTCCGCCAAGGCCAGGCCCGGCGAATACCGTATCCAGGTCCCCCCGCCCGCGCCGGCCGAACCCCGGGCCGAGGCGATCCCGCTTCAGGTGCTGTTCGAGGACGATCATCTGATCGTGGTCGACAAGCCGGCGGGCATGGCCGTCCATCCGGCTCCGGGCAGCGAAACCGGCACCTTGGTCAACGCCCTGCTGCATCACTGCGGCGACAGCCTGTCGGGCATAGGCGGGGTCGCCCGCCCCGGCATCGTCCACCGTATCGACAAGGAAACCTCCGGAGTGATGGTGGCCGCCAAGTCCGACGTGGCGCACCAGGGACTGTCGAAGCTGTTTGCGACCCACGACATCGACCGGGTCTATGTCGCCCTGGTCCGCGGCGCGCCACGCCCGGCCAAAGGAACCATCGAGACCCGGATCGGGCGCTCGCCCCACGACCGCAAGAAGATGGCGGTGCTGAAAAGCGGCGGTCGCGAGGCGGTCACGCACTATATGACCGAGCAGGTGTTCGGCGGCGACGGCGACAAGCCGGAGGCGGCCCGGGTCGCCTGCACGCTCGAGACCGGCCGGACCCACCAGATCCGCGTGCACATGGCGTCCAAGGGGACGCCATGCCTGGGCGACCCTGTCTATGGATCGGGCCCGCCGGCCGCGGCGGTGCGCGAAGCGGTGGCCGCATCGGGGCTGAAGCGCCAGGCGCTGCACGCCGCGGTGCTGGGGTTCATCCATCCCGTGACCGGCCAGGCTTTGCGGTTCGAAAGCCCCTTGCCCGCCGATATGGCGCAACTGCAAGCCAATCTGACAGCTTTGTAAGAAAGCTTGTGCCTCTACCGCCTTGAAGGCGCCCATTTCGGCCTGTACAAATACCTGAGTTGAGCAGTCGGATTTTTTGGGCCGCCGGTTTCTCCCAAGCTGGGCCCTTACGTCCGCCGCCGCCAATACCTATCTGAGGTGTGGAGGGGGCGGACGTTCTCGCGCGCCGGTGCGCTGCGACCCGAAGGTCCGCCGCAGAAGAAAGGGGATACGTCAATGGCCGCCAATGCGCTCGCCGTGATGTCGCCGGAAGGCGGCCTCAGCCGGTACCTCACCGAAATCCGCAAGTTCCCGATGCTCGCCAAGGACGAGGAGTTCATGCTGGCCAAGCGCTGGCGCGAGCACGAGGACCCGGAAGCCGCCCACAAGCTGGTCACCAGCCACCTGCGCCTGGTCGCCAAGATCGCCATGGGCTATCGCGGCTATGGCCTGCCGATCGGGGAAGTGATCTCCGAGGGCAATGTCGGGCTGATGCAGGCGGTGAAGAAGTTCGAGCCGGACAAGGGCTTCCGCCTGGCGACCTACGCCATGTGGTGGATCCGCGCCTCGATCCAGGAGTACATCCTGCGGTCCTGGAGCCTGGTGAAGATGGGCACCACCGCCGCGCAGAAGAAGCTGTTCTTCAACCTGCGCAAGGCCAAGAGCCAGATCAGCGCCTTCCAGGATGGAGACCTGCGCCCCGACCAGGTCAGCCAGATCGCCACCAAGCTGGGCGTGCTGGACGAGGAAGTCATCTCGATGAACCGCCGGCTGTCGGGCCCCGACGCCTCGCTGAACGCGCCGCTGCGCGTGGACGGCGAAAGCGAGTGGCAGGACTGGCTGGAGGACGAGAGCGCGGTCAGCCAGGAAGCCTTCGTGGCCGAAACCCAGGAGCGCAGCGCGCGCATGACTCTGATGGACGCGGCCATGAGCGAACTGTCGGACCGCGAGCGTCACATCCTGACCGAGCGGCGCCTGAAGGACGACCCGACCACCCTGGAGGAACTGGCCGCCGAATACGGCGTCAGCCGCGAACGCGTCCGCCAAATCGAGGTCCGCGCCTTCGAGAAGCTGCAGAAGGCGGTCACCGCCGCGGCGCGGGAAAAGAACCTGATCGAGGCCTGAGCCGTCGGTCCGGAATGAACGACAAGGCGTCGCGGAGCTTCCGCGGCGCCTTTTCTTTGGCCTCGTACTTCAGGCGGCCCGGTCGCGGCCGGGGTCGTCCTTGGGCAACAGGGCCAGTAGGCCCTGGGCGCGTTCGGCCATCTCGACGGGATTGAAGGCCTTGGCCTGGGCGATTGTCGCCAGATAGAGCTGGAAGTCGGTCGCCAGCCTGGCCAGCCTGGCGTCCTTGGTCACCGCCGCGCCGCGTTGCAGCTCGATCATCTGCGCCAGCAGGGCGCGCATCGCCTGGGTCGGATCGGTGGAGATGGCGGGAATCGCCGAACGGACGATCTTCAGGGCCTGCAGGATGCGTTCGGCGTCCGGCGTCACCGCCACGTCCGAGCGGCGCTTCAACGGGCCGCTGTAGTCGCCGGAATTGAACCGCCGCCGGTCGGGGCCGACATACTGCACCGCCTCGACCCAGTCGCGCGGATGCAGGGTCACCGCTTCCAGCCGGCGCAGCAGCTCCTTGGTGTTGTAGGGCTTGCGCAGGAACTCGTGCACGCCGGCGTCGCGCGCGGCGATGATCGCCCCGGCCGTCGCCGTCGCCGTCACCATGATCACCGGCGCCATGCGGCACGCCGCGTCGGAGCGGCGAAGCAGGCGGGTGAACTCCACGCCGTCGACCTCCGCCCCGGCCAGTTCGACGAAGATCAGTTGCGGATTGACCTGGCGCGCGGCCTCCAGGCCCTTGCGGGTGGTGGTCGCGTGCCAGATCTGCACCGGCGCGATGTTGCGCATCAGATCGGCCAGCAGCCGCGCGCTGGCGTTCGCCGGATCGACGATCAGCACCCGCTGCATGAGCGGAAGCATGCGTTGGATCTGTTTCAGGTCGTCGGTGAACACGGGCGGGCGCTTGGGCTCCAGGGACTCTCGGCCAAGAGTGCTCCCGACGTCCTTAAGAACGCCTTACGCCGCCCCTGTGCGATCAGTCCTGGAACGGGTCGCGCACCATGATGGTGTCGTCGCGCTGCGGGCTGGTCGACACCATCGCCGCCGGGGCGCCGATCAGTTCCTCGACGCGGCGGACATACTTGACCGCATTGGCCGGCAGGTCCTTCCAGGAGGTGGCGCCGGCGGTGCTCTCGCTCCAGCCGTCCATCTCCTCGTAGACCGGCTCCAGGGCCGACTGCGCCTTGAGGCCCGCCGGCAGGTAGTCGAGCACCTCGCCGTTCAGCCTGTAGCCGACACAGATCTTCAGCTTGGGCAGGCCGTCCAGCACGTCGAGCTTGGTGAGCGCGATCCCGTCGATGCCGTTCAGCGCCACCGACTGGCGCACCAGCACCGCGTCGAACCAGCCGCAACGGCGGGGGCGGCCGGTGACGACGCCGAATTCGCGGCCCACCGTGCCCAGGTGCTGGCCGATCTCGTCGTCGAGTTCGGTCGGGAACGGGCCTTCGCCGACCCGGGTGGTGTAGGCCTTCACGATGCCCAGCACATAGCCCGTGCCCTTCGGGCCCAGGCCCGAGCCCGCCGCGGCCTGGCCGGCCACGGTGTTGGACGAGGTCACATAGGGATAGGTGCCGTGGTCGACGTCCAGCAGCGCCCCCTGCGCACCCTCGAACAGCACCCGCTTGCCCGACTTCACGACGCCGTCCAGCAGGCGCCAGGCCGGCTGGGCGAAGGGCAGGATCTTCGGCGCGATCTCCTCGAGCGCGGCCAGCAGTTCGGCGCCGTCATATTCCGGCAGGCCAAGGCCCCGGCGCAGCGGCGTATGGTGGGCCAGGAGGCGGTCGATCTTGGCTTCCAGCGCGTCGCGGTCGGCCAGGTCGCCGACCCGGATCGCCCGGCGGCCGACCTTGTCCTCATAGGCCGGGCCGATGCCGCGGCCGGTGGTGCCGATCTTGTTGGTCGCGGCCGCTTCGCGCGCCTGGTCGAGGTCGCGGTGCAGGGGCAGGATCAGGGCGGCGTTGTCGGCCAGCACCAGCAGGTCCGGGGTGATCTCGATCCCCTGGCCGCCGATCTTGGCGATCTCCTCCAGCAGGTGCCAGGGATCGACCACCACGCCGTTGCCGATCACCGACAGCTTGCCCTGCACCACGCCCGAGGGCAGCAGCGACAGCTTGTAGGTCTGGTTGCCGACCACCAGGGTGTGGCCGGCGTTGTGCCCGCCCTGGAAGCGCACGACGACATCGGCGCGGTTCGACAGCCAGTCGACAAGCTTGCCCTTGCCCTCGTCGCCCCATTGAGCGCCGATCACGGTCACATTCGCCATTTGGATACGATCTCCCGGCCTGCCGAGCGGGTCCGACCACGCCCTTCGACAGGCTCTCGGCGGGTGGACTGGATCGATTGTAGGAAGCGGCGGCGCGGCCCCTCGGGCGGCGGCTCTCCGGTTCGGCGGGGGTAAACCAGCGGCGCGCCCGCGCGTCAAGCCCCTGGTCGCCTGACGGCGGCGCACGAGCTATGAAGCGGTCATGACCCGACCGCGCTTCCATCTCGCCTTTCCCGTCCGCGATCTCGCCGAGGCCCGCGCCTTCTATGGCGGCCTGCTCGGATGCCCGGAGGGGCGCTCCAGCCCCGAATGGGTGGATTTCGACTTCTACGGCCACCAGATCGTCGCCCATCTGTCGCCGGGCGAGGCGGGGCGTCGCGCGACCAATTCGGTCGATGGCGAACAGGTGCCGGTCCGCCACTTCGGCGCGATCCTGACCTTGCCGGAATGGCATGTTCTGGCCGGCAGGCTCGAAGACGCCGGCGTGAAGTTCGTGATCGAACCGCAGATCCGCTTCGAAGGCCAGCCGGGCGAGCAGGCGACGATGTTCTTCCTCGACCCCTCCGGCAACGCCCTGGAATTCAAGGCCTTCGCCGACGACTCGATGGTGTTCGCGAAATGAGCGTGACCTTCGCCGATATCGAGGCCGCGGCCGGGCGGCTGGCGGGCCATGCGGTGGAGACGCCGCTGATCGAGAGCCCCGCGCTCAATGACCGGCTCGGCCGCCGGGTCCTGATCAAACCCGAGACCCTTCAGAGGGTGGGGGCCTTCAAGTTCCGCGGCGCCTTCAACCGGCTGTCCCAGCTTTCGGCCGACGAGCGGACGCGCGGCGTGGTCGCCTTTTCCTCGGGAAACCATGCGCAGGGCGTGGCGCTGGCCGCGCGGCTGCTGGGCATGCCGGCCCTGATCGTGATGCCGTCCGACGCGCCATCGGTGAAGGTCGAGGCGACCCGCAGCTACGGCGCCGAGATCAGGCTCTACGACCGCATGACCGAGAGCCGCGAGGCGATCGCCGCGGCCATCGCCGCCAAGCGCGGAGCGGTGATCGTCCCGGCCTTCGACGACCCGCACATCATCGCCGGCCAGGGCACGGCCGGGCTGGAGCTCGTGCGGCAGGCCAGGGCGCGGGGCGCCGAGTTCGCCGCGGTGCTGACGCCGGTGGGCGGCGGCGGGTTGATCGCAGGCGTCTCCACCGCGGTGAAGGGCTTGTCGCCGGAGACCAAGATCTTCGGGGTCGAGCCGGCCGGCTATGACGACACCCTGCGCTCGTTGCGGGCGGGCGAGCGGATCGGCGTCAAGCCGGCGTTCCGCACCCTCTGCGACGCCTTGGAAAGCCCCGCGCCCGGCGAGATCACCTTTCCCATGGTCCAGAAGAACGTCAGCGACATCGCCGCGGTGGACGACGCCGAGGTGGCCGAGGCGGTCCGCTACGCCGCCGCGACGCTCAAGCTGGTGGTCGAGCCCGGCGGCGCGGCGGGCCTCGCCGCCCTGCTGGCCGGCAAGTTTGCGAACCTGCCCGACGGGCCGGCGGGCCTGGTGCTGTCGGGCGGCAATATCGACCCCGACCTCCTGGCCCGCATCCTGCGCCGCGAAATCTGACGGCGCAGGGGCCTAGTGACGATCGGCCGGCGCAGCGGCGTCCGGCGTCTCGCGGGGCGTGACCAGCTTGGCCAGCTTGGGCCTCAGCCAGTTTTCGAAGTCGTCGACGAACTCGTAGACGACCGGCACCAGCACCAGGGACAGCAGGGTCGAGGTGATGAGGCCGCCGATCACCGCCACGGCCATCGGTTGGCGGAATTCGGCCCCCTTCTCCAGGGCGAAGGCGGTGGGCAGCATGCCGGCGGCCATGGCGACCGTGGTCATGACGATCGGCCGAGCCCGCTCGCGGCAGGCCTCGATCAGGGCTTCGCGCTGGGAAATCCCGTTGCGCTCCCGCTCGATGGCGTACTCGACCAGCAGGATCGAGTTCTTCGCCGCCAGGCCCATCAGCATCAGGAAGCCGATCAGCGAGGGGATCGAGAGCGACAGGTTGAAGATGAACAGGCCGATGAACGCCCCGCCCACCGCCAGCGGCAGGGCCGCCAGGATGACGACCGGCTTGAAGAAGCTGCGGAACAGCAGCACCAGCACCGCGAACATCAGGAAGACCGCCGTCGCGAAGGCCACCACGAACCCGCCGAACATCTCGGCCATGGCCTCGGCGTCGCCGATGGCGCTGGGCGCGACCCCCGTCGGCAGCTTCTTCATGATCGCCAGTTGATGGACCGCCTGGGTCGCATCACCCAGTTCAACTCCATCGGCCAGTTCGGCCTGGACGGTCATCTGACGCTGGCGATTGAGGCGGTCGATCCGCGCAGGACCGGCCTGGAACTCGACATCCGCCACCGCGCCCAGGGTCGTGGCGCCGCCCGTGGCGGTCGGCAGCCGAAGCTGGCGGATCTGCTCGATGTCGGCGCGCGCCGATTCCGGCAGGCGGATGCGGATGGGGATGCGGCGCTCGCCTTCGTTCATCTTCGGCACGTTGGCCTCGATGTCGCCGACCGTCGCCACGCGGGCCGCCTGGGCGATCGCGGCCACCGAGACGCCGAGGCGCGCGGCCTCGTCCGGCTTGGGCCGGATCACCAGTTCCGGGCCGATGGGCGGGTTCTTGGGCCGCGGATCGGTCACCTGGCTCAAGCTGCGCATCTGCCGCTCGAGTTCGAGGCTGGCCTGCTCGAGCGCCTTCGGGTCTGAGCCGATCAGGATCTGTTCGAAGCCGGCGCTACCCTGGCCGTCCAGGAAGTTGAGCCGCACGTCGGGCACCGCGGCGATCTGGGCGCGCACGCGGTCCTTGAGCTGGTTGCCGGTGACATCCCGGTTGGCGCGCAGCAGCACGGTGATCGTGCCGTTGCGAAGGTCGCTGCCGCCGGGGCCGCCGCCAGGGCCGAAGTTCGACACCGTCGACCCGACCTGGCTGAAGACGCCGGTGACTTCCGGCTGGGAGATCATGACGCTGGTGGCCTGCTGGACCGCCCGCTCCATGTCGTCGATCGTGGCGCCGGGCGGGCCCTGGACGTTGATATAGACGTAGTCCGGGTCGCCGGGCGGCTGGAAGCCCTTGGGCAGGAAGGCGATCATCGCCGCCGAGCAGATGAACAGCAGCAAGCCGGCGAACGAAGCGATGATGCGATGCTCCAGCGCCCATTTCAGGGCGCTGGGATAGAAGCCCTCGAACGGCTTCTGCGGTCGCTGATGCACTGTCGGCTTCAGGAAATAGGCGGCCATCAGCGGCGTCACCAGGCGCGCCACCAGCAGCGAGAACAGCACCGCCACCGAGACGGTGAGGCCGAATTCCTTGAAGAACTGCCCCGGAATGCCCGGCATGAAGCTGACCGGGGTGAACACCACCACGATGGCGAAGGTGGTCGCCACCACCGCCAGGCCGATGGCGTCGGCGCCTTCCAGCGCCGCCTGGAAGGGCCGCTTGCCGCGCGCCACGCGCTTTTCGATGTTCTCGATCTCGACGATGGCGTCGTCGACCAGGATGCCGATGACCAGGGTCAGCGCCAGCAGGGTCACGAGGTTAAGCGAAAAGCCCGCCAGCTTCATCACGAAGAAGGTCGGGATCAGCGAGATCGGCATGGCCAGGACGGTGATGAACGTCGCCCGCCAGTCGCGCAGGAACAGCAGCACCACCAGGGCCGCCAGCACCATGCCCTCCAGCAGCACGTGCTGGGTGGCGCGGAAGTTGGCGCGGGTCTCGTCCACCGAGGCGTAGATCTTGGTGAAACGGACGCTCTGATCGGCCTTGGCGATCTGCGCCAGCTTGGCCGTCACGCCGTCCTCGACGTCCACGTCGGAGGATTCCTTGGTCTTGCTGACCTGGAAGCCGACCACCGGCCGGTTGTTCAGGCGCGCGAAGCCGCGCGCCTCGGCCGAGCCTTCGCCGATGTCGGCGACATCGGTCAGGCGGACGAACCCGCCGCCGCCCGTGGCGATGGTCATGTTGCGGAGCTGGGCGATGGTCTCGGCCGAGCCCAGGACCCGGACGGTCTGCTCACGCCCGCCGACCTGGACGCGCCCGCCCGGCGCATCCTGCTGGAAGCTCATCAGCGCCGTGTTCACCGCAGCCGCGGTCAGGCCCCGGGCGGCGAGCTTGTCGGGATCGATGACGACATTGATCTCGCGCGCCACCCCGCCGACCCGGCTGATCTGGGCGACGCCGTTCACCGTCTGGAGCTCGCGGGCGATCTTGTCGTCCACGTACCAGGAGAGCTGTTCGTCCGACATGGACGGCGCTTCGACCGCATAGGTGATAATCGGGAAGGCGTCGTCGATCTCCACCCGGGTCACGGTGGGTTCGTCGATGTCGCGCGGCAGGACCTGGCGCGTCTGGTCGACCTTGGCGCGGACCTCGTCGGTCTTCTTCTGCAGGTCCTCGCCCATCTCGAACTGGATGGACGTGGTGGAAACCCCCTGCGTCACCACCGACTGGATGTTCTTGACCCCGGTGATGCCGGACATGGAGTCCTCGACCGGCCGGGTGATCTGGGTCTCCATTTCCCCCGGCGCCGCGCCGCTCTGGGTCACGGTGACGGCGACCACCGGGAACTGGATGTTCGGGTACTGCTTAACCGCCAGGCCCGAATAGGCGATCAGGCCCGCGACCAGCAGGCCTAGGAACAGGAGGGCGACCGGAACCGGGTTGCGGATCGCCCAGGCCGAGATCGGAAAGCCGGAGTCTCCGTCCTGATGCTCGCTCATTTCGCCCCCGCCGGGGTTTTCGGCGCAGGCTGCGCAGCGGCGGCCTCGACCGGCTTCACCAGGTCGCCGTCCAGCAGGAACGACGCTGCGTTCTGAACCACCCGCGCGCCGGCGGCCGGGCCGCTGACGATCTGCACCAGGCCCGAGCCGCGCTGGCCGGTCTGCACGGCCACATGCTTCACCCGGTTGTCGGCGCCGACGACCATCACGCCCGCGCCGTTGGCGTCGTAGCGGATCGCCGTTTCCGGCAGGGCGAGCGCGGCGGCGCTGGCGTCGGCGAAGACGGCGCGCGCAAACCCGCCGGCCCGGATGTCGGGCCGCACCGGCAGCAGGACGCGGACCTGGCCGAGCTTGGTCTGGGGATCGATCTGCGGGCTGACGATGCGCACCGTGCCCTGGACCTGGGCGCCGCCCGGCAGGGTGACGGTGGCGACCTGTCCGACGCGAATCCGCGCCAGGTCGTCTTCGGCCATGTCCGCGGCCAGCTCCATCCGGCCGTCGCGGGCGATGCGGAACCAGGGGGTCCCGCCGCCCGCCGACAGGTCGCCCGGACGCACGGTGCGCTCCAGGATCACGCCGGAGACCGGCGCGGTGACCGAGAGCTTGGCGAGACGGGTCTGGAGATCGCGCAGGTTCGCGCGGGCCGCCTGGGCCTGGAAGCGCCGCTGGGCGATCTGCTCCTGGGCGAGCACGCCGGTCCCGTCGAGGTCGGCGACGCGGCGCGCCTGATCCTCGGCCTGGTCCGCCTGCGCCTGCGCCTGGGCGATCTGCGCCTGGAGAAGCGCCGGATCGAGCTGGACCAGCACCTCGCCCGCCCGGACCGTGTCGCCGACATCGGCGTTCACCCGCAGGACGCGGAAGCCGGTGACCTCGGCCGCCACCGCGGCTTCCTCGCGCGGACGCAGCGTGCCCGAGGCGCTGAGCGCGCCGGTGATCGAGCGCGGTTCGAGGCGGACGACCGAGACGGCCCGCGCCTGGGCGGCGGGGTCCTTCTTCGGCGGCTCCTTCTTGCCGCAGGCCGTCAGCGCCAGAGCGCAGGCCAGGCCGGCGGCGATCGCCAGAGAGGTCTTCTTGTTCGTCACGTTCAACGTGCCTCTTTGTTGGTCGGAGCGGACGCCAGCGGCCAACCGCCGCCAAGCGCCTTGTAGGTCTGGACCGCCCGGCGCAGGGCCTGCACGCGGGCGGCGGTCTCCTGGCTGCGGACGGAGCGCCAGGCCTGTTCGTTGTTGAGCGTGGTCTGCAGGTCGACCAGGCCGGCGACATAGCCCTTGTGCGACGCCTGATAGGCGCGCTCGGCGCGCGCCTCGCCCTCGTCCAGCAAGGCGACGCGGCGGCGGTCGGCGGCCAGTTGCACCAGGGCGTTCTCGGCCTCGCCATAGGCGGTCTGCACCGCCTTCTCGTAGGCGATCGCGGCCTGCTCGGTGCGGGCGTCCTGCGCCTTCACTTCGGAGAGCAGGCGCGGAATATCGAGCACCGGGACCGAGACATTGGCGCCGATGGTCCAATTCTGGATGGTCGCCGAATAGCCCGGCTGCTCGCTCTTCTGCAGGCCGACGCCCGGCGCCAGCTTGAAGGTCGGGAAGAAGGCGAGCTTGGCGTAGTCGAGGCGGCCGAGCGCCGAGACCAGGGCCGCCTGCGCCCGGCGCACGTCGGGACGGCGGGCCAGCAGCTCGCCCGGCACCACGGCCGGGACCTCCGGCGGCGCGCCCACGCTGGCGTCGACCGGCAGGTTCGCGGTCGGCTCGATGGCGCGGCCGACCAGGATCAGCAGGTTCCGGCGCTGGGCCTGCAGTTCGGCTTCCAGTTGGGCGACGTTGCTGCGCGCCTGGGAGAGGTCGCCGGCCACCCGGTCGGCGTCGGCGCTCGCGGCCAGCCCGCGGTCGGCGCGGATGCTGACGATGCGATAGAGTTCGCCCTGAATACGCTCGGTGGCGCGGGCGTCCTGAAGCTGGATCGCCAGGCCCCGCGCCTGGAAATAGCTGTCGGCGACGCCAGCGGCCAGGCTGGCGCGGGCCGCTTCGTAGTCGAGGCGCGCGGCGGCCATTTCGGCGTTGGCGGCCCGGCGCGTCGCCCACAGCCGGCCGAACAGGTCCAGTTCCCACGAGACGTCGAAACTGGCGGCGTAGGCTTCGCTGTCGCCGGTGGACGAAAAGCCGGGGACCGAGACGGCGGTCCCGTCGATCACCTTCTTCTCGGTCTTCGAGCCCGAGCCGACGACATTGCCCTGCGGCAGGAAGGCGGTGAGGGCGCCCGCGCGGGTGGCCCGCGCCTCGCGCAGTCGGGCCGCGGCTGTGCGCGCATCGGGACTGGCGGCCAGCGCCTGGTCGATCAGGGCGTTGAGTTCGCTGTCGCCGAAAGCCGTCCACCAGGTGTCGAGCATGGACGGATCGGCCGGGCTTTCCGGCGCAGGCGCTTCATAGGCGGCCGGAAGCTGCGTATCAGCCGCGCGCCTCGAGGCGCAGGCGGACACCGCAAGGCAGACCAGGCCGACCATGGATCTAGCCGCAAGGGAGGGTGGACGCATGTTCTCTTCGTCTTTGGGGTTCACACCGTCGCCCGTCGGATCGACGGCGTGGGGAAGGCGCGGCGCAAACCACTGATATCGGCCGACCGTTCTTAGTCCTCGCGGCGTTTCACGTCGATTGCTGAGAAGAGACAATCGCAAGGCGAAGGTCGGCCTGTGGCCTGAGCGCCGCATGACGCTGGCGCATATCTGCGCGAGCCACTAGGGTTCGGCGCAATTCCAGCCCCTGTCGAGTGCTCTATGAAACACGTTCTTCTCGTTGGGGCGGCTGTGTGGACCGTTTTCACCGCGCCCGCGCTCGCCGCCGACCTCGATCCGGCCAAGATCGCCGAACATGTGAAGATCCTTGCGGACGATTCGTTCGAAGGCCGCGGCCCGGCCACCGCAGGCGAGACCAAGACCGTCGAATACATCATCCAGCAGTACAAGGCCGCGGGCCTGCAGCCGGGCGGGGACCTGGCGGACGGCCAACGCGCCTGGACCCAGGACGTGCCACTGGCGCGCTTCGAGAACAAGGGCCCGGTGACGGTCGGCGTCACCGCCGGCGGCAAGGCCCAGGCCTGGACCCAGGGCGAGCAGGTCGCCCTGCGCCCGGCGCAGAACGGCGCCACGCGCGTCTCGGTCAAGGACGCGCCGGTGGTCTTCGTCGGCTACGGGGTCAAGGCGCCCGAGCGCGACTGGGACGACTTCAAAGGCTTCGACCTCAAGGGCAAGATCGCCCTGGTGCTGGTCAACGATCCCGATTTCGAGACCGGGCCCGAAAGCAAGAATGGGGGCGATTTCGGCGGCAAGGCCATGACCTATTACGGCCGCTGGACCTACAAGTTCGAGGAGGCCGCGCGTCAAGGCGCCATCGGCTTCCTGGTGATCCATGAGACGGCTCCGGCCTCGTACGGCTGGGCGACGGTGAAGAACTCCAACACCAACAGCCAGTTCGACATCATCCGGCAGAACCCCGGCGAAAGCCACGCCCTGGTCGAAGGCTGGATCCAGCGCGACAACACCGTCGATCTGTTCAAGGCCGCCGGCCTCGACTTCGAAGCCCTCAAGACGCAGGCCCGGACCCGCGCCTTCAAGCCGGTGGTGCTGAAGGGCGTGACCTTCAGCGCCGACTACGAGGTCGACGTGCAGAAGATCGTGTCGAAGAACGTCGTCGGCCGGATCGTCGGCGCCAAGCGGCCAGGCGAAACCATCCTCTACTCCTCGCACTGGGACCACATCGGGGTCGGCCTGCCCGACGCCCGGGGCGACGCCATCTACAACGGCGCGGTCGACAACGCCGACGGCGTCGCCACCATGATCGAGATCGGCCGCGCCTTCGCCAAGGGGCGCCAGCCGGACCGCTCGGTGGTGTTCCTGGCCGTGACCGCCGAGGAGAAGGGCCTGCTGGGGTCGGAATACTACGCCGCCAACCCGCTCTATCCGCTGGCCACCACCGTCGCCGACATCAACATGGACGCCCTGTCGCCCACCGGCCCGGCCAAGGACTTCACCACCTCGGGCGATGCGGCCTCGACCCTGCAGGAC
>MEEW01000017.1 GCA_001724985.1 Phenylobacterium sp. SCN 69-14
CCGTACATCGAGGCCATGGGGGCGTCGCCCGCCTCGATGGTTTCGGCGTCGCCATAGCCGTTGAAGCGGGTGTTCATGGCCACGCCATAGGCGCCCATCATGCCGATCTCGACATAGTCGCCCTCGCGCACGTCTTCGGGCAGCCAGAAGGGGCCGGGCATGTGGTCGAGCGAGTCGCAGGTCGGGCCCCAGAAGCGGTAGGGCTTCAGCGGGCCTTCCACCTCGCGGGACTCGCCGTTCTCGCCGCGGAGCAGGCGGACCGGAAAGGGCCACTTGGTATGGGCCGCATCGAACAGCGACCCGTAGGAGCCGTCGTTCAGATAGAGCGCGTCGCCCTTCTTCAGCTCGACCTTGGTGAGGATCGACGAGCCTTCGGCCACCAGGGCGCGGCCGGGCTCGCACCACAGCTCGGTCGTCTCGTGGACCATCATCTCGGCGAAGCCGCGGTTGATCGAGTCGATGTAGTCGGCCAGGTCCGGCGGGACCATGCCCGGATAGATCGACGGGAAGCCGCCGCCCACGTCCACCACGTCGGCGAAGACGCCGGCGCGGACCAGGGCGCGCGAGGCCTGGGTCATGGCGGCCTGATAGGCGGTGGGCCGCATGCACTGGCTGCCGACGTGGAACGAGACGCCCATCAGGTCCTGGGTCGCGCGGCGGGCGGCCAGCAGCAGGCCGGGCGCCTGATGCGCGTCGACCCCGAACTTGCCGGCCAGCGAATAGGCCGCGCCCTCGGCGGTGACGCCCAGGCGGACGATGAGGTTGAGGTCCTTGGCGCCTTCGGTGGCGGCCAGGATCTTGGCGAGCTCCTCGTGGGTGTCCAGCGAGAAGGTCTTCACCCCATGCTCGAAATAGGCGGCGGCGATCGCCGCGCGGCTCTTGACCGGGTGCATGAAGGCCATGCGTGAACCCGGCGCGTGCTGCGCGACCAGCTCGATCTCGGGGATCGAGGCCACATCGAAGGACGTCACGCCGTTTTCCACCAGGGCCTGGATGACCCACGGCGAAGGATTGGCCTTCACCGCGTAGAAGACGTCGCCTTTGAAATTATCCTGGAACCAGCGCGCCGCTACCGCCACCGCATCCGGTCGCGCAATGGCGACGGGACGCTCCGGTGACCGCTCACGGACCAGGTCCAGGGGCGTATGGTACCTTTGCACCTCACGCAACCCCCAACGGATTGTTGAACCTAGACCGGCGTTAGCAGCGCTTTTGAGGACATCGGGTCCGCCGGAGCCGTGCGAAATAGGGGCGTTGACCCCTGATGTAAAGGGCGTTTGCGCCCTCGCCCCGAAATTGTCATCAAACCTTGGCCGGGACAGGGATTGCGAGGGGGGCTCGCGGCATGGTTTTTCCCAGCGCCCGCCGCCGTTTGCGAGGCCCTGGGCGACAACCCGCGCTGGACCGCAAGCACGGCCCTATGTCATGAAGCCGTCGCAAGGGGCGGCGATCTAAGCTTTTTGAGTCCGCACCAATGCGCGCGCCGATCCGGGGAAGCCTCGCCGTCCATGTCTGAAGCCGCCGTGCTGTCCGTGCGGAACGTCTCGAAGAGCTTCGGCTCTCGCCGGGCGCTGGATTCCGTTTCCGTCGACGTCCGCAAGGGCGAGATGATCGCGCTGATCGGCCCGTCCGGATCGGGCAAGTCGACCCTGCTGCGCTCGATCAGCGGCCTGCAGACCATCGACGCCGGCCAGGGCCGCATCGACGCCTTCGGCGGGGCGGTGCAGTCCGACGGCAAGATCAGCGGCAAGGTGCGCGAGGCGCGCATCCGCATCGGCTTCATCTTCCAGCAGTTCAACCTGGTCGGCCGCCTGACCCTGTTCACCAATGTCGCCCTGGGCTCGCTGGGGCGCATCCCCTTCGCCCGCGGCCTGGTGGGCGCCTGGCCGGCCGAGACCAAGCAGGCGGTGATGGCGGCCCTGGCCCGGGTGGGGGTGGCCGAATACGCCGCCCAGCGCGCCAACACCCTGTCCGGCGGCCAGCAGCAGCGCGGCGCGATCGCCAGGGCCCTGGTCCAGAAGGCCAAGATCATCCTGGCCGACGAGCCGGTCGCCTCGCTGGACCCGGTCTCGGCGCGCCGGGTCATGGAAATCCTGCGCGACCTGAACCGCGAGGACGGCCTGACCGTGGTCGTGACCCTGCACCAGGTCGACTACGCCCTGCGCTATTGCGAGCGCGTGGTCGCGCTGAAGGCCGGCAAGATCGTCTATGACGGCCCCGCGGTGGGCTTGGATCGCAAGCAACTCATCGACATCTACGGCCCGGAATTCGAAGACGTCTTCTGGGAAGGAGCGCCGAAATGATCGACCGTCGACTGATGATCGGCAGCAGCCTGGCCGCGCTGGGCCTGGCGGCCTGCGGAAAGACCGACAAGGCTCCCGCCGGAGAGCCGCCCAAGGTCATCAACTTCTCGATCCTGGCGACCGAGAACTCGTCCAGCATGGAAACCTTCTGGAAGCCGATCCTGGCCGACATGGAAAAGTCGATCGGCATTCCGGTGAAGCCGTTCTTCGCCTCGAACTACACCGCCCTGATCGAAGCCCTACGCTTCAAGCAGACCGACGCGGGCTGGTTCTCCAACCAGTCGGGCCTGGAGGCGGTGCGCCGCTCGAACGGCGAGATCTTCGCCCGCACCTTCGATCCCAGCGGCCAGGACGGCTATCGGTCGATCCTGATCGTGCCGGCCAGCTCGAAGACGACGCTGGAAGACGTGCTGAAGTGCGACAAGAGCCTGACCTTCGGCATCGGCGACGCCAAGTCGACCTCGGGCACGCTGGCGCCCATGACCTATCTCTTCGCGCCCAAGGGCATCCGGCCCGAAGCGTGCTTCAAGCAGGTGCGCACCGCCAACCACCAGGCCAACCTGTTCTCGGTGGCCAAGGGCGTGCTGGACGTGGCCACCAACAACTCGACCGCCCTGCGCCTGCAGCGCGAGCGCGGCTCGCCGGTCGCCGACCAGGTGCGGGTGATCTGGGAAAGCCCCAAGCTGCCGGAAGACCCGATCATCTGGCGCAAGGACCTCGATCCGGCGATCAAGGAGAAGCTGCGCCAGTTCTTCCTGACCTACGCCCAGGGCGAAGGCCCCGAGCCCGAGCGCCAGCGCAAGCTGCTGGCGGCGCTGTCGATCGGCGGCTTCCGCCCGGCCGACAGTTCGCACCTGCTGCCGGTGCGCGAGATGGAGGCGACCGAGCAACTGCTCGAGGCGCGCACCGCGGGCGACAAGGTCAAGGAAGGCCAGGCCCAGAAGGCCCTCGACGCCATCGCCGCCGAGCGCGCGGCGCTTCAAGCCAAGACCGGCCAGCCGGTCGCGCAGTAGGACCCCATCGTGACCGCCAGCGTGACCCCGGCCGACCTTTTGAAGCCGCCGAGCAAGCCGCTCGGCCAGCGCCTGTTCGACATCGCCCTCTGGGGCGGCATCGCGATCCTGCTGGTCATCAGCTTCGGCCCGGCCGAGATGGCCAAGCTGCCGCTGCTGTTCGAGAACTCCGACAACATGCGCCAGTTCGGGCGCGAGTTCCTGCATCCCGACTTCAGCGACGGGGCGTTCCTGGTCGGCCAGATGTGGCTGACCATCCAGATCGCCCTGTGGGGCACGGCCATCGCGGTGCTGCTCGCCGTGCCGCTGGGCCTGCTCGGCGCGCGCAACGTCGCCCCGCCCTATATCCAGTTGCCGATCCGCCGGCTGATGGACGCCCTGCGCTCGGTGCCGGACCTGGTGATCGGGACCATCTTCGTCGTCGCCGTCGGCCTCGGCCCGTTCGCCGGGGTGATGGCCCTGGCGCTCAACACCGGCGGGGTGCTGGGCAAGCTGTTCTCCGAGGCGGTGGAGTCGATCGACAAGGGGCCGGTGGAGGGCGTGCGCGCCACCGGCGCCGCGCCGCTGCAGGAAGTGGTCTGGGGGGTGATCCCGCAGGTCGCGCCGCTCTGGACCTCCTATGCGCTCTACCGCTTCGAATCGAACAGCCGCGCGGCCACGGTGCTGGGCCTGATCGGGGCCGGCGGGATCGGGCAGATCCTGTTCGACAGCCTCAACTCGTTCTCCTATTCGCGGGTCTCGGCCATCGCCATCGTCATCGTCGTGGCGGTCAGCCTGATCGACCTTTTGTCGCAGACCATCCGCGGCCGGCTGCTTTAGTCGGCCCGACAGCCGGCTACGCAAAACCGTCACGAAACTGACGCCCCATCGTCGCCCAAGCTTGGCGCAAGCGTCACGGGACCTCGTTAAGCCGCCCCCAGCCTGAAAGGGCCACGGGGATAGCTCTACAAGGATCCTGACAATGAAGATCAAAACCTCGCTTTGCGCCGGGGCGGCGCTGGGCGTGTTCGCCATCGCGGGCGCCGCGGCGGCCCAGGACACCGCCACCGCCTGGAAGGGCGCGCCGCAGTGGACCAACGACGACGTCCAGTTCAAGGTCCGCGGCCGGATCCTGCTCGACACGGTGTTCGAGGACGTCGACCGCGAGGCCGGCGCCGACCAGAACTTCCGCGAGTTCCGCGGCCGCCAGGTGTTCCTGGGCGTGGAAGGCAAGCTCAACAACTACATCGCCTACAAGATCGAAGGCGGCTGGGTGAACGGCGGCTCGCCGTCGTGGGACGACGTGGTCCTGGAGATCAAGCCGACCGACTCCACCTCGCTCATGTTCGGGAACATCAAGGCCGCGGGCCTGGAGAACCTGACCTCGACCCGCTTCACCACCTTCATGGACCGCGGCCCGTTCGGCGACTTCGGCGTCGACAGCTACCTGGCCAGCGCGGTGGTCAAGGCCAACGGCATGAACTGGACCGTGACCGGCGCGATCCAGGGCGACTCGCTGAACAGCGCCGACGTCACGGCGGGCGAGGAGCGCATCGGCGCCACCGGCCGCGTCTCCTTCGCCCCGGTCCTGACCGACGCCACCAAGGTCCACCTGGCCGCCTCGGCGCGCTGGCGCGACCATGGCGACGAGAGCGCCTTCGCCTATCAGAGCCGGCCCAACACCAATTTCGGCTCGCGCTACATCAATTCCGGCGCCATCGGCGACAAGGACACCACCTTCGCCGTCGAAGGCGCGGTGGTCCACAACGCCTTCTCGCTCCAGGGCGAATACGCCAACATCAGCGTCGACCGCCTGAAGTCGGGCGCCTCGGCCGGCGGCGATCCGAACCTGAAGGTCGGCTACGTGTTCGCCTCGTTCTGGCCGACCGGCGAGATGCGCAACTACGACGCGGCCAAGGGCGAGTTCGGCCGTCCGAAGATCCTCAACCCCATCACCGCCGGCGGCTTCGGCGGGGTGGAGCTGGCGCTGCGCTACGACTGGGCCGACCTCAGCGACGCCTACGGCTCGGCCAGCACGGCGGCTTCGCGCACCCTCTCGCAGGACGCGGGCAAGTACCGCGCCTGGACCGTGGGCGTGAACTACTACCCGACCGGCTATGTCCGTTTCCAGGCCAACTACACCAAGGGCGAGAACGACAACCCCGTGGCCGGCCGCGACGTCGATGTCGACGTCTTCCAGATGCGCGCCCAGCTCGATTTCTAAAGGTTGAAACACCGGCCCCGCCCAGCGGGGCCGGCAGGAGATATCCCATGAAGAAGCTTCTGCTCTGCGCCGCCGTCGCGGCCGCCACCCTGGGCGCGGCCGCCCCGGCCTTCGCCGCCCGCGACTATGTCTGGGCCGCCGGGTCCTCGACCGTCTTCCCGTTCGCCACCCGCGTGGCGGAGAACTACGCCAGGAAGACCGGCAAGAAGGCCCCCAAGGTCGAAAGCCTGGGCACCGGCGGCGGCATCAAGCTGTTCTGCGGCGGGGTCGGCGACGCCTTCCCGGACATCGCCAACGCCTCGCGCCCGATGAAGAAGTCGGAGTTCGACGCCTGCGCCGCCAAGGGCGTCAAGGACATCGTCCAGATCAAGATCGGCTTCGACGGCATCGTCGTGGCCACCGACAAGGACGGCGCCGACTACAATTTCAAGATCGAGCACCTGTATCTGGGCCTGGCCGCCAACGTGCTGCGCCAGGGCAAGTTCGTGAAGAACCCCTATTCGACCTGGGACGAGATCGGGACTGGCCTGCCGGGCAATCGCATCAATGTCTATGGCCCGCCGCCGACCTCCGGCACGCGCGACGCCCTCGTGGAGCTGGCCATCGAGGCCGGCGCCCGCAAGTTCCCGACCGCCGAGGAGCTGCGCTCGAACAACGAAAGCCGCTTCAAGGAGATCGTCGACCCGCTGCGCAAGGACGGCTGGGTGGACGCCGGCGAGAACGACAACGCCATCGTCGGAACCCTGACGAAGACGCCCGGCGCGCTGGGCGTGTTCGGCTGGTCCTACCTCGAGGAGAACATGGACAAGATCAAGGGCGCGTCGGTGAACGGCGTGAAGCCCTCGGCCCAGACGATCGCCGACGGCTCCTATCCGCTGTCGCGCTCGCTGTTCATCTACGTGAAGAAGGCCAATATCGGGGTGACCCAGGGCCTGCAGGAGTATCTGAACGAGTTCGTGTCCGACGCGGCCAGCGGCCGGGGCGGCTATCTGCAGAGCCGCGGCCTGATCCCGCTGCCGGCCGGTCAGCACGCCGGCCAGAAGAGCGTCGCCGAAAAGCTGACGCCGATGGCCCGCCCCGCGGCCTGAAGCGTTCGAGGAGAGTGGTGGGAGCGCCGCGGGCCGGGAGGTCCGCGGCGCTTCTGCGTTCCGGCTAAGCCGCTTCGGGGCGACGGCGGCGAACGCGGGCCAGCCGGCGCAGCTTGCGCCAGAAGCGGGTCTTCTCAGGCTCGGGATAGGGCTGGAGGTTCTTCACGAAATCCTCGGCGCAGGCCTTCCACGAGAAGCCCTCGGCGAAGGCGCGGACCGCCTTGCGGTCGAGCTTCAGGGCCTCCAGGCAGGCCTCGCGCAGGCCCTCGGTGGCGCTGTGGGCCAGGGCGCCGGCGCCCGAGCCGGGGATGATGTCGATGGGGCCGGGAGCCGGATAGGCCGCGACCGGCACGCCGGCGGCCATCGCCTCCAGGATCACCAGGCCGAAGGTGTCGGTCAGGGACGGGAAGACGAAGACGTCGGCGCAGGAGAAGTGCGCGGCCAGCTCCTCGCCGAACTTGGCGCCGGTGAAGACCGCGTTCGGATAGCGCTGCATCAGCTCTTCGCGCTGCGGGCCGTCGCCGACCACCACCTTGGTCCCGGGCAGGTCGAGGCCGAGGAAGGCCTCGATGTTCTTCTCCACCGCCACGCGGCCGACCGACAGGAAGATCGGCCGGGCCAGGCCTGCGAAGATATCCGGTTCGTCGTCGCGCTTCGGGTGGAAGAGGGCGGTGTCGACGCCGCGCGACCAGACCGAGATGTTGCCGAAGCCGTGGCGTTCCAGCTCCTCCTTCATGGTCGGGGTGGTGACCATCATGCGGCCCGACGGCTTGTGAAACCACTTCATGTAGGCGTAGCCGGCCGCCAGGGGCAAAGGCAGGCGCGCCGAGACGTATTCGGGGAAACGCGTGTGGTAGCTGGTGGTGAAGGGCAGCTTCCATTCCACGCAGATGCGCCGCGCGGCCAGACCCAGCGGCCCCTCGGTGGCGATGTGGATCGCTTCCGGCTCGAAGGCCTTGAAGCGCTCCTGCACCGGCTCGTGGGCGGCGATGGCGACCTTGATCTCCGGATAGGTCGGCAGGGGGAAGGTCTTGAACTGGTCGGGGCTGATGACCTCGACCGAGTGGCCGATGGCGCGCAACTCGCCGACCACGCGGGTCAGGGTGCGGACCACGCCGTTGACCTGCGGCTCCCAGGCGTCGGTGACCAGCAGGATGCGCATCGCGCGCTGGCCGCTCTCGCGCGGGGCGGTGATGGCGTCGCGGATGCGGGTGGACGGCCGCACCGGGTTCAGCGCCTGGGCCTGCAGCCAGGCCCAGAAGGCGCCCAGCAGGGCTTCCTTGGTCGGATAGTGGCGATAGACCGTGCGCTCGCCGACCTCGGCCTCGGCGGCGATCTCCGCGAAGCTGAGGTCTTCCAGCGGACCCGATTCCAGCTTGCGCGCCACCGCATGCATGATCTGGTCGCGGGTGGCCTGCTTCTGACGGTCGCGCAGGCTCGAAGCATAACGGGTCGGCGGCATCATGACAGCGCGACTGTCGCCAAATCGGGGCGGCTGTCAATCGGCGGCGACACGCCTCAGGCGGCCGCCGAGGCCGGTTCGACCAGCCGGAGGGTCCGGTCGATGGCCGACCATGACCGCAGCTTGGCCCAGTGCAGGATCTCCATGCGGCCGTCGTCGTGCTCGACCAGGGCCGAACAGCTCTCCACCCAGTCGCCGTCGTTGATATAGGCGATGCCGTCGATGTCGCGCATCTCGGCCTTGTGGATATGGCCGCAGATCACGCCGTCGACCCCGCGGCGGCGCGCCTCGTCGGCGACGGCGGCCTCGAAGTTCTCGACGAACTGCAGGGCGTTCTTGACCCTGGTCTTGAGGAAGGCCGAGAGGCTCCAGTAGCCGAAGCCCAGGCGGCGGCGCAGGCGGTTGAAGAGGGTGTTGGCCACGATCAGCCCGCGATAGGCGTAGTCGCCGACGAAGGCCAGCCAGCGGGCGTGCTGCACCACCCCGTCGAACTCGTCGCCGTGCAGCACCAGGAAGCGGCGGCCGTCGGCGGCCTCGTGGATGGCGTCGCGCGCCACCACCACCCCGCCGAAATGGACGCCGACGAAGTCGCGCACCCGGTCGTCGTGGTTGCCGGGCACGTAGATCACCTTCACGCCCTTGCGGGCCAGGCGCAGGATCTTCTGCACCACGTCGTTGTGCGCCTGGGGCCAGTGCCAGCCCGAGCGCAGCTTCCAGCCGTCGACGATGTCGCCGACGAGGTAGAGGGTTTCGCACTCCACGTGGCGGATGAAGTCGAGCAGCAGCTCGGCCTGGCAGCCCTTCGTGCCCAGGTGGACGTCGGAAATGAAGATGGTCCGGTACTTGCGGACGGCGGCGCCTGACATGGCCTGGCCCCTCGGCTGTGCAGAACTGCCCGATCGCTAGGCCGATTGCGTGTCAGCTACGTGAAACCCCTTGTCGCCCTTTTGTCGCCCCGGATTTTGAACTAAGAATTCGCCCCAGGCCGACCCTCCCCAGGTCTTCCGACACACAAGGTCCGATGGACGCCCGAACCTATCCTGCGAAGGAGACGCCGAAGTCTCGGCGTACGCGCGCGCGCATCCTCGATGCGGCGATGCGGCTGTTTGCGGATGTCGGCTATCACGCCGCGACCAATGCGATGATCGCCGATGCGGCGAACCTGACGCGCGGGGCGATGCTGTACCACTTCTCCAGCCGCGAGGAGCTGGTCGAGGCGGCCATCGCCCATATCGAGATCGAGCGCGCGCGCCTGTTCGAACAGGCGGCCACCGCCCCGCCGGCGCCGGGCGTGGACGCCGCCGAGCACGCCATCGACGCCTATTGGGCGCTGTTGCACGAAGTCCCGTTCATCGCCTTCGCCGAGCTGGAGGCCGCGGCCAGGACCGACCCGATGCTGAAGGGCCGGCTGGCCGGCGCCCAGAGCGCCTTCGACCACAATCAGGTCGGGGAGCGGTTCCTGGCGCTCGCCCAGGCCGGCGAGGACCCTCGCTTCCAGACCAGCCGCGACCTGGGGCGCTTCCTGCTGGAAGGGCTGGCGCGCGGCGCGCTCACCTTCGACGAGCAGGCCCGCAAGGAGCGCCTGCTGACCGTGGTCAAGCGTGCGGTCCGCGTCCTCAACCGCAAGGGCGGCGTGCAGGAACTCTGGTCGGAATAGGCGCCCTTGTTGCTCAGGGCTATCGCATATGCCGTCTAGACTCGGTTGGACTTCCCAAGCCGCTGTCATCCCGGTTTCGGCGAAGCCGAAGACCGGACCCATGCGCACCTGATCTTGCAGGATAGGGCTCGGTCCATCCGGTGTTCATGGGTCCCGGTCTTGCTTCGCAAACTGGGATGACAGCGGGGGGCGGCTTCCACCCTTGATCCATATGCGATCGTTCTCCCCAGCGGGGGAGGGAGAATTTACGAACCCGCCTTCTCCGCCGCCGTCCAGGCGTCGATCTTGCGTTCGAGCATGTCCAGCGGCATGGGGCCGTCCTGCAGCACCGCGTCGTGGAAGCGGCGGATGTCGAAGGCTTCGCCCAGTTCGGCCCTGGCCTTCTCGCGGATGGCGACGATCTTCATCTCGCCGGTCTTGTAGGCCAGGGCCTGGCCCGGCCAGGAGACGTAGCGGGCCAGCTCGACCTCGATGTTGAGCGGCGAGAGGGCCGAGTTCTTCGTGAAGCATTCGCGGGCCTGGTCCAGGGTCCAGCCCTTCCAGTGGAGGCCGGTGTCGGCGACCAGGCGGCAGGCGCGCCACATCTCGTAGGAGAGGCGGCCGAAGCGCTCGTAGGCGTTGCGATAGATGCCCATCTCGCCGCCGAGCTTTTCCGCATAGAGGCCCCAGCCCTCGGTGAAGGCGGTGACGTTCGCCTCGCGCCGGAAATAGGGGACGCCCTGCGCCTCCTGGCCGAGCGCGATCTGCAGGTGATGGCCGGGAACCGCCTCGTGCAGGGTAAGGGCGGGAAGCTCGTAGAGCGGGCGCTGGGGCAGGTCGTAGGTGTTGACCATGTAGCCGCCGGCGATCCCCAGCTTGGGATTGCCCGAGAAATAGCGGCCGGTGGTGTAGCTCTTCTCGATGTCGGCCGGGACCGGGCGCACGCCGTAGGTCAGGCGCGGCAGGGTGGCGAACCAGCCGGGCAACTGGTCGTCGATGCGCTTGGCGATCTCCGAAGCCTTTTCCAGCAGGGCCTGGCGGCTGGTGACATAGAACTGCGGATCGGCGCGCAGGAAGGCCTGGAAGGCGGCGAAGTCGCCGGTGAAGCCGGTCTCGGCGATCGTCGTGTCCATCTCCCCGCGGATGCGGGCGACCTCGGCCAGGCCGTTCTGGTGGATCTGGTCGGGCGTCAGGGGGGTGGTGGTGTGGTCCTGCACCAGCCAGGCGTAGTAGCGCTCGCCGTTCGGCAGGGTGCGGGCGGCCAGGCTCTTGCGGGCCTTGGGCAGGTATTCGGTCTCCAGGAAGGTCACGAACCGGGCCTGGGCCGGGCGCACCCTGGCGGCGATGGCGGCGGCGGCCCGCTGGCGCAGGGCGTCCTGTTCGGCGGCGGGGATCGAGGCGGGCAGGCGATGCAGCGGCCCCATCATCGGATCGCTCTCGATGGGCGCGGCCGCCTGCTCCCTGGCGAAGGCGATGACCTGCAGGACGGTCATGCGCGGCTGGGTGAAGCCGTCCTTCGCCCCGCGGCGGGCGTTGGCGATCTCGGTGGCGTAATAGGCGGGGACGGCTTCGATGCGGTCGATCCAGGCGCGGGCGTCGGCCGCGCTGCGCATCGGGACCGAGGAGGCCAGATAGCTCATCGTCCAGTGGAAGCCGCCGTCGGAGGAGAACGGCATCCGGTTCTCGTCGAAGGCCAGGCTCTGCAGGCGGCGGTCCAGGGTCCAGGCCAGGAATTCGCGGTTGATCCGCCCTTCCTCCGACAGCGAGGCGGCGTCGATGGCCGCCAGCCTGGCCTTCAGGGAACCCAGCCCCTTCACGCGCGCCGCGTCGGCGGCTGGGGAATCGTCGGGGAGCCGGGAGAGCGCGGCGCGGTCGCCCAGGGCGGCGGCTTCGATGGGGTCGAGCGAGAGGCTGTAGGCCTCGTAGTCGGCGATCAGCCTGTCCAGGGCGCCGTCGTCGGCGAGGGCGGGCGTGGCCAGGATGAGGGCCAGGGAGGCCAGGGCGATCGGCGCCAGACGCATGGATGGTCCACCTTCACAACGGGAGCTGGAGGCTGGCGCCGGCCGGCTGCTTCGCCAAGGCGTTTTCGGCTGCCGGTACGCAGCGCAGCGGACAAGGCGCATTCCTCTTCAAGTTCGGCGCGGCGCGGGTCATGCTCGCGCCGGACAAGCCCGGGGGGAGGCCCATGGATTTCATCACGCGCCGGCGGCCGATCGAGCCGCCCGCCCATGCGGGCCACGGCCTGAAGCCGACGCTGGGCTGGCCGCACCTGGTCGCCCTGGGCATAGGCGCGATCATCGGCACAGGCATCTACACCCTGACGGGGGTGGCGGCCGGACTGGCGGGGCCGGCGGTGATCGTCTCCTTCGCCGTGGCCGGCGCGGTCTGCGCCTGCGCCGCGCTCTGCTATGCGGAGATGGCGACCCTGATGCCCCAGGCGGGCAGCGCCTACACCTATTCCTATGCGGCGCTGGGGGAACTGATCGCCTGGGTCATCGGCTGGAGCCTGATCCTCGAATACACCCTGGTGTGCAGCGCGGTGTCGGTCGGCTGGGCCGGCTACGCCTCGGGCCTGATCCAGCAGGCCGGATGGCCGATCCCGGCGGCCCTGTTGACCGGGCCGGAGACGGGCGGGATCGTGAACCTGCCGGCGGTGTTCATCGCCCTGGCGGTCACCGGCCTGCTGCTGGTCGGCACGCGCGAGAGCGCCAATGTCAATTTCATCCTGGTCTGCGTGAAGCTGGTCGCCCTGGCCGCCTTCGTCGCCATCACCCTTCCGCACTTCGACCCGGCCCATTTCACGCCCTTCGCCCCGTTCGGGTTCGGGGCCGAGCAGATCGGCGACCACAAGTTCGGGATGATGGGGGCCGCGGCGATCATCTTCTTCGCCTTCTACGGCTTCGACGCCATCTCGACGGCGGCCGAGGAGGCCAAGGACCCGCGCCGCGACCTGACCATCGGCATCGTCGGATCGATGGTCGCCTGCACCCTGATCTACATGATCGTCGCCGCGGTCGCCCTGGGCGCCTCGCCGTTCGAGGTGTTCTCCAAGAGCGAGGAGCCGCTGGCCTTCATCCTGCGGGAGCTGAACCGGCCGGTCTCGGCCTCGCTGATCGCCGGGGCGGCGGTGGTGGCCATGCCGACGGTGATCATGGTGTTCATGTTCGGTCAGAGCCGGGTGTTCTTCGCCATGGCGCGCGACGGCCTCTTGCCGCGGCGCCTGTCGCGGGTGGGTCCGCGCGGCGTGCCGACCGCGGTGACGGTGCTGACCGGAGTGATCGCCGCGGTGATCGCCGGGGTGCTGCCGCTGTCGGAGATCGCGTCCCTGGCCAACGCCGGAACCCTGGCGGCCTTCATCGCCACCATCTCTGCGGTGATGGTGCTGCGCCGGCGCCTGCCGGACCTGCCGCGGGTGTTCAAGGCGCCGGCGGTCTGGCTGATCGGGCCGCTCGGCCTCCTCGGCTGCGCCTATCTGTTCACCAGCCTGACGGCCAAGACCATCACCTTCTTCTTCGCCTGGAACGCGGTCGGGGTGGTGGTCTACCTGCTCTATGGCCGCGCCCGGAGCGGACTGGCGCAAGCCTGAGGCGAGTGGGGGCGCGCGTCGAAACCGGCGGTCAGGGCGCGTCAGGCGCTTGAGGCGGCCCGACGGCCCGCCTACAGTTCGTTCGGCCTGCTCCCCATGGCGGGGCCGCCTCTATTTCGAGGGCGGGCCGGGGCGCAAGGATCGGCGTCCATTCTCGGCGCCCTGGGGAGAAACGTGGTTTCAACGACACGAGACGGCGACAAGGCCCGGCCCGGCGGGCGCGGCGTGCAGGACCTGACGGTCGGCCCGATCGGCAAGACCTTGCTGATCTTCGCCATGCCGGTGCTGGGATCGAACATCCTGCAATCGCTGAACGGATCGGCCAATGCGATCTGGGTCAGCCATGTGCTCGGCGAGGCGGCGCTGACCGCCACGGTCAACGCCAACAACATCTTCTTCCTGATGCTGGGCGCGGTGTTCGGCATCAGCATGGCGGCCAACCTGCTGATCTCGCAGTCGGTGGGCGGGCGCGACCTGGCGATGGTCAAGCGGGTGGTCGGTTCGGCCTCGACCTTCTTCCTGATCCTGTCGCTGTCGGTCGGGGTGGCGGGCTATCTGCTGACGCCGACCATCCTCGACCTGATGCAGACCCCGCCCGACGCCCGGCGCGATGCGATCACCTATCTGCGGGTGATCTTCGCGGCCATGCCGTTCATGTACTTCTTCTCGTTCGTGATGATGGCCCAGCGCGGGGCGGGCGATTCCCGGACGCCGTTCTGGTTCTCGGTCTTCGCGGTCGGGCTGGACGTGATGCTCAACCCGCTGCTGATCATTGGGGTCGGCCCGTTCCCGAAGATGGGGATCGCCGGCTCGGCCACCTCGACCCTGGTCAGCCAGACCCTGACGCTGGCGGCTATGATCGTCTACCTCTACCGCACCGACAGCGTGCTGATCCTCAAGCGCGGCGACTGGCGGCTGTTCCGGCCCGAACTGGCCATCATCCGCACCCTGGTGGTGAAGGGCTTTCCGATGGCCCTGCAGATGCTGGTCATCTCCGGGGCGGCGGTGGTGATGATCCGCTTCGTCAACGCCTACGGATCGCACGTGGCGGCCGGCTACGGCGCGGCGATCCAGCTCTGGACCTATGTCCAGATGCCGGCCATGGCGCTGGGGGCGGCGGTCTCGTCCATGGCCGCGCAGAACGTCGGCGCCGGGCTGATGGACCGGGTGAGCGAGGTGGCGCGCAAGGGCGTGTGGCTGGCGGTGCTGATGACCGGCCTGCCGGTGGCGCTGATCTATCTGGTCGAGCCGTGGGTGCTGCTGCTGTTCCTGCCGGGGGGCAGCCCGTCGACGCCCATCGCCATGCATATCAACGCCTTCGCGCTCTGGGGCTTCGTGCCCTTCGGCATGGCCTTCGTGCTGAACGGGGTGATCCGGGCGACCGGGGCGGTCTGGCCGCCGCTGCTGGGCCTGCTGATCTCCATGTGGTTGGTCCGCATTCCGTTCGCGCACTATCTGGAGCCGACCCTCGGCCAGGACGCGGTCTGGTGGAGCTTCCCGCTCGGCTCGATGATCTCGCTGGTGCTGGCGGCGGGCTATTACCGCTTCGGCGGTTGGCGGAAGTCGAAGCTGATGGCCGGCATCCCGCGGGGCGCGGCGCCCGACACCGGCCTCAGCCCGCCGGCGATCGCCGAAGAGACCGAGGCGGTGGAAGTCGCCGCCAAGGCGCCGGCCGAGTAGGGCGAAGGCTGGAAAATCGTGCGCGCCCTGCGTCGGGGGCGTTGCGCGATCCGAACATAGGTTCGATAATGCCCGCCGAGGCGATATTCCAAGTGATTGTCGTAAAAGGATAATTCCGTTTGGTGGCGAGCTGCGCCATACCGGAAATTCGGAAATTTGCCGCGCTGAGCGGAAACATGGGAGGCGCCAGATGGCCTGGGATTTCGAAACCGACCCCGAATTTCAGAAGAAGCTCGACTGGATCGAGGAGTTCATGCGCGAGGAGGTGGAGCCCCTGTCCCACCTGGGCATGGCGGTCCACGGTCCGCTCGGGCGCGAGAAGTTCATCAAGCCGCTGCAGGAAAAGGTGAAGGCGCAAGGCCTGTGGGCCTGCCACCTCGGCCCCGAACTCGGCGGCCAGGGCTATGGCCAGCTCAAGCTCGGCCTGATGAACGAGAAGCTGGGCCGCAACGGCCTGGCGCCCACCGTGTTCGGCTGCCAGGCGCCCGACACCGGCAACGCCGAGATCATCGCCCACTACGGCACCGACAAGCAGAAGGAACAGTATCTCTGGCCGCTGCTGAACGGCGAGATCCGCTCGGCCTTCTCGATGAGCGAGCCGACCGGCGGCTCGGACCCGCTGACCTTCAAGACCCGCGCGGTGCTGGACGGGAACGAGTGGGTCATCAACGGCGAGAAGTGGTTCTCGACCAACGCCCGCTGGGCCAAGGTGCTGGTGGTCTATGCGGTCACCGACCCGGACGCCAAGGACCCCTACCGGCGCACCTCGATCTTCCTGGTGCCCACCGACACCCCCGGCGTGGAGATCATCCGCAATGTCGGCGTCGGCAGCGGCGAGATCGGCCAGGGCTCGGAGGGCTATGTCCGCTACGACAATGTCCGCGTGCCCTACGACGCCCTGCTGGGCGAGCGGGGCGCGGCCTTCGTGATCGCCCAGGTGCGGCTGGGCGGCGGGCGCGTGCACCACGCCATGCGCACGGTCGGGGCCTGCAAGCACGCGCTCGACCTGATGTGCCGCCGCGCCGTCTCGCGCACCACGCGCGAGGGCAAGCTGGCCGACCTGCAGATGGTGCAGGAGCAGATCGCCGACTCGTGGATCGCGGTCGAGCAGTTCCGCCTGCTGGTGCTGCGGACCGCCTGGCTGATCGACAAGCACAAGGACTACAACAAGGTCCGCAAGGACATCGCCGCCATCAAGGTGGCCATGCCCAAGGTCTATAACGACGTGGCCACCAAGGCCGCCCACCTGCACGGGGCGCTGGGCGTCTCCAACGAGATGCCGTTCATGCATATGGTGACGTCGTCGCTGGTCATGGGCATCGCCGACGGGCCGACCGAGGTGCACAAGGTCACCCTGGCCAAGCAGGTGCTGAAGGAGTACCGCCCCGACAACGACCTGTTCCCGAACTACCACATCCCGCGGCTGCGCGAGGCGGCCCAGGAGAAGTACGCCAAGGAGCTGGACGAACTGAAGGACGCCTACGCCGAGGGCAAGTCGCGCCGCGAACGCACGCAAGCGTAGGGCCGATTCGCGGCGGGGCGTTTGCTTTCCGCCGCGGGATCGGCGCGAATGGTGGGCGCGGGGCCGTGCATGGCGCCGCGCCCTTTCTTTTGACCCTCTGATTTCGAGATTTCCGCGCCCATGACCGATGTCCTGAATGCTTCCGAAGCCGCAGCTTCCCCGGCCTGGCCGGTGATGACCCTGGCGCAGGCCCACGCTGCGCTGACGGGGCCTGGCCAGAGGTTCGAGATCGAGGAGATGGATATCCGCGGCGTGCGGACGCGGGTCTGGAAGAACGCGCCGCCGACCCTGCGCGACGTGTTCCTGGACGGCCGTGCGTTCAAGGACCGCGAGTTCCTGGTCTACGAGAACGACCGGGCGACCTTCGAGAGCTTCGCGCGGGCGACGATCCGGCTGGCCGGCCAGCTTCAGGCCGACGGCGTGAAGAAGGGCGACCGGGTGGCGGTGATCATGCGCAACCTGCCCGAATGGCCGGTGGCGTTCTGGGCCGGCGTGCTGTGCGGCGCCATCGTCACCCCGCTGAACGCCTGGTGGACGGGGCCGGAGCTGGAATACGGCCTGGCCGATTCCGGAACCAAGGTCGCCATCGTCGACGACGAGCGGCTGGAGCGGATCGCCGAGTCCATTCCCGGCCTGGCGGACCTGGAGAAGGTCTATGTGACCCGCCTGGCCGGCGCGCCGTCGACGCCGAAGACGCACCGGCTGGAAGACGTGATCGGGACGGTGAACAACTGGGGCGAGCTGCCGGACGCCCCGCTGCCCGACGTGGCGCTGGAGCCCGAGGACGACGCCACCATCCTCTACACTTCCGGCACGACCGGAAAGCCGAAGGGGGCGCTGGGCACCCATCGCAACATGACCTCGAACGTGATGGCGGGCGGCATCTCGGGCGTGCGCAACTTCCTGCGCGCCGGCCAGCCCCTGCCCGAGAGCGATCCGCACAAGCTGCCCCAGCGCGCGACCCTGCTGGTGGTGCCGATGTTCCACGCCACCGGTCTTTCGGCCACCCTGTCGCCGACCCTGAACGCGGGCGGCAAGATCGTGCTGATGCGCCGCTGGGACGCCGAGCCGGCCATGCAGCTCATCGAGCGCGAGCAGATCAACGCCACCGGCGGGGTGCCGACCATCGCCTGGCAGCTCATCGAGCATCCGGCCCGCAGCAAGTACGACCTGTCGTCGCTGCAGGCGGTCTCCTACGGCGGCGCGCCCTCGGCGCCGGAGCTGGTGCGCAAGATCGTCGAGGTGTTCCCCGCCTCGCAGCCCGGCAACGGCTGGGGCATGACCGAGACGACGGCGACCTTCACCTCGCACCTCGGCAAGGACTACGAGAACCGCCCCGACAGCGCCGGGCCGGCGGCGCCGGTCGGCGAGATGCAGATCCGCGATCCGGCTGACGGAACGACCGTGCTGCCGGTGAATGCGGTCGGCGAGCTGTGGGTGAAGGGTCCGCAGGTCGTCAAAGGCTACTGGAACAAGCCGGAGGCGAGCGCCGAGACCTTCGTCGACGGCTGGCTGCGCACCGGCGACCTGGCGCGGCTGGACGAAGAGGGCTTCCTCTTCATCATCGACCGGGCCAAGGACATGCTGATCCGCGGCGGTGAAAACATCTACTGCGTCGAGGTCGAGAACGTGCTGTACGACCATCCCGACGTGATGGACGCCGCCCTGGTCGGACGGCCGCACAAGACGCTGGGCGAGGAGCCCGTCGCCGTCGTGCACCTGAAGCCCGGCGGCGCGGCCACCGAGGACGAGCTGAAGGCGCTGGTGCGCGGGCGGCTGGCGGCCTTCAAGGTCCCGGTCGAGATCCGGTTCTGGCCGGAGACCCTGCCGCGCAACGCCAACGGCAAGATCGTGAAGACGGAGCTGAAGAAGTTGTTCGAGGCGCAGGCATGAATTCGCGAAGGCCGCTGATCGTCGGGATCGGCGGCACCACCCGTCCGGGGTCCAGCAGCGAGCGCGCCCTGGTGCTGTCGCTGCAGGCGGCGCAGGCGGCGGGCGCGCAGACGCGGCTGCTGGGCGGGGAGTTCCTGGGACGCCTGCCGATCTTCAGCCCCGCCGACCAGGCGCCCACGGCCGAGCAGGCCGAGCTGGCCGCCGCGGTGCAGGCCGCCGACGGGGTGATCGTGGCCAGCCCCGGCTATCACGGCTCGATCTCCGGTGTGATCAAGAACGCCCTCGACACCCTGGAGGTGCTGCGCACCGATGCGCGCCCCTACCTGACCGACCGGGCGGTGGGCTGCATCATCACCGCCGACGGCTGGCAGGCCGCAGGGACCACTTTGACCACGCTGCGATCCATCATACATGCGCTGCGGGGCTGGCCGACGCCGTTCGGCGCAGCCCTGAACGCGGCGTCCGGCCTGTTCGACGCCGACGGGGCCTGCCTGGAGGCGAAGGACGCCTGGCAGTTGGCCACCGTCGCCGAGCAGGTGCTGGACTTCGCCCGGATGAAGGCACGACCATGACCCGCCCCCACCTTGTCGCCGACGGCTCCGACAGTCAGGCCCCGCAGGAATCGGCGATCTCGCCGATCGAGGACATCATCGAGGATGCGCGCAACGGGCGGCCCTACATCCTGGTCGACGCCGAGGACCGGGAGAACGAGGGCGACGTCATCATCCCGGCCCAGTTCGCCACCCCCGACCAGATCAACTTCATGGCCAAGCACGCGCGCGGCCTGATCTGCCTGTCGATCACCGGCGAGCGGGCGCGGGCGCTGCGCCTGCCGCCGATGGCGGTGGACAACCAGTCCGGCCACGGCACCGCCTTCACCGTCTCGATCGAGGCGCGCGAGGGGGTGACCACCGGCATCTCGGCCCACGACCGCGCCCACACCATCGCCGTGGCTGTGGACCCGACCAAGGGCGCCGACGACATCGTCTCGCCCGGCCACGTCTTCCCGCTGGTGGCCAAGGACGGCGGGGTGCTGGTCCGCGCCGGCCATACCGAGGCGGCCGTCGACATCAGCCGCATGGCCGGCCTCAACCCGGCCGGGGTGATCTGCGAGATCATGAAGGACGACGGGTCGATGGCGCGCCTGCCCGACCTGATCGCCTTCGCCCAGCTCCATGGCCTGAAGATCGGCACGATCGCCGACCTGATCGCCTATCGCCGCCGCACCGAGCGCCAGATCGAGCGGGTGCTGGAGACGCCGTTCGACAGCGCCTATGGCGGGCGCTTCCGGATGCTCATCTACCGGAACATCCTCGACAAGACCGAGCATGTGGTCCTGACCAAGGGCAAGATCGATCCGGACAGGACCACCCTGGTGCGCATGCACCGCGTCGACATGGCCGCCGACATGCTGGGCCACGCCGAGGCGCGCCGCGACTACATCCCCAAGGCCCTGGAGGCGATCGCCGCCTATGAGGGGGCGGGCGTGGCGGTGTTCATCCGCGATTCCAACCCGGCCTGGCTGTCGGAGCGCTACGGCGCCGAGCCGGGAGCCGATCACGGCGCCAATGTGCTGCGCGACTACGGCGTCGGCGCCCAGATCCTGCTGGACCTGGGCGTGCGGGACATGGAGCTGCTGTCCAATTCCACCACCGTGCTGCCGGGCTCCGGCGGTTATGGCCTGCGCATCGTCGGCCGCCGGCCGCTGGACTGAGGCCGCTCAGGCCTTGGCGGGCGGCCAGTCCGGCGGCCTGATCTTGACCGGCGCGCCGGCCAGGGTTCCCGACAGGTGCTGCAGGAAGCTGGCGATGCCGGCCGCGCCCTGCATGTAGCCGGTCTGGGCCTGGAGGAACTCGGGGCGGTCGCGGTGTTCGGCGTGGCGCCAGCGGCGCTGGCCGTCCTCGACCTCGGCGGCTTCCAGGATCACCTCGGCGCAGCGGCGGGCCAGGTCGACATAGTCCGCCCGGCCGGTGCGCTGGGCGGCCAGCAGGGCGAACTCGCCTACGCCCGCGTCGCCGCAGCACTGGCCATGGTTGTTCCAGAAGCCGGCGGAACGCGTCTCCGGCGCGCCGATCTCCTCGATGCCGGTCATCAGGCGATGCAGGTCCTCTTCCCAGCGCGCCTCGCCGGTCAGGTCCGACAACTCCAGCAACAGGCGCCCGGTGCCGGCCGGGCCGTGGCAGGCGCCGAGATAGAAGATCGGCCGGCGGGTGTCCTCGTTGTGGCAGACCAGGGCGCCGCGGGCGCCGGTCGAATGGGCGCGGCTCATGGTGTAGCGCGCCGCCTCCTTGGCCGCGTCCAGCCAGCGGGCCTCGCCGGTCTCGCGGTGAAGCTGGACCAGGGCGTAGCCGACGCCGGCCCCGCCATGGGCGAAGTTCGGCGTGGTGAACTGGAACGGCATGTCGGCCATCATCCGCCAGCGCAGGCCGTCGTCGGTGGGCTCGGCCACCTCCAGCAGCCGCTCGCCGGCCGCCAGGGCGAGGGGCAGGGCGCGTTTGTCCAGGCCCTCGCGATGGGCGTAGACCAGGTTCAGGATCACCCCGGCCGCCCCGACCGACTGGTCGTAGATCTCGCGTTCCTCCGAAAAGCCGGTGATGTCGGCGAAGGGCGCGGGCTCCACCCAGCCGACCCCGGCGCCAAGCGGGCGGGCCGCCTGTTCGATGCGGTCCAGGCACGCGACCGCGCCCTTGCGGAAACGCTCCTCGCCGGTGGCCTTGGCCAGTTCGTTGAGGACGAAGAGGTAGCTGGCCCAGCCGCGCGACGGGTTGACGGAAATCTGCGGTCCGGACTCCACATAGGCCAGGATCTCGTCGCCGGCGGCGGTCGCCTTGGCGAGCAGGTCCGGGTCCGGCGCGCCGGCGTGCAGTTCCAGCAGCAGCAGGACGACGCCGCCCGCGCCGTTGTAGAGCGAGTGGTTGGCCCGCGCCTTGGGATCGTCGTGCCATCGCCAGATGGCGCCGTCCCGCTGGGATTCGATGAAGTTCAGCGCTTCGCGCGCCGCCGCGCCATATCGGTCCATGTCCACTCGTGCTCCGTTCGCCGTGACGCTAACGGCGGATCCTCGCGCCCGCCAGGGTCGGCGGACACAAACGTCTCAGGCGGTCGCGGTGTCCTGCTTCCAGTCGCTGTTGCAGCGCTTGGCGCGTGAGGCGCGGCGCAGGTCGGCCAGCCGCGCCTCCAGGTTCTCGCCCGCCGCCGGCGGCGCCGCGCCCAGGGAGGCGGGGAACAGGAAGGCCTCGGCGGTCTGGGCCTGGGAGGCGGCCGGGCGCTCGCGGCGCGAGACGGAGACCATGGCGCGCTGGGTCAGGGCGAGTTCGGCGGAAATCTTGCGGCATGACCAGCGACTGTAATCGACGCTGGGCGCCGTCATGGCTGCGGTGGTCGTGGCCGGCGGGGTCGTCGCGCATGCCGACAGAAGCCCGGCGGCGGCGATCGCGATGATCGCGCCCTTCATCCCTGGCGCCCTCCCTAAGGGTCGTTGTCAGGGCGACTTTGGCACGTCCGCGGCGAATGTCTTCAGCGAAGGCCTTCCAGGCGTCCGACTTTCCGAACTTGTGATCTTGGCTGGCCGGGGCGAAGGCGGGGCGCCTGGGCGAGCCCCGCGAGGCTGCGGCCGGGGG
>MEEW01000018.1 GCA_001724985.1 Phenylobacterium sp. SCN 69-14
GGCCGCCAGGGCGATCGCCGCCCGCCGCACGGTCAGGCCTTGGCCAGGGCCAGGGCCGAGCCTTGGCCGACGCCGACGCACATGGTCGCCAGGGCGCGCTCGCCGCCGGTCTGCTTCAGGGTGCGGGCCGCCGTCAGGGCGATGCGCGCGCCCGAGGCGCCCAGCGGGTGGCCGATGGCGATGGCCCCGCCGTGAGCGTTCACGTGCGCGGCGTCATCGGCCAGGCCCCAGGCGCGGGTGCAGGCCAGGGCCTGGGCGGCGAAGGCCTCGTTCAGCTCGATGACGTCGAAATCGCCGACCTTGATCCCCAGGCGGGCGGTCAGCTTCTCGACCGCCGGCACGGGGCCCACGCCCATGACCCGCGGGGCGACGCCGCCGGCCGCGCCGGCTTCGATGCGCGCCAGCGGCTCCAGGCCCAGCTTCTGCACCATGTCGGCGCTGGCCAGCAGCAGGGCCGCGGCCCCGTCATTGACGCCCGAGGCGTTGCCGGCCGTCACCGTGCCGCCTTCGCGGACGATGGGCTTCAGGGCCGAGAGCGCATCGAGGGTGGTGTCGGGACGCGGATGCTCGTCCTGGCTCACCACCGTCTCGCCCTTGCGGTCCTTGATGGTCACCGGCGTGATCTCGCCCTCGAAGAAGCCCTGGGCGCGGGCCGCGCCGACGCGGGCCTGGCTGCGCTGGGCGAAGGCGTCCTGGTCCTCGCGGTTGATCTGATAGTCGGTGGCGACGTTCTCGGCGGTCTCGGGCATGGCGTCGACGCCATAGGCCTTCTTCAGCGCCGGGTTCACGAAGCGCCAGCCGATGGTGGTGTCGTAGATTTCCGGACTGCGCGAGAAGGCGGTGTCGGGCTTGGCCATCACGAAGGGCGAGCGGCTCATGCTCTCCACCCCGCCGGCCACCACCAGGTCGGAATCGCCCGAGGCGATGGCCCGCGCGCCGGCGATCACCGCATCCAGGCCCGAGGCGCAGAGCCGGTTGACGGTCAGGCCCGGCACGCTCTGCGGCATGCCGGCCAGCAACAGCGCCATGCGCGCGACGTTGCGGTTGTCCTCGCCGGCCTGGTTGACGCAGCCATAGATCACCTCGTCCACCCGTTCCCAGTCGAGCTTGGGATAGGCCGCCATCAGCGCTCTCAGCGGATGAGCGGCCAGGTCGTCGGCGCGAACTTTCGACAGCGCGCCGGCATAGCGGCCGATCGGCGTGCGCAGCCCGCCACAGAGATAGACAGTCCGGCCTTGCATCCTATGTCCCCGCCGCCTAGTTCGCTTCGGGCTGCAAACTAGTGTTTGAGGGCGCGGCGGGCAAACCCTTCATGGGGGTCAGGGGACGGAATGGACGGCGGCGAAGAACTCGAGATCGGCGGCTGGAAGCACCAGGTCGTGAAGGACGGCGAATGGGCCGGCTGGGTGCTCTATGGCAATGACCCGTTCGAAGACCACGCCGGGCCGTTCTATTACCGCGTCGACGACAGCGGCCAGCGCGTCTGCGCCATGCGCGCCGAGCGGCATCACATGAACGGCGGCGGCTTCATGCACGGCGGCGCCATCATGACCTTCGCCGACTACTGCCTGTTCGTGATCGCCCGCGACGACCTGCAGGACAGCCGCAGCGTGACGGCCCAGTTCAACGGCGACTTCGTCGGCGCCGTTCCCGAGGGCGCGCTGGTCGAGTGCCGCGGCGAGGTGGTCAAGGCCGCCCGCAGCATGGTGTTCGTCCGCGGCCTCATCACCACCGGCGGCGAACCGGTGATGAACTTCTCGGCCATCATCAAGAAGACCCGCCCGCGGACCGCCTGATGAAGAAACTCGACGCTCAAACCGCCAGGCGGCTGGCGCCCACGGCCATCATGGTGCTGGTCGCCGGGCCGGTGTTCCTGTTCATGGCCACCGACCTCATCCTGTTCGCGGCGATCAGCGGAACGCACAAGCCCACCGCGGCCACCCAGGTCGCCGATCTCTCCATGGAGATCGTCATGTGCATCTTCACCGGCCTGCTGACCGCCTTCGGCGCCCGGACGATCTGGCGGGCGCTCAAGGACGACTAGGGTCCGTGCTTAAGGCGCGATCTTCGCCTCGATGCGGCTGACGCCGTAGACGCTGCGCCAGGCCTTCCGGTCGCCGCCGGAGACCAGGCGCCAGGGCACCTCCTTCCCGGCCAGGGGCGCGCCGTCGGCCTTGTCGGCCAGGATCACCACGTCGTCGTGGAAGTCCCGGTCGAGTTCGGCCAGCGAATAGACGGCATTGAAGCCGTCCTTGCCCTCCACCACCACGAAGGCCCGCAGCGGCTCGCCATGCAGCCGCGCGCCGACCGGCAGGCCGCCGGCCCGCAGCACGTAGGACAGCACCGGCCCCTCATAGGCCTTGGCGCCCAGCTTCACCGTCTCGCGCGGCAGGCCGGCGAGGTCGGCCTCGCCCAGCACCTTCACCGCCCCGCCGGGAGCGACCACGGTCAGGTCCGCCGCCCAGGCCGCAGGCGCCGTCGCCAGCGCCAGGGCGACCAGCAGCGCCCTCACATGCCCGCCTTGGCCGCGGGACGGGCGCGCATCGCGTCCGCCCAGCGGCGCAGGTTGGCCAGGTCCTCGGGGACCGGCAGCTTGATCATCCGCGTGAAGTCGATGCCGACGAAGGCGATGATGTCGGCGATGGTCAGGCGATCGGCCGCCAGCCACTGGCTCTCGCCCAGGCGGCGGTCCAGCACCTTCAAGCCTTTCAGCCCCACCTCGCGGTTGTATTCGCCCACCGGCGGATTGGGCGCCTCCAGCGCGGCCAGGGCCGGATGGGTGTGGCGAACCGCTATCATGAACGGATTGGCCACCAGCATCTCGGCCCGGCGCAGCCACATCTCGACCACCGCCGCCTCTTCGGGCGTGCGGCCGAACAGGTTCGGCTCGGGATAGCGGCTTTCCAGATAGCGGCAGATGGCGACGGACTCGGTGATGGTCGTCCCGTCGTCCATCTCCAGCGCCGGCACGTTGGGCAGGGTGGTCCGCGACAGATAGCCGGGCTGCTTGTGCTGGCCTTCCAGCAGGTTGAGCTGGACGATCTCGATGTCGTCCACCCCCTTCTCCGCCAGGAACCAGCGGACGCGCCGCGGATTGGGGGCGTAGGCGGTGTCGTAGAGTTTCATCGCGGTTCTCCGGACTATTGGCCGAACAGTTCCCGGGGCATGGCGCCGACCAGCGCCCCGGTCATGCAGGTGGCGAGGAAGCCGGCGACCAGCGCCTTACACACCATGCCGATGATCTCGTTGCGCCGTTCGGGCATCAAGACGCCCATGCCCGACACGGTTATCCCGACTGACCCCACGTTAGCGAAGCCGCAGAGCGCATAGGTCATGATCATCCGCGTGCGCTCGCTCATCTCGCCGACCGGCACGGCGCCGAGCTGGATGAAGGCGATGAACTCGGTCAGCATCAGCTTCACGCCCAGCAGATAGCCGGCCTTCAGCGCCTCGTCCCAGTGGACGCCCATGGCCCAGGCCAGCGGCGCGAACACCACGCCCAGGATGCGCTCGACCGTCAGCGGCTCGCCCAGCACCGGCGGGAACACCGACAGCAGGCCGTTGCCGATCGCCACGAAGGCCACGAACACGATCAGGATCGCCGAGATGTTCAGCACCACGGTCAGGCCGTCCATCGTGCCCTTGCTGATGGCGTCGATGGAGCTGTCGTATTTCAGCAGCGAGCCGTAGTCGGCGTAGAACCCGCCCTGGCCCGCCTTCTCCGGCACCATGATCCGCGCCAGCAGGATGCCGGCCGGCGCCGAGATGATCGAGGCGACCAGCACGTGCGCCGCCGCGTTCGGCAGCACCGCCTTCAGGATCATCGCATCGGCCACCATGGTCGAGCCGGCCACCGTCGCCAGCCCCACCACGATCATCAGGAACAGCTCCGAGCGGGTCAGCTTGTCGAGATAGGCGCGGATCACGATCGGGCTTTCGATCATGCCCAGGAAGATGTTGGCCGCCACCGCCAGGGCCGAGGCGCCGCCCAGCCCCATGGTCTTCTGGAACAGGAGGCCGAAGGCGCGGGTGACGAGCTTCAATATCCCCCAGTGCCAGAGCAGGGCCGACAGCGCCGAGATCACCAGGATCAGCGGCAGCACCTGGAAGGCGAACACGAACAGCGCCCCGGTGTTGGTCACCTGATAGGGCTGGTCGCCGCCGCCCATGTAGCCGAACACGAACTGCGTGCCCTTGGCCGTCGCCGCGGCCAGGCCGTCGACGCCATCGTTCACCGTCTGGATCAGCCCCTGCGCGCCCGGCAGGCCGAACAGCAGCAGCACCAGCCCGATCTGCACGGCGATGGAGCCGAGGGCCAGCTTCCACGGAAAGGCCCCCTTGTTCTCCGACAGCGCCCAGCAGACGGCGACGACGAATCCCAGCCCCGCCAGGCTCTGGGCGTTTTCAGCTCGGAACATTCATGGCCCCCGGGCCGGGCCTTGGGCGGCCCAAAATCCTATCGACCGCGCGGACGCCCGCCGTCTCTCGGCGCAATTGTCACGCCTGGGCCGGACGAGGCAAGCGCCGCCGTCGCAGCTTGACGATTCCAATTTGTAGCCTATTTAATTGTGTACAATTAAATTTGGAGACATCGAATGAGCATCCTCTACGCCACCCAGGCCCGCGCCGTCGGAGGCCGCGCCGGCCACGTGGAAACCCAGGACGGCCTGTTAAGCCTCGATCTCGCCCTGCCCAAGGAGCTGGGCGGCAAGGGCGGCGGGACCAATCCCGAGCAGTTGTTCGCCGCCGGCTACGCCGCCTGTTTCGAGAACGCGGTCCGCTACATCGCCGGCCAGCAGAAGATCCCGCTCAAGGGCGCGGCGGTGACCGCCACCGTCGAGCTGCATCCGCGCGAGGGCGGCGGCTTCCAGTTGGGCGTCGCGCTCGACGCCGAAACCCAGGGGCTGGACCAGGCCGCGGCCGAGGCGCTGGTCGCCGCCGCCCATCAGGTCTGCCCCTATTCCAACGCCATTCGCGGCAATGTCGATGTTGGGATATCCGTAACGGCGCGATGACGATCAAGACCGCCCCTTCGAAGACGCCGGCCGCGCCCGCGGCCGGCGACCTGCTGGCCCTCGACAACCAGCTCTGCTTTGCGCTCTACGCCGCCAGCGGCCTGGTGACGCGCGCCTACCGGCCGTTGCTGGAGCCGCTGGGCCTGACCTATCCGCAGTACCTGGCGATGCTGGCCCTGTGGGAGCAGGCGCCGCGGACGGTCAAGGCGCTGGGCCAGGCGCTGGACCTCGATTCCGGCACCCTGACCCCCTTGCTCAAGCGCCTGGAGGCGGCCGGCTACGTCACCCGCACCCGCGACGCCGACGACGAGCGCCGCGTCCAGGTCGCCCTGACGCCGGCCGGCGCGGCCCTCAAGGCCAAGGCCGCCGAGATTCCCGCCGCCCTCGCCTGCCGCCTGGACATCCCGGCCCAGGACATCGCCGCCCTGCGCGCCACCCTGCAGGCCCTGGCCCGGCGCATGAGGTCCGAGCAGACCTAGCTGGCGCCCAGCCGCGCCAGCACCTCGCGCGGGATGCCGTAATGTTCGATCGCCGGGCGCTGGTTGCGGACGCCGCAGGCCTCACGCTGGATGAAATAGTGCCAGACCGCCTTGGCGGCGGCCTTCAGCAGCTCGGCGCGCTCGCCCTCCCCGCCGCCGGCGTCGAAGTCGCGCAGCGCCTGCAACGCGACCTCGACCTTGCGGCCGGCCACGCCCAGGGCGTAGCCGCGCTCCTCCTGGATCTCGTAATCCAGAATGCTCGCGCCCGTCTGGAAGGTCAGTCCGAGCGCGCTCTGAGGCAGGCGGAGGTTGGACATGCCGCGAGTATGCCGCACGGCGCCCCGGCGGCAAGCCGAGCCTTTGCGAATTCGCCTACTTCCCCGTCAGCTCCTTCACCAGCGCCGTCCGGCCATAGACCTTGTCCAGCGCCTCGGTCGCCGCCGAGGTCGCCACCACCACGGTGCGGTTGATCGCGCCGTCATAGCCGAAGGCCCCGCCCAGCGAGTGGATGTTGCCGTCGAAGGCCGCGCCCAGCACCTCGCCCCTGGCGTTCACCACCGGCGAGCCGGAATTGCCGCCGATGATGTCGTTGGTGGTCACGAAGTTGTAGACCGTGGCCGGATTGACCTTGCCCTGGGCCGCGATCCAGCGCGGCGCCAGTTCGTAGGGCTCGGCCCCGGTCGCCCGCTCGTAGAGGCCGGCGAAGCTGGTGGTCGGAGGCACGGTGGTCCCGCGCCAGGTCCATCCGTCGACCTTGCCGTAGGAAAGCCGCAGGCTGAACGTCGCATCCGGATAGACCGCATCGCCATAGGCCGCGAACTTGGCGCGCGCCACCCGCTCGGCGGCCGCGTCGGTCGGGCCCTGCACCTCGGTCTCCCAGGCCTTGCGCACCGCGCGCGCGGCCGGGTCGTTGCGCAGGAAGAGCTGGATCATCGGGTCGTCCGAGGCTTCGATCGCCGCCAGGCCGCCGTCCCACAGCGCCTTGCGCACCGCCGGATCGCCCAGCCTGGAGCCGGCGACGACCCGCCTGGCCAGGCCCTCGGGGCTCTCCTTGCCCAGCAGGGCCTTCACCGCCAGATCGTCGGTGGTGAGATATTCCCGGGTCTTGGAGAGCCAGAAGCTAAGATAGGTCTCCTCCAGGGCCGGATCGACCGGCTTGGCGTCCAGCAGTTGCTTTTCCTGCAGCGACAGCCGGGTGTCGGCGTATTCGGGCAGCCGCTCGGCGCTGGGCTTGGTCCGCTCCTGGGCGGCGCGCACCAGCGTCTCGGCGTAGTCGTAGAGGTGCGAATAGGTCGCCCCGCCCTCGATCTGGCGATAGCGCAGATAGGTGTTCGCATAGGCGGCCTGGGCCTTTTCGATGTCGGCCCAGGGATCGCCGATGTCGGCGGCCAGCTTCGGGTCGGCGGCGACCTTGGCCTTCAGCGCTTCTTCCTCCGCGCGTTTGGCGTCCATGAACGCCTTGTCGTTCAGCGCGAACTGCTGGCCGAAGAACACCTTGAACGAATTCTCGATGCCGAACAGCGGATCGGTGGCCACGCGCTTCTGCTCGGGCCCCTCCTCGGAGAAGCGGATCAGCCGGCCGCGGATCTCCGAGCGCTGGAGCTGGCCGACCGGGATGGTCAGGTCGCGCAGGGTTTCGAGCTGGGAGACCGTCATCAGGCGGTTGGTCGAGCCGGGATTGCCCGAGACGAACGTCGCCTCGCCCGCCTGCGGGGCGCGGCTGACCCAGGTCAGGTGCTGGGGCGTGACCGCCGGCTTGCCGTTCTCGTAGAGGCGCACGAAACCGATATCGAGATTGTAGCGCGGGAAGTTGAAGTTGTCGGGATCGCCGCCGAAGAAGGCCGTGGCGAACTCGGGCGCGAAGACCAGGCGCACGTCGGAGTACTTGCGGTACCTGTAAAGCTTGTACTGGCCGCCGCGGTAGAGGCTGATCACCTGGCAGCGGACGCCGGGATCGTCGCCGCAGCCGGCCTGTTCGGCCGCCGTGATCGCCGCGTCGCGGGCGCGCACGAAATCCTGGCCGCTCTTGCCGGCCGCCGCCGCCGTCACCTGCTGCGTCACGTCGGTGATCGAGGTCAGGATCTCGGCCTGCATCCCCGGGCATTTCTTCTCATCCTCGCGCGAGGCGGTCATGAAGCCGTCCTGCACGAAGTCCTTGTCGCCGGACGAGAGGTCCTGGACGCATTCGACCACGCAATGGTGGTTGGTGAAGACGAGCCCCGACTTCGAGACCACCGAGGCCGAGCAGCCGGTGGTCAGGCGCACCGAGGCGGCCTGCACGCGGTCCAGCCATTTCTGGTCGAGCTTGAGCCCGTAGGCCGCATTGACCTTGGCCAGCGGGAAATTGTCGAAGGTCCACATGCCCTCGTCGGCCAGGGCGGGGGCGGCGGGCAAAAGGAACGCCGCGGCCAGGCCGAGGCCTGCGGCGGAACGCGAACGGATCATGCGTGAAGCTACCCAGGTGGCGCGGGCGCGTGAGGGCCGCCCGCCGGATGTAACTCCGTAACACCGGCGCCTGCGGCTGAACAGGGGCGCAGGCGGCCTGCCTTACCTCGATTTAACTAGGTTCTTCAGCCCGTCCGGCTCACATCCTGAGCCCAGGAGGGCGCGCCATGTCACTGGCTCTTGCGACACTGATCTTCGAATGGCGGCGCTATCTCGCCGCCGTGATCGCGCTCGCCTTCTCCGGCCTGCTGATCCTCGCCCAGGTGGGCATGTTCACCGGCATGATCCAGGCGGCGACCGCCACCATCAACCGCTCGCGCGCCGACCTGATGATCATGCCGGCCAAGTCGGAAAGCCTGGTCAATTCGGGGCCGTCCAGCCTGCCGCGCCGCATCGGGCCCCAGCTCTACCTCAACCCCAATGTCGCCGAGGTCGCCAGCTTCGACGGCGGCGGCGGCCGCTGGACCAACCAGCCGCGCGACGGCCAGAAGCAGGTCACGACCTGGGTCCAGGTCAATATGGTCGACACCGAGCCGGGCGCCCTGACCCTGCCGGTCGACTATCCCGAAAGCGTCCGCCTGGCGCTGATGGAGCCCAACGCCATCGCCATAGACCGCTCGGCCCTCGGCCGGCTGGGGGTGAAGCTCGGCGACACCGCCACCGTCAACGGCAAGGCGGTCCGCGTCCGCGCCCTGCTGGACGGCTATCCCGACATCAACCAGGCCTCCATCGTGGTCTCGCGCGACACCCTGCGCCGCCTCGGCATGATGGAGCGCGGCGAGAAGACCGGCCCGCTGATGGTGCGGCTGAAGGATTCGGCCCAGGCCGCGGCGGTCCGCGACCAGCTCAACGCCGGCGCCAAGGGCGCCTATCGCGCCTGGACCCGTGACGAACTGGCCAAGGCCAACGAGGGCGCGCTGATGAAGGAGCAGATCATCGGCGTCTTCCTCGGCTTCTCGGTGTTCCTGGGCTTCCTGATCGGGGTCGGCATCACCTCGCAGACCCTGCGCGGCGCCATCCTCGCCAACATCAAGGAGTTCGCCTCCCTGCGGGCGCTGGGCGTCTCCATGGGCTCGCTGCGGCTGATCGTGCTGGAGCTGTCCTTCTGGGTCGGGGTGGTCGGGCTGGGCGCCACCGCCCTCTTCACCTTCCTGGTCTCGCTGCTGGCCAGGAGCGGCGGCCTGCCCATGGGCTTTCCGCCCGCCTGGGTCGCCGCCGTCGCCGTGCTGCTGATGGTGATCTCGCTCGCCTCGGGCCTGATGGCCCTGGGCGTCCTCAAGAAGAGCCAGCCGGCGGACCTGCTGCGATGACCGCTTCCCCGCTCAACCCGGTCGCCCTGCGGGGAACCGGCCTCGTCAAGCGCTTCAAGACCGGCCGCACCCACATCGAGGTGCTGAAGTCGGTCGACTTCGAGTGCCGCCATGGCGAGATGACCATGGTCATGGGCCCGTCCGGCTCGGGCAAGTCGACCCTGATCGCCGCCCTGTCGGGCCTGCTGCGCCCCGACGCCGGCCAGGTCACCGCCCTGGGCGAGGACCTCTGGACCCTGCGGCCTGGCCGGATCGACAGGTTCCGCCTCGACCACTGCGGCTTCATCTTCCAGGGCTTCAACCTGTTCGGCGCGCTCAGCGCCCTGCAACAGGTGACCACCATCCTGAAATACAAGGGCTATTCCCCGGCCGAGGCCCGGGACCGCGCCGCCCTCGCCCTGACCGAGGTCGGCCTCGGCGCCCGCCTCGACCAGCGCCCGGCCGAGCTGTCCGGCGGCGAGAAGCAGCGGGTGGCCATCGCCCGCGCCCTCGCCAAGGAGCCGCGCCTGCTGTTCGCCGACGAACCGACCAGCGCCCTCGACGGCGAGAACGGCCAGGTGGTCATCAAGCTTCTGCAACGGGCGGCCAAGGACCATGGCGCGGCGGTGATTTGCGTCACCCACGACCCGCGCCTGGAAGCCTACGCCGACCGCATCATCCACATCGAGGACGGCCGCATCCTCGACGACCGCCGCACGGCGCCCGCGGGCGTTCCCGGCCAACATCCCGAGCTCGTCGGAGCCTGAAGAGACCATGTTCGACTTCCTCAGATCCCACCGCATCAAGATCGCGGTCGTCGCCGCGCTCGTCCTCCTGGGCGGCGGCGCGGCCGTGCTGTCGAACCAGGCCAAGGCCAGGAAGGCGGCGGACGCCAGGGCCGCCGCGGCGGCCGCGCCCAAGAGCCCCTTCGTCGCCGTCGCCAACGGCAAGGCCGACGTCGAGGGCGGCATGATCCAGGTCGCCGCCCGCCGGGCCGGCATCGTGCGCGAGGTCTATGTCCAGGAAGGCGACAAGGTGGCCAAGGGCCAGATCCTCGCCCGCCAGGAGGACGACGAGCCCAGGCTCTCGGCCGCCCGCGCCGCCGCCGCGGTCGAACAGGCCAAGGCCCAGATGGCGCAATACCAGGTCCAGCTTTCCATCGCCGAGCGCGAGCACAGGCGCCTGCAAGGCCTGGTGGCCACCAACTTCGTCGCCGCCCAGAAGGTCGACCAGGCCGCCGACCGGATTCGCGAAGCCCAGGCCAACCTCCAGGCCCAGCGCGCCGCCGTCGCCACCGCCCAGGCCGCCCTGGAGGAGGCGCGCTACAATCTCGAACTGACCGCGATCCGCGCCCCGACCGACGGCCGCATCGCCCGCCGCTACGCCAATCCCGGCTCGGGCGCCTCGACCCTGAACGTCTCCAACATGTTCGACCTGGAGCCGGACGCCCCGCGCATCGTCCGCGCCGAGATCGCCGAAAGCTCGCTGCCGCACGTCGCCATCGGCCAGACCGTGCAGATCGCCCCGGAGTCCGAGCCGACCAAGGTCTACGCCGGCAAGGTCCTGCGCCGCGCCGCCGTCTTCGGCGCCCGCAAGCTGCAGTCCGACGACCCGACCGAGCGCGCCGACGACCGCGTGGTCGAGGTGGTGGTCAGCGCCGACAGCGCCCCCTTCCTCATCGGCCAGCGGGTGCTGGTGAAGTTCATGCGCGGCGGCGCGGCGGCCCTGGCGGCGCGATAGTCCACGCTCAAAGATGCTCCCCCTCTGGCGAGCGCAATCGCATATGCCGGGCCTACCTTTTCCTCCCCCGCTTCGCAGGGGAGGAAAAGAGCGCGGCGCCTCATATGCGCCCCCCTGTCCCAACAAGGGAGGATCTTTGGAACGCTTGACGCCATCCCTTCCGCGCCGCACAAACCGCGGCGATTTTCGAACCCTGTTTGGATGGGAGACTTCCATGGCGGATATCCGTTTCGACGGCAAAGTCGCGATCGTGACCGGCGCGGGCGGGGGCCTTGGCCGTCAGCACGCCCTCGAACTGGCCCGCCGCGGCGCCAAGGTCGTGGTCAACGACCTGGGCGGTTCGGTCGACGGCTCGGGCGGCTCGTCCGCCGCGGCCGAGGCCGTGGTCGCCGAGATCAAGGCCGCCGGCGGCGAAGCCATCGCCAACGGCTCGTCGGTGACCGACGACGCCGGCGTCGCCCTGATGATCAAGCAGGCCATGGACGCCTGGGGCCGCATCGACGTCCTGATCGCCAACGCCGGCGTGCTGCGCGACAAGTCGTTCTCCAAGATGGAGATCGCCGACTTCGAGTTCGTCCTGAACGTCCACCTGATGGGCACGGTGAAGCCCACCAAGGCGGTCTGGGAGATCATGCGCGAGCAGAACTACGGCCGCATCGTGGTCACGACCTCCTCGTCGGGCCTCTATGGCAATTTCGGCCAGTCGAACTACGGCGCGGCCAAGCTCGGCATCATCGGCTTCATGAACACCATCAAGCTCGAAGGCCAGAAGAACAACATCCACATCAACGCCATCAGCCCGGTCGCCGCCACCCGCATGACCGAGAACCTGATGCCCGCCCCGGTGCTGGAGAAGCTGAAGCCGGAATACGTCACGCCCGGCGTCGTCTACCTGGCCTCCGAAGAAGCCCCCACCGGCGCGATCCTGACCGCCGGCGCCGGCGCCTTCGCCCTGTCGCGCATCTACGAGACCGAGGGCGTCTATCTGGGCGAGGACGGCCTGTCGGTCGAGGAAGTCCGCGACAACTGGGCCAAGATCTCCGACCCGGCCGGTCAGCAGGCCTATGTCAACGGCGGCGAGCAGAGCGGCAAGTTCTTCCGGAAGTTGCAGGGCGGCTAAGGACCCACGCGCCATAGGTGCAGTTTCGGCGGGCGGCGTTCCCTTGCGGAACGTCGCCCGTTTTTGTTTCGACGAATTCACTTGCGGCGCCCTAGGTGATCGCGCGTAACCTATCGCTCGGCCAGCGCCCTTCAGAGGCGCGGTCTTCGATAGGGAGAAACCAGACCTTGCCTCAGGCCCCCACGGCGCGGCGAACTGCACGCCTGCCGCTTTCCACCGCCCTCGCCTTCGCCGGGACCAGTCTGCCGATTTCGGCGGTGGCGATCGCGATCTCGGTGTTCCTGCCCCGCCATTACGCCAGCCACCTGGGCGTCGACCTCGCCGTGGTCGGCGCAGCCTTCTTCCTCGTCCGCATGATCGACATCCCGATCGACGGCCTGCTCGGCTGGGGGATGGACAAGACCCGCACCGCCTGGGGCCGCTACCGCGTTTGGACCATCCTGGGCGCGCCGGTGCTGATGGCCGGCATCTACTTCCTGTTCATGCCGCCGACCGGGGTGGGCCGCGCCTATCTGATCTTCTGGCTGCTGGTCATGTACCTCGGCAATTCGATCCTCACCCTCTCGCACGTGGCCTGGGCCGCGACCCTCGCGCCGCACTATGACGACCGCTCGCGCCTGTTCGGCGTCATCACCGCCATCGGCGTGCTGGGCGCGGCCGCCATCCTCGGCATCCCGATCGTCAACGAAGCCCGCGGCGCGGCCGATTCCGGCAATGTGGCCACCATGGGCTGGCTGATCTTCCTCCTGACGCCGCTGGCGGTGGCCCTGGTCATCTGGCGCACGCCCGAGAAGATCGCGCCCGAAGTCCCCGGCCACAGCTTCCGCCTGCGCGACTATGCGGCCCTGATCGCCCGCCCCTCCTTCGCCCGAATCCTGCTCGCCGACCTCTGCCTGTCGCTCGGCCCGGGCTGGATGAGCGCCCTCTACCTGTTCTTCTTCACCGACAGCCGCGGCTTCACCACCGGCCAGGCCTCGATCCTGCTGGCGGTCTACATCCTGGCCGGTTTCGCCGGCGCGCCGCTGATGGGCCGCCTGGCGACCAAGATCTCCAAGCACCGCGCGGTGATGGTCGCCACCACCGGCTATTCCCTGACCCTGATCTCGCTGATGGCGATCCCGCAGGGGAACATGGCCATCGGCGTCGTCCCGATGTTCGTCGCAGGCTTCCTGGCCGCCGGCTTCAACGTGCTGACCCGCGCCATGACCGCCGACATCGCCGACGAGGTCCGGCTGGAACAGGGCCGCGAGCGCTCGGGCCTGCTCTACGCCATGACCGTCATGACCACGAAGATCGCCGGCGCCTTCTCCATCGGCCTGACCTTCTTCGTGCTCTCGCGCGTCGGCTACATCGCCAAGGAGGGCGCGGCCAACACGCCCCAGGCGATCCACAACCTCGAACTGGCCTATCTGATCGGGCCGATCGTGTTCGTGATGCTGGGCGGGGCCTGCATGATCGGCTACCGCCTGGGGGCCGAGCGCCACGCCGAGATTCGCCGTCAGCTCGACGAGCGCGACGCGCTCTATGACGAAGACCCCGGCCTGGAGACGATCACCGTCGAGGCCGCCAACCCCGTTCCGGCCCAGGCCGGCCAGTAACCTTCTGATTGCGGCGGCCCGGCATCGGGCCGCCGATTTTCCTTCCCGCCCCGCGCATTTCAAATGGGGCCAGATATTTGAGGCGATCATGGCGAATTCCGCCCCCGGCAGCACACGGCTGTCACTGCCCGTCGTTATGGCGTTTTCCTCCACGGCCCTGCCCATCGCCGCCATCGGCCTGGTCATGGCGGTCTATCTGCCGCGGTTCTTCGCCAGCCAGATCGGACTGTCCCTGGCCGCCGTGGGCGGGGCGTTCACCATCGTGCGCCTGATCGACATGGTCCTGGACCCGCTGCTGGGCATGGCCATGGACCGGACCCACCTGCGCATGGGCCGCTACCGCCCCTGGCTGATGCTGGGCGCGCCGATCGTGATGGCGGCGACCTACATGCTGTTCATGGCCCGCCCCGGCGCGGGCGAGCCCTATCTCGTCGGCTGGCTGCTGGTGCTCTATCTCGGCGTCTCGATCCTGACGCTCTCCCAGGCGGCCTGGGGCGCCTCGCTCGCCACCGACTACAACGACCGCTCGCGGGTCTACGGCGTCATCCAGGCGGTCGGGGTGGTCGGCGCGGTGCTGATCCTGCTGCTGCCCCTGGCGCTCGGCAAGCAGGGCGAGGGCGCCAGCGGCGTCCACGCCATGGGCTGGTTCTGCATCATCGCCATCCCGGTGACGCTCGCCCTCTGCGTGCTCATCACGCCCGAGCGGGTCGCCCCCGACACCGACCGCGAGAAGGTGACCCTGGCCGACTACTGGAACCTGATCCGCCGCCCGGAGATGGCGCGCCTGGTGTTCGCCGACCTCTTCCTGGCGCTCGGGCCGGGCACCACCTCGGCCCTCTACCTGTTCTTCTTCCACGACGCGCGCGGCTACAGCGGCCAGCAGACCGGCGTCCTGCTGGTGTTCTTCATCGCCGCCGGCCTGCTCGGCGCCATCTTCTGGGGCTGGCTGGCTCAGAAGATCGGCAAGCACCGGGCCCTGATCGTCTCGACGGTCGCCTATGCGATCACCCAGTCGGCCCTGATGCTGATCCCGCCGGCGGCCATGCAGCTCGCCATCCCCGGCATGATGTCGGTGGGCTTCGTCTCCTCGGCCTTCATCCTGCTGGTCCGCGCCATGGTCGCCGACGTCGCCGACGAGGTGCGCCTGGAGACCGGCAAGGAACGCGTCGGCCTGCTCTACGCCCTGGTCACCACCACCCAGAAGATCGGCACCGCCATCACCGTCGGCATCAGCTTCACCGTCCTCGACATCGTCGGTTACGACGCCGCCGAGGGCGCGGTGAACACCCCGCAGGCCATCCATGGCCTGGAGCTCTGCTACGTCTTCGCCCCGATCCTGCTGGTGTTCTTCGGGGGCGGCGCCCTGGTCGGCTGGAAGCTGGACGCCAAGCGCCATGCCGAGGTCCGCCGCCAGCTCGACGAGCGCGACGCCCTGGCCGCAGAGGCCGGCCTGCTGGAGGCCGTCAGCGGCGTGGACATCGCGACGCAACCGCCGCGGTAAAGGCGCGGGTCATCCCGGTTTCGGCGCGGCCGAAAGCCGGGATGACGCCGTCCCCTACGCCAGCGCCTTCGCGGCGGCCAGGAACGCCTGGGCCGCCGGGCTGTCCGGATCGGTGGCGGTCATCGGCCGCCCCTCGTCGCAGGCCTGGCGCAGGGCGACCTCCAGCGGGATCTCGGCCAGCACCGGCACGCCCAGCTTCTCGGCTTCCGCCTTGGCCCCGCCCGAGCCGAAGATCGGGATCGGCGCGCCCGTGGTCGGGTCGCTGAAGAAGGCCATGTTCTCGATCACCCCCAGGATCGGCGTCGCCGTCTTGCGGAACATCGAGGCGGCGCGGCGCGCGTCGATCAAGGCGATCTCCTGCGGCGTCGAGACGATCACCACCCCGTCGATCTTCATCTTCTGGATCAGGGTGAGCTGGATGTCGCCGGTGCCCGGCGGCAGGTCGACCACCAGCACGTCCAGCGGCCGGCCTTCCGAGCCCCAGGCCACGTCGTTCATCATCTGGCGGACCGCCGAACTGGCCATCGGCCCGCGCCAGATCATCGGCGCGCCCTCGTCGACCAGGAAGCCGATCGACATCACCTTCAGCCCCCAGGCCTCCAGCGGCTGCAGCTTGCCGTCCACGAAGGCCGGCTCGCCGTCGATCCCCAGCATCCGCGGCGCCGAGGGGCCGTAGACGTCGGCGTCCAGCAGCCCGACGCTCAGGCCCTGGGCGGCGAAGGCCGCCGCCAGGTTCACCGAGATGGTCGACTTGCCGACCCCGCCCTTGCCGCTGGCCACCGCGATCACCCGCTTCACATGGGCCGGGCGCGCCGCATCGACCGGCGGGGCGGCCGCGGCGCGCGGGTCGGGCGTCACCCGCGCCCCTTTACGCACCCGCGTCACGCCCTCGGCGGGGGCGGCCGAGGGGTGTTCGGAGGTCAGCACCACCTGCGCCTTCTCCACGCCCGGCATGGCGGCCAGGGCCGCCTCGGCCGCATCGCGCACCGGCGCATAGAGCGCGGTCTCGCCGACCGGAACCTCAAGCATGAAGCCGGCGCGGCCATTGCGGATGCTCAGTCCACGGACCATGCCGGCGCTGGCCAATCCCTTGCCGGTCTTCGGGTCGAGCACGCGATCCAGGGCGGAAAGAACCGCCTCGCGGTCTGGGATTGTCGGCTGCATGCTGGCCTTTGTCTTGCTTTAACCGGCGTTGGGCCACATATCCGGCTCACAGCGCCGGTTTACAAGCCCAGGTCTGGGCGAACGACGCGGCCGCGCCGACACGAAAGCAAGACGACGCGCCCATGCCTTGGAACGACAACGCGAATCCCGGCCCTTGGGGTTCGCCGCCGCCCAACGACGGGAATGGCGACAAGAAGCCTCGCCGCCCGCAAGGGGGCGGCCCACGCGGTCCGCGCCGGCCGGAAGGCCCTGATCTGAACGCCGCCTTCGAGAAGCTTCAGCGCCAGTTGCGCGACTTCTTCAGCGGCGGCCCCGGCGGCGAGGGCGTGCGCCCCGCCGCGGTCGCGGCCGTGGCCGGCGTCGGCTTCGGCCTGTGGGCGCTATCGGGCGTCTATATCGTCCAGCCGAACGAACAGGCCGTGGTCACCACCTTCGGCGCCTATTCGCGCTCGGAAGGCCCCGGCATCCGCTATCACCTGCCCACCCCGATCGAACGCGTCGAGAAGGTGCCGGTCACCAGCCTGAACCGCATCGACATCGGCGGCGTGGGCGAGGCCGACGTCCCCGAGGAAAGCCTGATGCTGACCGGCGACGAGAACATCGTCGACCTCGACTTCAGCGTCACCTGGCGCGTCGCCGACGCCTCCAAGTACCTCTTCACCCTGCGCGACCCCGACGTGTCGGTGAAGGCCGCCGCCGAGAGCGCCATGCGCGAGGTGGTGGGCAAGTCCGAGTTGCAGCCGATCCTCACCACCGGCCGTGGCCAGGTCCAGGCCCAGACCGCCGAACTGATGCAGAAGACCCTCGATTCCTGGGGCGCCGGCATCAGCGTGGTCGAAGTGCAGATCCGCTCGGCCAACCCGCCGCAGGAAGTGGCCGCCGCGTTCCGCGATGTGAACAGCGCCGGCCAGGACCAGGAATCGGCCCGCAACGAGGCCAATACCTATCGCAACCGGGTCGTGAACGAGGCCAAGGGCGACGCGGCCAAGCTGATCCAGTCGGCCGAGGCCTATCGCGAACAGTCGGTGCGCGAGGCGACCGGCGACGTGGCCCGCTTCAACCAGATCTATGACGAATACCGCCGCGCCCCGGGCGTGACCAAGGACCGGCTCTACATCGAGACCATGCAGCGCGTGCTGGCCAATTCGAACAAGGTGGTCATCGACGGCAAGGGGGCCAGCGCCCCGATCATCCTGCCGCCCGACGTGTTCCGCCCGCGCACCAGCGCCCGTCCGGCCGAGGCGCCCGCCGCCGCCGCGCCCGCGCAGCCCAGCGCCCCCGCCCAGCAGGGAGCCGCCCGATGATGACCCGCAACCTGCCCGTGCTCGGCGTCATCGCCGCCGGCGCGCTGATCGTGCTGTCCCAGACCTTCTTCATCGTCGACCAGCGCAAGCAGGCGGTCGTCGTGCGCTTGGGCGAACCGGTGCGCGTCATCAACGCGCCCGGCGACGTCTCGCCCGGCCTGAAGATCAAGGCGCCCTTCGTCGAGAACGTCGTGCAGTTCGACAAGCGCAACCTCGCCATCGAGGCTGCCCAGGAAGAAATCACCGCCGCCGACCAGCAGCGCCTGGTGGTCGACGCCTTCGTCCGCTACCGCATCTCCGACCCGCTGCAATACTACCGCACCCTGCGCGACGAGCAGATCGCCAGCGACCGGATCGAGCGCCTGGCCAACTCCTCGCTGCGCCAGGTGCTGGGCACCGCGACCTCGAACGACATCATCTCCGGCCGCCGCGAGGCGCTGCTGGCGGAGACCAAGAAGGACGTGGCCGCGCGCGCCGACTCCTCGCGCCTGGGCATCCAGATCATCGACGTGCGGATCAAGCGCGCCGACTATCCGGCCCAGATTCAGGAGTCGGTCTATCGCCGGATGCAGACCAGCCGCCAGCAGGAGGCCGCCCGCATCCGCGCCCAGGGCGAGCAGGAGAAGCGCGAGATCATCGCCTCGGCCGACAAGGAGGTCGCCATCACCCTGGCCACCGCCCGCGAGCAGGCCGAGACCACCCGAGGCCAGGGCGACGCCCTGCGGACCCGGCTCTTCGCGCAGTCCTTCGGCAAGGATGCGGCCTTCGCCGCGTTCTACCGCTCGATGCAGGCCTACGAGGCCTCGCTTGGCCAGGGGGACACCACCATGGTCCTCTCGCCCGACAGCGCCTTCTTCAAGTATTTCGAACGCGGCCCCAACGCCCGCTGAGCAGGGGGCGAGACGCCGTGCCCAGGCTCGTCCCTCCGGCCCTCGTATATGCGCCGTCCTTCGTGGCGGCCCTGCGCGAGGGCTACAGCCGCGACACCCTGCGCCCCGAGACGCCGGAAAGCATCGCCGCGGTCGCGGCCGACCTGGCCGGCTTCGTCGAAAGCCAGCTCGCCCCGCCGCGCACCGTCACCCTGCCGGACGGCAGCCAGGGCCCGGCGGTTCCCTTCACCACGCTCTGGTATGTCGAGGGCGGGGAATTCCTCGGCTCGATCAGCATCCGCCATCACCTCAACGAGAACCTCGAGAAGGTCGGCGGCCATGTCGGCTACGTCGTGCGGCCCTCGGCGCGCGGCCGCGGCTACGCCAGCGCCATCCTGGCGCAGGGCCTGGACTGGATCCGCGCCAACCTGCCCCTGAAGCGCGTGCTGCTCACGGTCAACCAGCTCAATCCCGCCTCGATCCGGGTGATCGAGAAGAACGGCGGGGTCTTCACCCAGGCGATCCCCCACCTCTGGCGGCCGGGCGAAACAGCCCTCCACTACTGGATCGACCTTTAGGTCGCACCTCGCCGGGCGGAACCAAGCTGCGCCTTGGCCGCTTTGGCCTCATCTGAATTCGGGCCGCCCCTATGCGCACACAGCAACTTCTCTACATCGCCGCCGGCGTCGTCGCCTTCGTCATCCTGTTGCTGGTCGGCTGGGGGCTGACCCATGTGGGCAAGGACGGCGGCGCGCGGGCGGGCGCCGGCTTCGTCGGCGCGGTCGAACGCGCCCAGGCCGCCACGGTCATGGTGACGGTCTCCGGCTCGGGCGATGGCGAGGCGCCGCTGCAGATGGGCTCGGGCTTCGTGGTCTCGTCCGACGGGCTGATCGTGACCGCCGCCCATGTGACCGGCGGCCTGCCGGTGTTCAACGCCGTGTTCGCCGACGGCTCGGTCGCGCGCGCTGAACTGGTGAGCGCCGACACCGCCGCCGACGTCGCGGTCTACCGCGCCACGCCCGGGCGGCCGCTGACCGCGCTCTCCTTCGCCGACAGCAACCAGGTCAAGGCCGGCCAGCCGGTGGTGCTGATGGGCGCGCCCTACGGCCTGGTCGGCACCGCGACCTCGGGCATCGTCTCGGCGGTCAACCGCCAGATCGGCGCGCCGGTGAACGAGGAAGACCCCTTCGCCAGCGGCGCGCTCAGCGGCCCGGTCAAGTCGTTCATCCAGACCGACGCGGCCCTGACCGCCGGCGGCTCCGGCGGCCCGCTGCTCAACGCCGGCGGCCAGGTGATCGGCATGGCCAGCGCCCGCGAATCGCGCGGCGAGCCCGGCGCGGGCCTGGCCTTCGCCATCCCCTCGAACCTGGTGAAGGCGGTGGTCGACCGCGCCCGTCAGCCGCCGGGCGCGCCGGTCAGCGCCCAGCCCTGAGCATTTTCCCCTGAAAATGCTCTAAATTCAAAGAGTCTTGAGCAGCGCCTCGACCTCGTGCAGGTCGCGGGCGATGCGGACGCACAGGCCGTGCATCTCCTCGGTCGCGTCCAGCAGGTCTGGCACCATGATGGTCATCATGCCGGCCGAGGCTGCGGCCCGCACGCCATTGTGGCTGTCCTCCAGCGCCAGGCATAGCTGCGGCGCCACGCCCAGCCGCGAGGCGGCGGCCAGGAACGGGTCGGGGTTCGGCTTGCCGCGCGCATAGTCGCCCCGCGCCAGGATGGCGTTGAACCGCGGAATGATGCCGCTGTGGCCCAGGTGCGCCTGCACCGCCCGGTGGCTGGACGAGGTGGCGATGGCCCGCGGCACGGCCAGCTCGTCCAGATGATCGAGCAGTTCGAGCACCCCGGCCTTCAAGGCGATCCCCGCCTCGCAGGCCGCATCGACATGCACCATCACCCGCGCGTTGAACCCCTCCAGCGGGAAGTCGGAACCGAAATGGTCGACCATCTTCTGGTCGCCGGCCGGACCGGGCAGGCCGATCATGCTCTGGAACAGCGGCGCGGACATCTCATAGCCCTGCTCGGCCAAGGCCGCCGTCATGGCGTCGCGATAGACGACTTCGGTGTCGCAGAGCAGGCCGTCCATGTCGAAGACGACGGCCATCGGGATACGGGGCAAGCTCATGGCCGGCTTCTACGCCGCTGCGCCGGCCTGCGGAAATCAAACCCCGCTTCAGTCCGTTATGAACTCCTCGGCGCGATAGCCCTGGAAATAGAGCAGCGCCGTCAGGTCGGCATGGTCGACCTTGGCGTCGGCCTGGGAGGCGACGATCGGTTTGGCGCGATAGGCCACGCCCAGGCCGGCTGCCTCGATCATCGCCAGGTCGTTGGCGCCGTCGCCCACCGCCAGGGTCTGCGAGAGTGCGATCCCCAGGCCCGCGGCCTCTTCCTTCAGCGCCGCCAGCTTGGCCTCGCGCCCCAGGATCGGCTCGCCGACCGTCCCGGCGAGGCCCTCGCCGGTCTCGATCAGGGTGTTGGCGCGGTTGTCGGCGAAGCCCGCCGCCTGCGCCACCCGCGAGGTGAAGAAGGTGAAGCCGCCCGAGACCAGCACGGCGCGCGCGCCGCCCGCGCTCATGGTGCGCACCAGGGTCCGCGCCCCGGCGTTCAGCCGCACCCGCTCGTCATAGGCCCGCTGCAGGTCGCCCAGCGGCAGGCCCTTCAGCATGGCCACCCGCTCGCGCAGCGCGCCCTCGAAATCCAGTTCGCCGCGCATGGCCCGCTCGGTGATTTCCGACACCTTGTCCTTCACGCCGGCGAAATCGGCCAATTCGTCGATGCACTCGCAGCCGATGATGGTCGAATCCATGTCGGCGAGCAGCAGGCGTTTCCTGCGCTCGCTCCAGGGCTGGGCGCAGAGATCGACCCGGGTCTGCGCCAGGGCGGCCTCGGCCGCCGCGCGCACGGCGGCGACGTCCTCCCCCTCGACCAGCAGGTCGACCGCGCCGGGGCCGAGCGTCCTCGGCTCCTTGACGCGGGCCTGCGCGCCTGCGAGCGCTGGGCCAACAAGGGCGAGCGCCTGCGCGGCGGCGTCTGAATCGGGACCGACAAGGGTAAGGGCGATCTGCATGGAGCCCCGCATCTGGCTGATCGCCGGGCCGACCGCAAGCGGCAAGTCGGCGCTGGCCCTGCGCCTGGCGCGCCAGGTCGGCGGCGAGATCGTCAACGCCGACGCCCTGCAGCTCTACCGCGACCTGCGCGTCCTCACCGCCCGTCCCTCCGCCGAGGAGGAGGGCCAGGCCCCGCACCACCTGTTCGGCAGGGTCGACGCGGCGCAGGGCTGGTCGGGCGGCCGCTGGCTGCGCTCGGCCCTCGCCGCCATCGACGACATCCATGCGCGCGGCCGCCCGGCGGTGCTGGTCGGCGGCACCGGGCTCTATTTCCGCGCCCTCACCCACGGCCTGGCCGAG
>MEEW01000019.1 GCA_001724985.1 Phenylobacterium sp. SCN 69-14
TCGACGCCACCTTCATCCAGCCGGAGCTGCGCGGCCGCGCCGAGGCCCTGGCCCGCGAGGCCGCCGTACCATTCCACGGCGTCTGGCTGGAGGCGGCCCCCGAGGTGCTGGCCCAGCGCATCGAGGGGCGGAAAGGGGACGCCTCCGACGCCACGGCCGCCACCCTGCGCATGCAGCTTGAGCGCGATGTCGGCCCGATCGGCTGGACCCGCGTCGACGCCTCCGGCCCGGCGCAGGACGCGGCCGAGGCCTGGTCCATCGCGCACGGCGGCTCGCCGCTGCCTTAAGCGAACCCAACGCGTGTCGCCCCGGTTTGCGAAGCAAGACCGGGGCCTATGAACACCTGATGGATCAAGCGGTTGCTCGGGCGTCGCCTCATTCGGCCCGCGCGGCGCGAATGGATCCCGGACAAGCGCTTTGCGCTTTCCGGGACGACACCTTGGGTGTTGGCTTTCTAAACCGCCTGGCCGGCCACCCAGCCCGAAGACCAGGCCCACTGGAAATTGTAGCCGCCGAGCCAGCCGGTGACGTCCACGACCTCGCCGATGAAATAGAGGCCGGGCGCGGCCTTGGCCTGCATGGTCTTGGAATCGAGGCCGTTCGTGTCGACGCCGCCCAGGGTGACCTCGGCGGTGCGGTAGCCTTCCGAGCCGACCGGCTTGACGGTCCAGGCGTTCACCGCCGCGTCGATGCGGCCGATGGCCTTGTCGGAGAAGTCGCCGGCGTTGGCGGGGGCGGCGGCGTCCTCGAGGATCATCTGGGCCAGCCGCCGAGGCAGGTGTTCGGAAAGCACGGTGATCGCCGCCTGTTTGCCGCGGCCCTGGCGGGCGGCTTTCAAGGCCCCGGCGATATCGACGCCAGGCGCCATGGAGAGCGTGATCGCCTGGCCCTCGCGCCAATAGGACGAAATCTGCAGGATCGCCGGGCCCGAGAGGCCGCGGTGGGTGAACAGCATGGCCTCGGCGAACCGGGCCCTGCCGCAGGCGACGACCGCGTCGGTGGAGACCCCGGCCAGGGGTTTCAGCCGCTCCAGCATCCCGACCTCGAAGGTCAGGGGCACGAGGGCCGGGCGCGTCTCCACGAGGTTCAGCCCGAACTGCCGGGCGATCTCGTAGCCGAAGCCGGTGGCGCCCATCTTGGGGATCGACTTGCCGCCGGTGGCGACGACCAGGGAGGCGCAGCGCACCGGCCCGCCGCTGGTCGCCAGCGAAAAGCCCTCGTCTTCCGGCTCGACCCGCTCGACGGTGGTCTTCAGCCGCAGCGTGACGCCGGCCGCCTGCATGGCGCGGGCCAGCATGGCGATGATCTCCTTGGCCGAGCCGTCGCAGAAGAGCTGGCCGAGGGTCTTTTCATGATAGGCGATCCCCTCGCGCTCGACCCAGGCGACGAAATCCCTGGGCGTGTAGCGGCGCAGGGCCGAGATCGCGAAATGCGGATTGGCCGAGAGGAAATTGGCCGGCGCGGCGTTGAGGTTGGTGAAGTTGCAGCGCCCGCCGCCGGAGATGCGGATCTTCTCGCCCGGCGCCGCGGCGTGGTCGATCACCAGCACGCGCCGGCCGCGCTTGCCCGCCTCGATGGCGCACATCATGCCCGCCGCGCCAGCGCCGATCACCACGACGTCGAACTGATCCACCGGGGCCTCTTCAAGACAGGGAAGGCGAGCGCGCCGTTCGATAGGAGCGCGCCGGCAAAGTCAATCGCCCGGCCCGCGGCAGGATGCAGCGGCGGAAAGAGTCGCGTTCAGCGAGCGCCGCGTTGCATTGCACACTTGGTGAATCTAGCTTGCAATCATTCATAAAAGCCATGTCGGGAGGAGTTTGGATGCAAGGCTTGATGCAGGACTGGCCGCTGACGGTCGACAAGATCCTGAACCACGCCCAGGCTTGGCACGGCGATCGCGAAGTCGTCAGCCGTTCGGTCGAGGGGCCGATCGTGCGCACGACCTATGCCCAGATCCACGAGCGGGCCAAACGCGTCTCCAACGCCCTGATCGGCCTGGGCGTGCAGCCGGGCGATCGGGTCGCGACCCTGGCCTGGAACACCGGCCGCCATGTCGAGGCCTGGTACGGCATCATGGGGATCGGGGCGGTCTGCCACACCCTCAACCCGCGCCTGTTCGCCGAACAGCTCGTCTACATCATCAACCACGCCGAGGATAAGGTCATCCTGACGGACCTGACCTTCCTGCCGATCCTCGCGGGCATCCGCGACCAGATCCCCGGCGTGAAGCACATCATCGTCCTGTCGGACGAGGCCAACCTGGGCGACCAACTGCCCGGCGCCCTGGCCTACGAGACCCTGATCGCCGGGGCTTCGAGCGACGTGAAATGGGGCGGGTTCGACGAGAACACCGCCGCCGGCCTTTGCTACACCTCGGGCACCACGGGCAATCCGAAGGGCGTGCTTTACTCGCACCGCTCGAACTTCATCCACACGCTGGTGACCATGGGATCCGACGTGCTGGGCATCAAGGCGACGGACACCGTGCTGCCGGTGGTGCCGATGTTCCACGCCAACGCCTGGGGCCTGGCCTTCTCGGCCCCGGCCGTGGGCGCCAAGCTGGTCATGCCGGGCCAGAAGCTGGACGGCGCCTCGGTGCACGAATTGCTGGAGACCGAGGGCGTGACCTTCTCGGCCGCGGTGCCGACGGTCTGGCAGATGCTGCTGCAGCACCTGCGCGCCAGCAAGGGCAAGCTGACCACTCTCAAGCGCGTCGTCATCGGCGGCTCGGCGGTGCCCGAGAGCATCGTGCGCGGCTTCCGCGACGAGTTCGGCGTCGATGTCACCCATGCCTGGGGCATGACCGAGACCTCGCCGCTGGGCACCCAGGCCACGCCCAACGCGGCCATCGAGCAGACGGACCCCGAGACCCAGCTTCAGTTCAAGCTGAAACAGGGCCGCCCGCCGCTCGGCATCCAGCTCAGGCTGGTCGACGACGAGGACAAGGAGCTGCCGCACGACGGCCACACCTTCGGACGGCTGAAGGTCGCCGGCCCGTTCGTGGTCGGCCAGTACTTCAAGGCCGAGGGCGGCAATATCCTCGACGAAGAGGGCTATTTCGACACCGGGGACGTGGCCACCCTGGACGAGCATGGCTTCATGCAGATCACCGACCGCGCCAAGGATGTCATCAAGTCGGGCGGGGAGTGGATTTCCTCCATCGAGATCGAGAACCTGGCGGCGGGCCATCCGAAGGCCGAGCTGGCCGCGGTCATCGGCGTCGCCCACCCGAAGTGGGACGAGCGCCCGCTGCTGCTGGTCAAGCTCAAGGCCGGGGAGACGGCCGCCAAGGAGGAGTTCCTGCAGTTCCTCGACGGCAAGATCGCCAAGTGGTGGATGCCCGACGACGTGGCCTTCGTGGACGAGATCCCGCTGGGCGCCACCGGCAAGATCGACAAGAAGCTGATCCGCGACCGCATGAAGGACTATGTCCTGCCGACGGCGGCCGCCGCGGCGGGCGGTTCGGCCGCGCTGGCCGTGTCGCCCGAGCCCAAGATCTACGCGCCCGAGCCCGCGCCCGTCCCCGCGGCGCATCACGACCATGACGATGACGGCGCGTGGCTGCACTGGACGCCCGGCCCCGACCAGACGCTCGACCGCACGCGGGCCGAGCCGGCGGAAGGGGAGGCCCCGGCGGACGCCGTGCGCCCTTTTCGGCGGAGCTGAATGCGACTGAGCCGCCGGCGGCGGCTCAGTCCGCGGCGCCTGCGCCGCGGGACGGCCGAAGCGTCCGCGCGCGGCGCTCGGTCTCGCACGGCTTCGCCGACATCTATCTGCACCTTGCGACGGCCGTGGCCCTGGCCCCGGCCGTCATGGTCGCGGCCGGAACCCTGGCCCCCAGGCTGGGGCTCGGCCGCGATCCCTACGCCTTGCAGGGCGTCCTCTTCGACCTGGCCCCGCAGATCGCCCTGGCCAGCGTGGTGGCGGGCGTGTTCGGGGTGCTGGCCGCCCTGGCGGCGGGCTTCCCGCGCTTCTGGCTGCGCGCCCTGCTGGCGCTGGTGATCACCACCGTCACCCTGTTCGCCTATGTGTGGGAGCGCAGCGCCGGGCCGCCGGCCGCCCAGCCGGCGGCGACTGCGGAGGTTCAGCCGGCGAACCGGTAGTCGCTGTCCAGGCCCGGCTCGGGCGCGTCGGTGACGACGATCCCGCGGCGGACCAGATCGATCATGTGGCCCAGCACGGACCGCGCGGCCGCCGGCCACAGGCGCTTGTCGACCTCGGCATAGAGGGTCGGGATCATGTCCTTGATCCGCCCGTGGCCGTCGGCCAGGGCCTTCAGCACCTGGGCCTCGCGGGCGCGGCGGTGGGCGATATAGGCCTCGATGAACGGGGCCACGTCGCGGACCGGCGGGCCGTGGGTCGGCCAGAGGATGTCGAAGCCGCGCGCCTTCACCTTGTCCAGGCTGTCCATATAGGCGGTCATGTCGCCGTCCGGCGGCGAGACCACGGTGGTCGACCAGCCCATGATGTGGTCGCCCGAGAACAGCGCGTTCTCTTCCTTCAGCGCAAAGCAGATGTGGTTGGAGGTGTGGCCCGGGGTGGCGATCGCCTCCAGCGTCCAGCCGGGGCCTTCGAACACCGCGCCGCCGCCGCAGATGTCGATGTCGGGGGAGAAGTCGAGGTCGTGGCCGGCCTCGGTGATCACCGCCGAATCCCCGGCCTTCGCGCCGACCGCGCAGCCGTAGATCTTCGCCCCGGTCTTCTCCTGCAGCGGCCGGGCCAGCGGCGAGTGGTCGGTGTGGTGGTGCGTCACCAGGATATGGGTGACCGTCTCGCCCTCCAGCGCCGCCAGCAGCGCCTCGAGATGGTCGGGCATGTCCGGCCCCGGATCGATGACCGCCACCTCGCCCTTGCCGATGATGTAGGTGCCGGTGCCCAGATAGGTGAAGGGGCCGGGATTGTTGGCCACCACCCGCCGGATCAGCGGCGAGACCTGATCGCAGGCGCCGTACTCGAACTGGATTTCGCGGACATAGGGGATCATCGAAGCGGTCCTGAAATGGCGCCCGCCTTGCTCCCTGACCGCCCAATCGGGTCAGCGAGGTCAGTCATGTCGGCGGACAAGGCGATTTATGTGTCAAAACGGCTCCAGCGCGCGGCCTTCGCCCTTCTCTGTCTCCTGGCGGCGCAACTCGTCCTGGCGGTGGCCAGTTGCGAACCCGAGCCCGCCGCCATGGGCGCGGCCCGGATCTCGCTCGAGCAACCTAACGCCTAGCGTGGAAAGGCGCCGGAGAGATCGTAGCCGGCCTGCGCCCCCAGTTCGATCAATTCCTCGCGCGAGCGCTCGTCGGCCTGGAACTGACCCAGCGACCAGGTGACGATCGAGCGGGTGCCCGAGCGGCAGAAGGCCAGGACTGGGCCCTCCGCCGCTTCCACCGCGCGATAGTTCGCCTCGACCTGGTCCGGCGTCGGCCCGCCGCGCACCGGGATGTGCACATAGTCGAGCCCCGCGGCGCGGGCGGCGGCCTCGACCTCGGCGCCGGTCGGCTGGCCGGGCTCCTCGCCATCGGGACGGTTGTTGATCACCAGTTTGAAGCCGAGTTCCGCGGCGCGAGGCAGGTCCTCCAGGGCGATCTGGGGTGAGACGGAAATCAGGTCGGTGACGTGGCGGAATTCGGTCATGGGAAGCGTAGCGCCGTTCTTAAGGGTAAGGGGATGCGATCTATTTTACCCGGCGAGCGCGGATTGCGCGCTGGCCGTCGACATTCATGAAGTAACCGCCCATCGAGGCCTTTCGAATCTCGACCTTCGAGCCCTTCTTCGGTTCCCTGAACAGGGTTTCGCTGTCGTTCTGCATCCAGACGGCGCCGCCTTCGAGTTCGAAGGTCCATTTGCCTTCGCCGCTCCGGTAGGCGCGTTCGACGCCAAGCGAGACTTCGCTCAGTTCTTCCGGCTTCTCGCCGCGCTCGAACATGGCCAGCGACGGAAGCGTGAAGCCGAAGGCCTGGCGGCGCACGGCCTTGGCCTGCTCACGGTCGACCACGACGATGTCGCCCTTCTGCTCTGCGCTGTCGAGCGCGCCGACCGCCGCGTCGTAACAGGCCAGCCGCTCGGACGGGTCCGTCATGGCCTTGCAGTCCATCAGTCCCTTGAAGATGGCAGGCCGTTCCTCGGCGCCCGCAGGCGCCATGGCGAAGGCCGCCAGGCCCGTGGCCAGCAGCAGGAGACGCGTGAGCGACGGCATCTGAAAAGGATCTCCGGGTTGCCTGCGTATTGATAGGTGAGCGGCGCGGCGCGGCAACCGTCGTTTTACTTCAGGCCCGGCTCGAACCGGGTGTCACCAGACGGGGCGAGAGGCGGGAGATGTTACCAGTTCCTTTCCGGCGCACGCACGTTCTTGGCGGAGGCCGGGGTCGCAAAAGGGAAGAAATGTGCGCGCAAGCCGCCTTGCGGCACATTCTGTGACCAGAATGCGACAGGTTGGTGTTCTCAACATTGCGGGAGTTTAATCTGCGTTGACCCTTCTGGCTTAAGCCCCGTAACACCAACGTAACCGGGTTCGTTACGAGCCTGGGACCGAACCTTTTGTGGGGAGCTGGCATCGCCGCTGTCTGGTCGGCGGGCCGCTGGAGGATTTAGACCTTGAAAATCATGAACACGCGGGAACGCCTTCTGGCGTCTTCCATGATCTGCGGCGCCGCCTTCGTGGCCTTCTCGGCCACTGCGGCCAGCGCCCAGGAACAGGAAGTCCAGGAAGTCGTCGTCACCGGTTCGCGTATCGTCCGTCAGGACTACGTGGCCAACAGCCCGATCGCGACCGTTTCCGGCGAAGCCACCGTTGCGAACGCCGACGTCACGCTCGACATGTACCTGAACACGCTGCCGCAGGTGAACCCGGCGGGCAGCTCGACCTCGAACAACCCTGGCAACAACGGCCAGTCGAACATCGACCTTCGCGGCTTCGGCGCGAACCGTAACGTCGTCCTGATCGACGGTCGCCGTCCGATGGTGTCCGGGAACTCGATGACGGTCGACCTGAACACCATCCCGCAGGCCCTGATCGAAGGCATCGAAGTCATCACCGGCGGCGCCGGCGCCGCCTACGGCGCCGACGCCATCGCCGGCGCGGTCAACGTCAAGCTGAAGCGCAACTTCGAAGGCGTCGACTTCCGCGCCAACTACTCGAACGCCACGGAAAACTGGGACGCCAAGGAATACCAGTTCTCGCTGGTGGTCGGCGGCAACTTCGCCGACGGCAAGGGCAACGCGGTGTTCGGCTTCGACCGTTCGTACCGTCAAAGCCTGGTCAAGTCGCAGCGCTCGTTCTCGCAGGATGCGACTTCGACGACCTCCTTCCTGCCGGAAGGCAATCTCTTCTGGTCCGCCGACAACGCGCCGACCAAGGCCGCGCTCGACGCGATCTTCGCCGGTTACGGCGTGTCTGGCGACAAGCTGGCCCTGACGTCCGGCACGCTGGGCTTCAACATGGACGGCTCGCTGTTCTATCGCGGCGTCTTCAACAGCCCGCTCGATGTCCAGAACTTCAACTATCCGATCGACGGCGCCGTCAACAAGTCGATCTACCCGGACCTCTACAGCTACAACTTCGACTACGTGAACCTGCTGGTCCTGCCGATGGACCGCTATTCGTTCATGTTCAAGACGAACTACGAGCTGGATAACGGCATCGAGTTCTTCGTGAACGCCGGTTGGACCGAATACAACGCCGTCACCGCCCTGGCGCCGACGCCGTTCCCGACGGTCAACAGCCGCAATCCGTCCAACGCCGGTCCGACCGATGTGGTCACCAGCCTGGTTAGCCCAGGGTCGCAGATCGCTCAGCAACTGGTCGTGCCGGTCACGAACCCGTTCATTTCGAACGACCTTCGGGCGCTGCTGAACTCGCGGACGGGCGATGATGCTCGCCTGGTGGGCAGCGGAGCCAATGAACCGTTCCTGATCCGTCAGCGGACCCTCGACCTCGGCCTGCGCGAATCGCGCTTCGAGAACACCGTCGTCCAGTTCCTGGCCGGCGTGCGCGGCCCGATCGGCGACACCGGCTTGACCTTCGAAGTCTCGGTGGCCGAAGGCCGCACGGAGATCGACGAAACCCAGACCGGCAACCTGGACACCCAGCGTCTGCAGGGCCTGATCGAAGCGGCCGATGGCGGCGCCAGCATCTGCGACGGCGGCTTCAACATCTTCGGCCGTCAGCCGATCTCGGCCTCCTGCCGCGATTACCTGGCCGCCCAGGTCAATCTGTCGACCGAAATGAAGCAGCACATCGCCCAGGCCTACATCACCGGCCCGGTCTATGAACTGCCGGCCGGCGACCTGTCCTTCGTGCTCGGCGTCGAATACCGCGGCTTCGAGTACAACTTCGATCCGGGTGCGGCCTCGGGCCCGATGTCGGGCGCCAATACCCAGGACCCGGACGCCGGCACCAACTCGTTCCGCGACGTGTTCGGCGAAGTCCTGATCCCGCTGGTCAAGGATCAACCCTTTGTCCAGAACCTGGAACTGTCGCTCGGCGCCCGTTATTCGGAAGCCGAGTTCGCCGACAAGCTGACCGGCCGCGAAGTCGGTCCGCGCGGTTCGTGGGCCTACAAGGGCGAACTGAACTGGACCATCAACGACCTGCTGCGGGCGCGCGCGTCCTATCAGCAGTCGGTTCGCGAGCCGAACTTCGGCGAACTGTTCGCCGGCGGCGGCTCGGCGCCGCAGTACTTCGACCCCTGCTCGGTGACCAGCCAGGCGCGTCAGGGCTCGGCGGCGGCCCAGGTCCAGGCCCTCTGCCTGGCTCAAGGCGTGGGTTCCAGCGCGATCAGCACCTTCGTCCAGACCCCCGGCTCGCAGATCGGCGTCGACCTGCTCGGGAATCTCGACCTCGAGCCGGAAGAAGGCAAGACCTTCACCGCCGGCGTCGTGTGGCGTTCGCCCTGGGAAAACCAGTGGCTGTCGCGCCTGCAAGGTTCGGTGGACTACTATAACATCAAGATCGAGAAGGCGATCCTGACCCCGACCCCGAACCAGATCGTGGCCGCCTGCTTCAACTACTACGGCACGAACCCGAACTACGACATCAACGACCCGAACTGCCAGGGCCCGCTCCGTCTCGGCGCCGACATCCTCTGGGTCTACAACCCGGCCGATCCCAACGGCTACTTCACCGCCAGCAACGGCGGCAAGCAGCAGTCGAGCGGGTTGGACTTCCAGTTCGACTGGGGTTTCGACGCCGAATGGCTGGGCGCCGATTCGAAGTGGGGCTCCGTCCGCCTGAACGCCCTGATCACCCACGTGATCGAGTTCAAGCAGCAAGACCCGATCGCCGGCGTGCCGGAACTCGACTTCGCGGGCACCATCTCCTACTTCGGCGCCGGCCTCGGCACGAGCTTCCCGAAGTGGAAGGCCACGGTGAACGCCGAGTGGTCGCTGTTCGAGGACTTCAAGCTGAACGCCCGCGGCCGCTACATCGGCGCCATGGACAACCGTCTCGACGTGGAATTCCCGGGTGAGACCGAGTTCACCGGCGTGAGCGCGCTCTGGTACTGGGACTTCGCCGGCACCTGGGCCGTCACCGACAATGTCGAGTTGAAGCTGGGCGTGAACAACGCCTTCGACAAGGCTCCGGAAGTCTATGCTCCGAACGTCCAGTCGGGCACCGATCCGTCCACCTACGACGTGATCGGCCGCCGGGTCTTCGGCGCGATCAAGCTGCGCTTCTAAGAGCGGCCTGATCTTTTGAGAATTGGGGCGGCGGACTTTAAGTCCGCCGCCCTTTTTCTTTGTCGGACGAGGCGGATGCGCGGCTGGCGCGCCGTCTCAGGCGTAGCCCAGCAGTTCGCGCAGCCCCGGCGCCATGTGGTCGACCAGTTTCCGCTGGGTGTCCGGCAGGCTCTCGGGGATCGTCTGGCCGCTGGAGAGATGCTCGCGCGCCGTGGCGCTGTGGCGGCGGTCCGCACCGACCCGCACCCGTTTGCGCCAGTCGGAGGGCAGGGCGTCGATGCCGAACCTCGCCAGAAGGTCGGCGAAGAAGCTCTCGGCCTCGGCCGAGTCCAGCCGGTTCAGATTGGCGACGATGTCCTCGTAGCGGACGACATGCACGCCCGTCCCCATCCAGGCGACCGCGTGGAACAGGAAGACTTCGCGCAGGGCGGGCCCCCGGCCGGGAATGCCGAAGATCACCAGGTTCATCATCTGCTCGACGCTGACCGCGCCGTTCTTCAGATGGTTCTGCTGCGGATGGTCGAACTGGTCGGACAGATTGAAGCGCGTGCGGGCCAGGACATAGTCATAGGGATCGCGCACCAGGACGACATTGTTGGCGTGCTTGAGCGCCATCAGCGAGATATCGGCGAACAACAGGTGGCCGACGCTGAACATCGGCCGCTGCGGATGCAGCGCGGCCTTGTGCTGCTCGAGGTTCGGGATTTGGATGAATTCGCGATCGTAGTGCTGCTGGGGCGGCACGAACATCCGGACGATGTTGCGCAGGAGATGGGTGCCGCACTTGGGCACGCTGTTCAGGAACGCGGTCCGGCGCAGCGGCGTATGGCTGAACTTCTGGACTTCGGCTCCGAGCGTATCGGGCCTGCTTATGACCTTGGCCGCCAGCACATCCGCCTCCATGCGATCAGGTGATTGGGGTAGCCGCCATCGGACGGCTTGGGAACAGACTTACGGTCGCGGCGGCGGGCGCAGCGCCTTGGTGCGGAACCATTTGGAGATGATCCATTTCTCGCCGCTGGTCGGCGCCGCGCCGGTGTGCAGGGTCATCGGATCGACGGCGCCGGCCGGCGTGACGCTGTCGAACGCCAGGACCGAGCCGGCCGGCGGCCTGACCTTGAGGTCGAGCCGCGGGAATTCGGTCGCCCCGCCTTCGAACGCCTCGTTCAGATAGACGAGGACGGTTCGCACCCGTTGCCCGCGCGCGGCCAGGTGGGCGGCGTTGGCGGGAGTCTCGGGGATATAGTCGACGTGCGGCGCGTAGCGTTCGCCGGGGGCGTAGTGCAGCACGCCCAGGCCTTCGCCGTTCTCGACGGGCAGGCCGGCGATGGCGGCGAGCTGGTGATTGATGAGCTCCAGCACGACGTCGCTGTCGGCCAGGCCGAAATGCATGACGCGGTTGGAGCGGACGTCCTCGACGCTTTCGCCGCCGGCGTCGTTGACGATCATGCCTCGCTTCAGCGCCGGCTCGGCGAGGGCGGTGACATAGGTGCGAAGTTCCGGCGCCAGCAGGTCGCGGACGATGGAGATGGCCGGGGCCTCGCTCAAGGTCTCGCGCTCCCGCGGCGCCTCGAAGGCGGCGAGGTCGGCCCCCGCCGCCAGGGCGTCGAAATTGACCGGGACCGCGGTGACGCGGGCGCCGTTCAGGATGCGGCGGGCCGGTTCGAAATCCGCCGCGCGGGCCGCCGCCAGGGCGGCCTGCGACATCGGGCCGACGTCTCCCTCCAGGCCGGCCAGCAGGGCCAGTTGGGTCGCCGCGCGCGGATCGCCGCGCTTGGCGGCCATGACCAGCCAGTCCAGCGCCTGCCGAAGATTGCGTTCCACCCCGACCCCGCCGCTGTCGACCACGCAGGCCAGGGCCAGGCCCAGGTCGTCGCCGGCCCGCGCGGCGGCGTGGATGCGCTCCACCCCCTGGGCGATGTTCTGCGGAATCTGGAATCCGACGAGCTGCCACAGGCCAAGCTTGGCGTGCGCGCCTGGGTGGCCGCGCTTGGCCGCCTCCATCCACCAGGACAGCGCTTCGTCCAGCCGGCCCATCTGCTCCATGGCCTGGGCGAGAAGGTCCTGGGAAACGGCGTCCCCGGCCTTGGCGGCGGCCAGGACTTCGTCGAATGTTCTCATGGCCTTGTTCTACAAGGCTGCGGCTCCGGGGGAAACTGCGTCCGCGTGGCGTATCGAAGGCGGGAGGCGAGGTGGACGGCATCTGGAACCGCCGAAGAGCCGTGACGATCATCGGCGCCAGCCTGACGACGGCCGCGTGCGCCGGCGCGGCGCTGCGGCCGGCTCCGATTCTCGTCAATCTGGCCGATCCGGCGCCGCCGGGCGGCGACGATGCGGCCCAGCTCGATTCCAGCGCCGACACCGCCCGGCGAATGACCGCCCCGGTGCGGATCAACGGCCAGGGGCCTTTCGATTTCGTCATCGACACCGGCGCGAACCGGACGGTCATCGCGCGCGAGGTGGCGCTCGCCCTCGGCCTGCCGACGGCCGGCAAGGCGCAGATCCACGGGATCGCCGGCGTCGAGGCCTCCGAGACCGCCACGATCGGCCGGCTGGATGTGGGGCGCGTGTCGACGGGACGGCTGCGCGCGCCGATGCTGGAGCGGGCGCGGCTGGGGGCGGCGGGCCTGCTGGGCGTGGACGTGCTGAAGAACCGCCGCGTGGCGATGGATTTCCGGCAGAACACCTTCACGATCGGCAAGCCGGAGGACGAGCCGGTCACCAACCGCAACGCCTCCGACAGCCGCCTGCGCGACAATGCGGCCGAGGCCGCGGCGCTCGAGAACGTCGTGGTGGTGCCCGCGCGCTATCGCTTCGGCCAGTTGATCATCATCGATGCGGACATGGGCGGCGTTCCGGTCACCGCATTCCTGGACTCCGGCTCCCAGAACACGGTCGGGAACCTGCAACTGCACCAGCGGCTGAAGGTGACGCCCTTCGCCCTGACCGCCCAGGTCTCGATGGTGGAGCTGATCAGCGTCACCGGCCAGCGGGCGCAGGGCGAGCTGTCGACCGTGCCGCCCCTGCGGATGGGGGGCCTCAGCATCGGCAACCTGTCGGCCGTGTTCGCCGACCTGCACATCTTCAAGCTCTGGGAGCTCGACGACCGGCCGGCGATCCTCATCGGCATCGACGTGATGCGTCATTTCGAGGCGATCGAACTCGATTTCTCCAACCGCCGCGTCATATTCCGCGCGCCGGTCCGGCCGAGGCGCTGAGCCCCTACTTCACCGGCGTCGGCGCCAGCACCGTGGCGCCGGAGCTGCGCAGGCGTTCCTGGGCCATCTGGTCGAGCACGCCCTGGGCGCGCGGGTCGCCCATCAGCCAGGCGGCGGCGGCCAGGGTGCGGATCGAGGTCGCCGAGACACCGAAGGCGCTTTCCAGCGCCTGGAACGGCGAGACCTGGGTGGTCATCCGCTTCAGCCGGACGTCGCCGGAAAGCCCGGCCAGGGCCTTGGCCTTGTCGACCGCCTGGTAGAAGCCGCCGACCTCGTCGACCAGGCCGAGTTCGCGCGCCTGGACGCCGGTCCAGACCCGGCCCTTGGCGATCTCGCGGACGCGCTCGGCCGGCAGTTTGCGGCCCTCGGCCACCCGGGCGACGAAGTTGTCGTAGATGCGGTCCATCCAGCCGGCGAAGGCCGCGCGCTGGGCCTGGTTCATCTCGCTGCCGGTTCCGAAGGCGCCGGCGTAGTCGCCGCCGACGTTCAACTGGCGCACGTCGACGCCGAAGCGTTCGAGCGCCGGGCCCAGGACGAACTTGCCGCCGAACACGCCGATCGAGCCGGTCAAGGTGGTGGGTTGGGCGACGATGGCCGACGCCTCGCTGGAGATCCAGTAGCCGCCCGAGGCCGCATAGCCGCCCATCGAGACCACCACCGGCTTCTTGGCCGCCTTCGCCGCGCGGACCGCGGCGAGGATCTGTTCGGAGGCGGTGTCGGAGCCGCCCGGCGAGGAGACGCGGAAGACGATGGCCTTCACGTCCTTGTCCTCGATGGCGTCGTAGAGCGCCTCGGAAATGTCGTCGGAATACATGGCCGAGGACGAGGAGAACGGATTGGCCGTGCCATCCCGCCCGGTCATGATCGCCCCTTCGCCCTCCACGACCGCGATGGCCGGGCCGGGCCGCGGGACGCGCTCGCGGCTGGCGCGCATGTACTTCTCGAACTCGACCAGTTCGGCGCCCTTGCCGGCCTTGGCCAGGATGGCGGTCTCGGCGTCCTTCACCTGGCCGACCTTGTCGATCAGCTTCAGCTTCAGCGCGTCCTCGGCCTGGTAGGGGCCGCGTTCCAGGCTGGCGCGCAGCGCCTGCGGCTGCTGCTTGCGGTCGCCAGCGGCGTTCAGCAGGGTCGCGCCGTAGATCGAGCCCATCCAGGAGAGCTGGGCTTCGCGGTGCGCCGGGGTGTAGTCGCTGTAGAGGTAGGGATTGACCGCGTTCTTGAACTCGTAGCGCTGCTCATAGTCGGCCTTGACGCCGTACTTGTCGAAGAAGCGCTTGAGGAACAGGTCCTCGCTGGCGACGCCGGTGACCTGCAGCGAGGCGCCCGGCTGCATCCAGAACTCGTCGGCCGCCGAACCCAGCATGTAGGTCGAGGCGACCATGCCGGAGGGATAGAGGCCCTGGCTGTGCGCATAGACGGCCTTGCCCGCGGCGCGGAACTTCTTGAGCGCCAGGCGGATCTCGTCGGCCGAGGCCGGGGTCATGCCACCCTCGGGCAGGCGCACCAGCACGGCCTTGACCTTGCCGTCCTTGCGGGCGCGCTCCAGCGTCTCGATGACCGACATCACCGACATGGAGCGGCGGCCGATCGAGGCGAACGGATTGACCGGGTCCTGATCGGTCAGCGGATCGCGCAGGTCGAGCTCCAGCACCGCATGCGAAGGCGTCGGCGCGGGCTTGGCGGCGCCGGCGGCCATCACGATCAGCAGGAACGGCACGCCGACCAGGAAAAGCACCAGGCCCGCGAACACGCCGGCCATGGTGGTCAGGAACTGCTTCATCGAAGATCCGCCGAGGGGAGGGAAGGGCCCAGGCTACATGGGCGCGGGTTGCGTTGAAATGAAGAGGTTTCGAGCCCATCGCAGCCGCCCGCGCCCGTGTCGAGGGGCGCCTGGCCGACGCTGCGCGAAAAAGTCCCGCCTCGAAGGTAGGGATTGCTGGGGAGCCTGCGTCTAGGGCACATAAGCCCTGATTATGTCCGCATGCGGGCCCAATGAATTTCGATCCGAGGCGTCTTTTGACTTCACAGCATACCTTCCTGTCGGCGTCGGCGGCCTTGCTGGCCGGCGGCGCCCTGCTCGCCGCCCTGCCGGCGGCTGCGGCCGACCGTCCTGTCGCCATCGTCGGCGCCACCGTCTTCGACGCCACCGGCGCTGCGCCCCATCGGGCGAACGTGGTGATCCGCGACGGGCGGATCGCCGAGGTCGGGCCGGCGGTGAAGGCGCCGCGCGGCGCCCTGGTCATCGACGCCAAGGGCAAGGCCCTGCTGCCCGGCTTCTTCGACGTGCACACCCATTGGACTCCGGGCGGCAGCCCGCGCATCTCGCCGGAGATCGCGACCGCCTATATCGCCGCCGGCGTGACGACGGTGAACGACTTCCACCAGCAGCCGGAATCCTTCGAGCCGCGCCGCCGCTGGATCGCGTCCATGGCCTCGCCGCACGTGAACTTCGTGGCGCGCATGAGCACGCCGGGCGGCCATGGCGCCGACTGGGCCGACCGCGCCACGACCAAGTGGGTGAACTCGCCCCAGGGCGCGCGGATGGAGGTGAAGGCCCTCGTCCCCTACAAGCCCGACTTCATCAAGGCGTTCGCCGACGGCTGGCGCTATGGCGTCTCGGCCGACAACACCAGCATGGACGAAGGCACGCTGAGCGCCCTGGTCGATGAGGCCCATCGCAACAACCTCAAGGTCCTGACGCACACCGTCACGGTCGACCGCGGGGCCATCGCCGGCCGGGCCAAGGTCGACGTCATCGCCCACAGCCTGCAGGACCGCGAGATCGACCCGGCGACGGTCGATGCGATCAAGGCCGGCGGCACCGCCTATGCGCCGACCCTAGCCGTCTACGATCCCGACAAGGGCGAGCCGCCGGCCGATCCCGAGGTCCGCCGCCGCGGCGAGGTGAAGTTCGGCTACGCGCTGCATAATGTGAAGGTGCTGCACGATGCGGGCGTGACCATCGCGCTCGGCACCGACGCGGGCATGCCGGGCACGCCGCACGGCGCGTCGACCCTGCGCGAGATGGAACTGCTGGTCCGGGCGGGGTTGACGCCGTCGGAGGCCCTGATCGCGGGCACGGCCAACAGCGCCAAGGTGCTGGGCGAACTCGCCGACCGCGGCACCATCGAGGCGGGCAAGCGCGCGGATCTGGTGCTGATCGACGGCGAGCCGTGGAAGGCCATCGCCGACGTGCACAAGACGAATCGCGTGTTCGTGGACGGGGTCCTGGTGCATGGGCCCGGCGTGAAGCTGCCCGCCGCCAACGGCGCCAGGTCGATGCCGCTCATCAAGGCCAAGGGCGCCCTGATCGACGACTTCGAGGGGGCCAAGGGCCGGTCGAGCTACGATACCCTGCGCCTGGACGACATGGACGGCGGCATCGACCGCACCGTGCAGGTCGCGCAGGTCATCAACCGCACCGCCACCGACCACGCGCTCGGCATCGCCGCGCGGATGGCGGCCAAGGACAACGCCAACGCCGGCGTCATCATCCCGCTCAGCCGCGGTTCGGTCGAGCCGGTCGACGTTCGCGCCTTCAAGGGCGTGCGCTTCGAAATCCGCGGCGACGGCGGCGCCTACGAGTTTGGCGTCAATACGCTGAATGGCCGGTGGGAGGCGCAGGTCGGCTCCAGCGCCGAATGGAAGACCGTCGAGGTTCCGTTCTCGGCGCTCAAGCGCGTCGCTGGGCGCGGCGGCGGCTCGGGGCCCTGGACGGGCGACGATGCGCTCGAGGTCACCATCGACGGCGGCCGCCCGGCCGGCGAGAAGATGTGGGTCGAGATCGACAATGTGAGCTTCTTCTGACGTCGTCCTCCGCTGGGTGAACGATGTCCTCACGCCCGGATAACGGGCGTGAGCAGTCCCGCCCAAGTAATCGCCTGATTTGTAGTCGGTTGGGGCGATGGCTGGGCGTATCGGTGTCTTAATTGACACAGTTCGTGTTATTTTGACGTTCCTGAAACATTATTCAGGTGACGTTGCGCCGCGCATCGTGTGTCTGACGCACAATTCCGAGTCCGAGTATCCTCGGCGCTTGGGATAGTATGCACTCAATAGTTGTGGGGGTGTCCTCTAATGAAAACTCGCATGTCCTGGCGTAACGCCATGCTCGCGACCTCGGCGCTCTGCGCGCTGTCCTTCGCCGGCGCCGCCGCCGCTCAAGACGGGGCCGAGGTCGAAGAAATCGTCGTCGTCGGTTCGCAGATCGAAGGCGCCAAGGTGACGGCCGCGCTGCCGGTGACGGTGGTCGACGCCGCCCAGCTCGACAGCGTCGCGGCGACCTCGGGCGACGATCTGTTCCGCTCCATCCCGCAGATGGGCGACGTCAGCTTCAACTCGAGCTACCTGCCCAACTCCAGCAACAGCGCCCGCGGCGACGTCGGTTCGGTGAACCTGCGCAACCTCGGCGTCGGCAACACCCTGGTGCTGCTGAACGGCCGCCGCGTCGTCGCCCACCCGACCAGCCGCGCCGACGATTTCCTGGTGCCGGTCCTGACCTACAACACCAACGCCATCCCGGTGAGCGGCCTGAAGCGCCTGGAAGTGCTGCGCGACGGCGCGGCCGCGCTCTACGGCTCCGACGCGGTGGCCGGCGTGGTCAACACCGTGCTGCGGGACGATTTCGACGGCCTGACCGTCGAGGCCCAATACGGCGGCGCCGAAGGTACGCACCTGCGCGAGGCCGAATTCAACGTCCAGGCGGGCCGCAACTTCCAAGAAGGCCGCGGCAACATCAGCCTGTTCGCCAACTACACCAACCGCACCGCGCTGAACGCCTTCGACCAGGACTACACCTCGTCGGCCGACAGGCGTCCGCTGTTCGCGGGCACGCGCTTCGACGGCGCGGCCTCGCTCGACGGCCGGGTCACCCAGACCCCGTGGGGCGGCTTCACCGCGAGCGGCGTGGGCACGGTGCGCCAGAACGGCGTGGCCATCACCAGCAGCGCCGGCGCCTTCCACCTGCAGCCGGCGGGCTTCACCGGCTGTCAGGTCGCCTTCGTCTCGGGAACCTGCCTTGACGACGGATCGGCCTCGACCAGCGGCGCCGACCGCGACCTGCGCTTCGACACCAACGCCTGGAACACCACGGTCATTCCGGAACTGGAGCGGGTGAACCTGTTCCTGACCGGCAAGTACGACATCACCGACACCCTGCGGTTCTTCGGCGAGCTCGGCTACTACACGGCCACCACCCACGCGACCCAGACCTCGACGGCGACCCTTTCGTCGCTGCCGATCGTGGTGCCGGCCAGCAACTACTGGAACCCCTTCGGCCAGGCGGTGTTCGCCAACGGCCAGGCCAATCCGAACCGCTTGCCGGGCCTGAACATCTCGGCCGCCGGCGCGCCGGTGACGATCACCTCGTACAACTTCGCCGACGTGGGCCCGAACAAGGTCGACGTCGAGAACAACCAGTGGCGCTTCCTGGCCGGCCTGAAGGGCGAGAAGTTCGGCTTCAAGTGGGAAAGCGCGCTGCTCTATTCGAAGGCCGAAGTCGAGGACGTGTCCGACGGCATCAGCGCGACCCTGTTCCAGCAACAGCTCGCCCTGTCCACGCCGGACGCCTACAACCCCTTCAACGGCGGCACGCTCACCAACACCTCGGTCGGTGACGGCGCGCCCAGCTCGCAGGCCGCGATCGACGCGATCAAGATCCGCACGGTCCGCCGCAACACCTCCTCGCTGGCCCTGGCCGACTTCAAGGTTTCGAAGGTCGACCTGTTCGCCCTGCCGGTCGGCGACGTCGGCTTCGCCGCGGGCGTCGAGTATCGCCGCGAAACCCAGAAGGACGACCGCGACGCGCGGCTCGACGGCACGATCCAGTTCACCGACATGGTCACCGGCGTGACCTATGGCAACGACCTGATCGGCTCCAGCCCCTCGCCGGACACCAAGGGCTCGCGCACCGTGACCTCGGCCTATGCCGAACTGGCGGTGCCGATCGTGTCGCCCGACATGGAGATCCCCTTCGTCCGCAACCTGGAAGCCCAGCTCGCCGGCCGTTACGAGAGCTTCAGCGACGCCGGCGAAGTGGCCAAGCCGAAGGTCGCCGTGGCCTGGGACGTGGTCGACGGCCTGCGCTTCCGCGGCTCGTGGGCGCAAGGCTTCAAGGCCCCGAACCTGGAGCAGGTGAACGCCACCCTGGTCACCCGCTCCAACACCCGCACCGACTGGGTCCGCTGCGAGGCGGACCTGCGCGCGGGCCGGATCGCCAACTTCGCCGCCTGCTCGCGCTCGGGCAGCACCACCGCCCAGCGCGCCGGCAACCCGGACCTGAAGCCGGAGGAGTCGGAAACCTGGGGCATGGGCGTGGTCTACGAACCGCGCTTCGTGCCTGAGCAGTTCGGCCGCTTCACCTTCACCGTCGACTACTGGCGCGTGAAGCAGGAAGGCATCGTCGGCCTGTTCGGCGAGGGCAACGCCCTGACCGCCGATTACCTGGCCCGGTTGAACGGCTCGACGAACCCGGACGTGGTGCGGGCCGCGGCCACCGCCGACGACATCGCCATGTTCGCCGGCACCGGCCTGGCGGCCGCCGGCCAGGTGCTCTACGTCAAGGACCAGTACCGCAACCTGCAGCCGCAGGAAGCGCGCGGCCTCGACATCGGCGTCATCTGGAACCTGCGCGGGACCGAGTGGGGCGATTTCAGCGTGAACTTCAACGCTGCGCACCTCATCAAGTTCTACCGCTCGCCGTCGCCGGAAATCGCCGCCCTGCTGGCCGCCCGTGACGCCGGGGAGATCAACGCCGGCACGACCATCACCGGCGGTGGCGACCAGGTCCGCCAGAACGGTCGTCCGGAGTGGAAGTGGTCGGCCTCGGCGACCTGGTCCTACGACCAGTGGACCGTCGGCGCCTTCACCCAGTACATCGGCGATGTCGAGGACACGGGCCTGCGCGACAGCGCCGGCGACGCCTGGATCGTCGACTCCCAGATCACCGGCAATCTCTACGGTCAGTACGAGTTCACCGAAGGCCTGGCGTCCAACACCCGCCTGCGCGTCGGCGTCCGGAACATCACCGACGAGAAGCCGCCGGTGGACTCCAGCAACGGCTACCTGGGCTCGCTGTACCAGCCCTACAGCCGCTATTGGTACGTCAGCGTCCGCAAGTCCTTCTAAGGACTGGCTGAAAGCTGAAATCTCCTCGCCGGCCGGCCCTCCTGGGTCGGCCGGTTTTCTTTTGGGCTGCGGTCAGGGCGTGACCGCCTGCTGGATCACGCCCGCCAGCCGCCGGCGCAGGCTGGCGCGGCCGGCGTCGTCGAGGTCGTGGTCGGGGGTGATGGCGCGCGAGATCGCCACGCCCATGATCAGGTCGCCGGCCAGCCGCGCCCGGACGCTGGCGTCCGGGCCGCCCAGATAGGCGGCGAAGGGGTCGATGAACCAGGTGCGCATCGAGCGCCGCAGGGGCTCGGCCGCCGCGGGCGAGGAGGCCGAGCGCAGCATGATGAGCAGTTGGTCAAGTCCGTCGCGGGTGTCGGGGTCGTCCATCAGCCGGTCGGCCACGCGCTCGCCGAAGCCGGCCAGTTCGCCCTGGAACAGCTCCGAAGCGTCGGGGCCGCAGTTCAGCACTTCGACGAAGAGTTCTTCCTTGGAACCGAAATAGCGCGACACCAGGGCCGCATCGACGCCGGCGTCGGAGGCGATCTCGCGCAGGCTGGCGCCGTCGTAACCCTCCTTGGCGAACCGATGCATGGCCGCGTCCAGGATCGCCTGCCTTGTCGCCGCCGCGTTTCGAGTTCGCGCCGGCGCCGGGATGCCAGACATTTTTTGGTTTCGCTCCCTTGTTGTCATCAGGTGTTGACATATGTAGGAGCTGTCGAGTTAAAAGTCATCAACTGTTGACTTGGGCGCTCCCCCGCCCGTGGGATATCTCATGCGAAAGTTTCTCGCGCCGTTCGTCGCAACGGCCGCCGCTGCATTGGCCCTTTCCGGCTGCGGCAAGACCGAAGCGCCGCCGCAGGCGCCGGCGCCCCAGGTTTCGGTGGCCACGCCCCTGCAGCAGAAGGTCGTCGACTGGGACGACTTCACCGGCCGGTTCGAGGCGCCCGAGCGCGTCGAGGTGCGGGCCCGGGCCAGCGGCTTCCTGCAGGCCGCCCATTTTCGGGAGGGCCAGTACGTCAAGAAGGGCCAGTTGCTCTTCACCCTCGATCCGCGGCCGGCGGAGGCGCAGCTCGCCGCCGCCCGCGCCCAGGCCCAGCAGGCGCAGGCCGACCTCGCCCGCGCCGAGAGCCTTCTGAAGATCCAGGCGATCAGCCGC
>MEEW01000020.1 GCA_001724985.1 Phenylobacterium sp. SCN 69-14
GGGGTGGTGATCCACACCATCGTCGACGACAGCCTGCGCAGCGCCCTGGAAGAAGGCGTGCGGCGGATGGACATGCCCTGCATCGCCGCGCTCGACCCGCTGGTCTCCTCGCTGCAGCGCTATCTGGGCGCCTCGATCAGCCGCAAGGTCGGGGTGCAGCACGCGCTCGACAACGACTATTTCAACCGGATGGACGCCCTGAACTACGCCATCGGCCATGACGACGGCCAGGGCGGGCAGGATCTGGAACAGGCCGACGTGGTGCTGGTCGGCGTCTCGCGCACTTCCAAGACCCCAACCTGCATCTATCTGGCCCATCGCGGGGTGCGGGCGGCGAACGTGCCGCTGGTGCCGACCCGGTCGCCGCCGGACAAGCTGCTGGAGTTGAAGAACACCCTGGTGGTGGGGCTGACCATCTCGCCCGACCGGCTGATCCAGATCCGCAAGAACCGGCTGCTCAGCCTAAAGGAGAACCGGGAGTCGACCTATATCGACATCGAGGCGGTGCGCGAGGAGACGGTGAAGGCGCGCCGGCTCTATGAGCGGATGGGCTGGCCGGTGATCGACGTCACCAGGCGCAGCGTCGAGGAGACCGCCGCGGCGGTGCTGAACCTGCTGCATGGCGGCCACGGCCAGGTCGAGGTGATCGGCTGATGGGCGCGCAGGTGATCCTGGCCTCGAAGAGCGCGGCGCGGCGCGCGGTGCTGACCGGAGCGGGCGTGCCGTTCGAGGCGGTGGTGGCGGGCGTCGACGAGGACGCGGTGAAGGCCTCGATGCTGGCGGGCGGCGCAGGCCCCCGCGACGTGGCCGACGCCCTGGCCGAGATCAAGGCGGTGAAGGTTTCGGCCGGTCGGCCGGGGCTGGTGATCGGGTCGGACCAGACCCTGGAGTTCGAGGGCCGGCTCTATGACAAGGCCGAGACCCTGGAGGCGGCGCGCGAGCGGCTGAAGGCCATGCGCGGCAAGCCGCACAGGCTGCATTCGGCGGTGGTGGTCGCCCAGGGCGGCACGCCGATCTGGCGCGAGGTCGTCTCGGCGACCCTGACCATGCGGGATTTCTCCGACGACTTCCTTGAGGCCTATCTGGCCGCCGAGGGCGAGCAGGCGCTGGGGTCGGTGGGTTGCTACCGGCTGGAAGGGCCGGGCGCGCAGCTCTTTTCAAGCATCGAGGGCGACTATTTCACCATATTGGGCCTGCCGCTGATGGGTCTGCTCGATCTCTTCCGGCGTCATGGTGTGCTGAAGGCATGAGATTGTCAGGCGCCACGCGGGTGGCCGGCGTCATCGGCCGCCCGATCGTCCATTCGATGAGCCCGATCCTGCACAACGCCTGGCTGGCGGCGGCGGGGATCGACGGGGTCTATGTGCCGTTCTCGACCGAGCCGGGCCGGTTCAGGGCGTTTGCGGAGTCGCTGCGGGGCGGCAGCGTGGCGGGACTGAACGTCACCCTGCCGTTCAAGGGAGAGGCCCTGGCCCTGGCCGACGAGGCGACCTTCCGCGCCGCCAGCGCCCAGGCGGCCAATGTGCTGGTGTTCCGCGAGGATGGGACGATCCTGGCCGACAACACCGACGGCCTGGGGATGCTGGGCGCCTTGGCCGAGCAGGCGCCGGGCTTCGATCCGGCGGCTGGGCCGGTGGCTGTGCTGGGCGCGGGCGGCGCGGCGCGCGGCGCCGTGGCGGCCTTCGTCGAGGCCGGATGCCCGCAGGTGCGGATCGTCAACCGCACGGTGGCCAGGGCGCAGGAGATCGCTTCGGCGCTGGGCGGCGCGGCCTATGGCCTGCCGCAGGCGGCGCAGGCCCTGGACGGGGTGGTTGCGGTGGTCAATGCGACTTCGGCGGGGCTTTCCGGGTCCGNGCAGGGGCGGTGGTGATGGACATGGTCTACAAGCCGCTGAAGACCCCGTTCCTGGCGGCGGCGCAGGCCAGCGGCCGGCGCACGGTCGACGGGCTGACCATGCTGATCGGCCAGGCGGTTCCGAGCTTCGAATACTTCTACGGCCAGGCGCCGCCGAAGACGGTGGACGTGCGGGCCCTGGCGATCGAGGCGCTGGGGCTTTAGGTCCTGTGGACGCAGCGCCCATGGAAAGTGTCATCCCGGAAAGCGCGCAGCGCTTGTCCGGGATCCGTGAACACTGGGCGGAGCCGGATGTGCGCAAGCCTTGGCCAGGTCTTCACGATCAGGTGTTCATGGGTCCCGGTCTTCGGCTGCGCCGAAACTGGGATGACAACTGCTTGGCTTGGCTGACAACTCCCTCAGAGGGGGAGCATCTTGGAGGGATGACATGCTGATTATTGGGCTGACCGGTTCTATCGGCATGGGCAAGTCGACCACGGCGAAGATGTTTCGCGAGGCCGGAATTCCCGTCTATGACGCCGATGCGGCGGTGGCCGACCTCTATGAGGCGGGCGGGGCGGCGGTCGCGCCGCTGGAGGCGGCCTTTCCAGGCGTGACCAAGGACGGGGCGGTCGACCGTGAAGCCCTGCGCCAGCGAGTGCTGGGGAACGACGAGGCGATGAGCCGGCTGAACGCCATCGTCCATCCGCTGGTCGGCGCCGACCGGGTGCGTTTCTTCAAGGACGCCGAGGCGGCGGGCGTCGACATGGTCGTGCTGGACATTCCCCTGCTCTACGAGACCGGCGGCGACGCCAATATGGACGCCGTGGTGGTGGTCTCCGCCCCGCCCGAGCAGCAGCGCGAGCGGGTGCTGGCCCGGCCCGGCATGACGGCCGAGCGGCTGGACGCCATCCTGTCGCGCCAGATGCACGATGCGGAAAAGCGCGCGCGGGCCCATTTCGTGGTCGACACCAGCCGCGGCCTGGAGCCGGCCCGCGAGCAGGTGGCCGAGATCATCGCGGTGATGCGCGATCCACAAAGACGGCCAGGTCGTGACAAGTCGCCCGCTTGATGCTGGCGGCGAATAGGGCGAGGTAGGGCGCATGGCGCGTGAGATCGTCCTCGACACCGAAACCACGGGCTTCGAGCCGCACCTGGGCCACCGGCTGGTGGAACTGGCCTGCCTGGAGATCGAAGACTACCTGCCCACCGGGCGCAGCTTCCATGTCTATATCGACCCCGAGCGGGACATGCCGCCGGAGGCCGAGAAGGTCCATGGCCTGTCGGCCGCCTTCCTGGCCGGCAAGCCGAAGTTCCGGGACAAGGAAATCCACGCCGATTTCCTGACCTTCGTCGGTGATGCGCCGATCATCGCCCATAACGCCACCTTCGACCGGACATTCGTGAACTACGAACTGGAGGTGCTGGGCGTGCCCGGCATTCCCGAGGAGCGGTGGATCGACACCCTGGCCCTGGCGCGCAAGCGCTTTCCGGGGATGCACAACTCGCTCGACGCGCTCTGCAAGCGGTTCAAGATCTCGCTGTCGGAACGCGAGAAGCACGGCGCCTTGATCGACGCCCGGCTGCTGGCGGCGGTCTATCTGGAGCTGAAGGGCGGCCGGGCCCTGACCCTGGAGCTGACCACCCGCGAAATGGCCGCCCAGGCCATCGCGGTCGCGCGCGCCGCCGCCTATGGCGCGCGGCCCCGCCCCCTGCCCTTCCGCTCGACCGAGGCCGAGCGCGAGCTGCATGCGCAGTTCGTGCGCGAGGTGATGAAGAACGACGAGCTCTGGTCGAAATACGGGCTTTAGGGCTGCAGCTGCGCATCAATCCACCTCCCACAGAGCGGGGCAGGGCGATTGCATATGGGAGGCGGCGCTTGACGACCTTGAAGACGGCGCGCGAGCGACGTCAGTCTTGAAACACCAAGACCGCCAAGGGCTCCAAGACCACCAAGATTTCGGCGGCGGCTGGTCGGCCATGACAGGGTGAGATCGACCCCTTCGTGGTCTTGGAGTCCTTGGTGTCTTGGTGTTGAAAATTCCAGCTTCACCGCTGGCTCGGCCTGTCAGAACAGCCGCTGCGCGGCGGGACCGCGACCCGTAGACCTTTGGGGCAAGCCATAGGCGATAGCCAGGGGAAGGATTTAGCGCCTGTGATCGGTGTCGTCCCGGTTTGCGAAGCAAGACCGGGAACCATGAACGCCGGATGGGGCAGGACCGAGCCTATTCTCCACGATCAGGTGTGCATGGGTCCCGGTCTTCGGCTGCGCCGAAACCGGGATGACATCAAGCGTGGCCGATGGGTTCGCCGCCCATGGCCTGGGCTCGACGGGCGGCGTAGACGCCGGCGAAGTCGATGGGGTCGAGCATGAAGGGCGGGTAGCCGCCGTCCGAGGTGACGCCGGCGATGATCTGGCGCGCGAACGGGAACATGAAGCGCGGGCATTCGACCAGCAGCACCGGCTCCAGCTCTTCCTGAGAAACGCCGGTGATCTGGAAGACGCCGCCATAGAGCAGCTCGACATGGAACACCGGGCCATCGTCGCGGGTGGCGCGGGCCGAGAGCTTCAGGTCGACTTCGAACAGGCCGTCCTCGCGGCCGCGGGCGTTCATCTCCACGCCCATCTCGATCTGCGGCTGGGCGACGTTCTGGGCGCGCAGGCTTTCGGGGGCGCGGGGATTCTCGAACGACAGGTCGCGAATGAACTGGGCGAGGATGCGGATGCCGGGCTCGGGGGCCTCCGCGCCATTGGTCTCGGGGCCGGCGGCGTCGGTATCGGTCATAAGTAGGAAAATCCGGTTGCTCGGACGTCATTCACGTCCTGTTGTCGCCCCGGCTGCTATCACGCGACCCAAGGCAAGGCAACGTCGCCCCTGACGCGCGCGTTTCCTTGCCCTATATTGGAGTTTGGACATTTTCTAAGAGCCCCAAGACGTTGCAAGTTCTCGAACTGATCATTTTCGCCGGCCTGGCCGGGGTCGTGCTGTACCAGCTCTATGCGGTGCTGGGCCGGCGCGTGGGCCGCCAGCCGGAGGATGCGGCCGCGGCCGAGAAGCTTCCGGCCGCGGGGCGCCAGGCGCCCGTGGCCGACCAGCTCGAGGACGACGGGGTGGGGCTGACCGGCCTGGCGGCGATCAAGCATCACGATCCGTCCTTCGACCTGGGCCGGTTCCTGGCCGGGGCCAAGGGCGCCTACGAGATGGTGGTGCGGGCGTTCGCCGCGGGCGACCGCGAGACCCTGAAGAACCTGCTGGCGCCCAATGTGATGGCCAGTTTCGAAGGCGCCATCGCCGAGCGCGAGGCGGCCGGGACCACCGAGACGGTCGAGTTCCTGCATCCGCCGCGCGCGGACCTGGAGCGGGCGGACCTGCGCGGCGACACGGCCAGCGTCACCGTCCGCTTCCTGGCGGAGTTCCGCAGCCGCACCAAGGGCGCCGAGGGCGAGGCGGTGGACGACAAGCGCACCGCCGAACTCTGGACCTTCGAGCGCAGCCTCAAGAGCCGCGACCCGAACTGGATCCTGGTCCACGTGGACGCGGCCGAGGCCTGAAGGCGCGGGAACGGGGCCTGGAAGGCTCTCGTTAACCGTTCCGCCGTTTTCCCGCCCGTATGGAAATCTAGGACAGGCCCGCGGCGCGCCCTTGCGTGGCGCGCGTGGGCCGGAACCTTGGGCCAGGATGAGGGCGACTTGGAACTTCGACATCTTCGCCGGCTGGCGCCGGCGCTGCTCCTGACCCTGCTGGTCGCGGCCTGCGCCACGCCCAGCGCCGTGCCGCCGCCGGCGCGGCCGACGCCTCCGGGGCCAGGGCCGGCTCCCACCCAGCCGCCGCGGCCGCCGGCCCAGCCGGAGAGCTTCGCCGACCTGCCCGGATGGGCGCAGGACGACCATGCGGCGGGCTTTGAGGCCTTCCGCGTCACCTGCGGGGTGGCGCGCGATCCGGCCCTGGCCGAGGTCTGCCGCCGGGCCCGGGCCGCCGGGCCGCTGGACTCCGTGCGGGCCCGCGCCTTCCTCGAGGAGAATTTCCGGCCCGAGCGGCTGATCGGCGAAGGGGTGCTGACCGCCTATTTCTCGCCGGAATACGACGCGCGCGAGCGGCCGGACGCGGAGTTCTCCGCCCCGGTGCGGCCCAAGCCCGCCGACATGGTCGGAGCAGGGACCGCCGGCAAGGAAGCCCTGCGCCGCCGCGCCGACGGATCGACCGAGCCCTATCCTGACCGCACGGCCATCGAGACCTCGCCGCCGGCCCAGGCCCTGGCCTGGATGCGGCCGGAGGACCTGTTCTTCCTGCAGATCCAGGGGTCGGGGGTGCTCTCCTTCCCCGGCGGGCGGCGGTCCAAGGCGGTGTTCGCCGCGACCAACGGGCGGACCTTCGCGGGCATCGCCAATCCGATGCGCGACCGGGGGCTGCTGGCGGCCAACAACACCTCCGGCGAGGCGATCCGCGGCTGGCTGGCCGAGAACCGCGGGCCGCGCGCCGACCAGATCATGCGGCTGAACCCGCGCTACGTGTTCTTCAGCCTGGCTCCCGACGACGGCCGCCAGCCGGTGGGGGCGGCGGGGATTCCGCTGCCGCCCGGCCGGGCCATCGCCGTCGACACCGGCCTGACCGGCCTGGGCGAGCTGTTCTTCATCGACGGGACCGCGCCGCTGCTGAACGGAGCCTTCCCGGACTATCGGCGGACGGTGGTGGCGCTGGACGCCGGCGGGGCGATCAAGGGGCCGGTGCGGGCCGACCTCTATCTGGGCCTCGGCGCGCGGGCCGGGGCGGAGGCGGGCCGGGTGCGCCATACCCTGCGCATGCACCGGCTGGTCCCGAAGGTCGGCCCCTATCGATGAAACGGCCGATCCGCCCCGATGAGCAGAAGCTCTGGGCGATGGTCGCCGCGACGGTCCATCCCAAGCCGGGGCGGGACGCCGAACGCCTGGCCCAGGCCCTGGCCGAGCCGGCCAAGGCCGAGGCGCCGAAGAAGAGCGGCGGCAAGGTCGCCGACCCGGCCGCGCGCCTGCCGCTTGCCGAGGCCAGGCCCGCGCCGCGGCCGCCGATGCGGCTGGAGGCGGGTCCCATCGAGCCGCGCCGCAAACACAGGATCGCCCGCGAGCGCGACGTGATCGGCGCGCGGATCGACCTGCACGGCATGGACCAGGACCGGGCGCGCGCGGCGCTGGAGGCTTTCGTGCTGCGGGCCTGGGACGACGGCTGGCGGGCGGTGCTGGTGATCACCGGCAAGGGGACGCGCGGCGACGGGGTGCTGCGCCGGCGCGCGCCCGAATGGCTGGGCGGCCCGGCCCTGCGCGGCGTGGTGGCGGGCATCTCCGAGGCGCACCGGCGCCATGGCGGCGAAGGCGCGCTCTATGTGGCGCTGAAACGTCGGCCGCGCGGCTGATCGGGAGCCGTCGTGGGTCTGGGCCGTTATACCGGCTCGGAGGTTTCCCATGGTCAAGCCGATCGTCGTCAGCATTCCCCACGAGCTGGGCCGCGCCGAGGCGCGCCAGCGGATCGAGGAGGGCCTGACCCGCATCACTCACCAGTTCGGCGAGGGGGTGAAGCTGACCAAGGCCTGGGACGGCGACCGCCTGGCCTTCTCCGCCAAGGTCGTCGGTCAGGCGGTGGCGGGGCGGCTGGACGTGCTGGAGGACGCGGTGCGGATGGAGGTGGAGCTGCCGCCGTTCTTCGCCATGATCGCCGACAAGGTGAAGGGCCGCCTGAAGAAGGAAGGCCAGCTCATGCTCGAGAAGAAATAGGCCCAACCAGCCGGCCCATCCTGCGGGTGATCTCGACCGACCAGGCGATGTAGAGCGCCAGGGCCGCCTCGCCGAAGATGTCGTCCAGCCCGCCGGCGGCTTCCGGGTCCTCGGGCAGCATCGGGGCCTGGAACAGCGCGATCATCAGATTGGTCGCCACATGCGCGCCGATGGCGAACTCCAGGCCTCCCAGCCGCAGGGCGGCCCAGGCGAAGGCTGCGCCGGCCAGGGCGCGGGCCGCCAGGGCGGCGGGGTCGAACTCCAAATGCGCCAGGGCGAAGACCGCCGCATTGACCGCGACGATCAGCCAGATGTTGCGGGTGAAGGCGGCGGTCTGCTGGAGGAGATAGCCGCGGAAGACCACCTCCTCGGCCGTGGCCGCGACGAAGAGGCCGACCAGCACGGCGGCGAAATAGAAGAGCTTGAGCGCCAGGCCCGAGCCGGGGTCGAGGATCGGCGGGGCGGCGGCCGTGTGGTGGGCGGCGGCGTCGAGGGCCATCAGCACCCCGGCGCCGACGGCGGCCACCGCGCCGCCCCAGGCGACCAGTCCCCAGCGGAAATGCGGCGCGGCGGTGAGCCAGGTGGCCAGCGGCCGGGCGAAGATCATCCGCGCGGCCAGCATCACGGCCAGGGCCAGGGCGCCCAGGCCGACCCCGAGCTGCAGCACATAGACCGCAGAGCGGCGGAGCCTGGGCAGGTCGTTGACCGCGAACAGCTCACCGCCGGTGAGGATCGAGAGGCCCACGGCCACGACGAAGGCCAGGATCATCACCGCCAGCGGCGCGCCGAACGCCATCAGCACCAGCCGCGGCCAGCGGCGGTCACGCTCTGTCAGGACCTGGAGGAAGGGAAACTGGGCGATCACGCGGCGACTATGCGCTCGCCCGCGGGGCTTGCACAGCAGGGACGGAGGGCGGTTCAGCCTTGCGTGCGCGAGGCTTTTTCGGCGAGGCCGGAGGTCCCTTCGCGGGCTTCCAGCCTGGCGGCGACGTCGTCGAGGGTGACGCCGGCCCGGGCCAGGACCACGAGCCAATGATAGATCAGGTCGGCGCTTTCGGCGGCCAGGCCCTCGGCGTCGCCCTGGGCGGCGGCGATCACGGTCTCGACCGCTTCCTCGCCCAGCTTCTTGGCGGCGCGTTCGACGCCCTCGCTCAGCAGCTTGGCGGTGTAGGAGGTGGAGGGGTCGGCGCCCTTGCGGGCCTCGATGGTCGCGGCCAGGCGCTCGAGGGTGTCGGAAAAGCGGCTCATGCGGCCTCCGTGATGCGCACCGGGATGTGGGCCTTGGCCATTTCGCGCTTCACCTCGCCGATGGAGACCTCGCCGAAGTGGAAGATCGAGGCGGCCAGCACCGCGTCGGCCCCGCCCTTGGTCACCGCCTCGACCATGTGCCGGGCATTCCCGGCGCCGCCGGAAGCGATCACCGGGACATTGACCGCGCTGGTCACGGCCTTGAGCAGGTCGAGGTCGTAGCCGGTCTTGGCCCCGTCGCGGTCCATGGAGGTGAGCAGGATCTCGCCGGCGCCGCGTTTCACCGCGTCGACGGCGTACTCGACCACGTCGAGGCCGGTGTCGGTGCGCCCGCCATAGGTGAAGACCCGCCAGCCGTCGTTGCGGCCGCGCTCGCCCGAGACGCTGGCGCCGTGCTTGGCGTCGATGGCCACCACCACCGCCTGGGAGCCGAAGGCGTCGGCGCAGGCGCTGATGAGGTCGCGGTTCTCGACCGCGGCGGTGTTGACGCTGATCTTGTCGGCCCCGGCCAGCAGCAGGCGGCGCGCGTCCTCGACCTGGCGGATGCCGCCGCCGACGCTGAGCGGCATGAAGCAGACGTCGGCGGTGCGGGCGATGACGTCGAGGATGGCGCCGCGCCGCTCGTGACTGGCGGTGATGTCGAGGAACATCAGCTCGTCGGCGCCGGCCGCGTCATAGGCGGTCGCCTGCTCGACCGGATCGCCCGCGTCGCGCAGCGAGACGAAGTTCACGCCCTTCACCACGCGGCCGTCCTTGACGTCCAGGCAGGGGATGACGCGGATCTTGAGCATCAGGCGGCGGCCTTCAGGGCTTCCTGCGGCGAGATCGCGCCGTTGTACAGCGCGCGGCCCAGCACGGCGCCGGCGATCGGAACGCCCTTGCGCGCCTTGATCTTGACGATGTCCTGCACGCTGGCCAGGCCGCCCGCGGCGATGACCGGGATCGAGACGGCGTCGGCGATGGCGCCGAACGCCTCGACGTTGAAGCCCATCACCGTGCCGTCGCGGTCGATGTCGGTGATGATGAGCGCGCCGACTCCAGCGTCCTCGAAGCGCTTGGCGACGGTGACGGCGTCGAGGTCGGAGCTTTCGGTCCAGCCCTGCGTGGCCACCTTGCCGCCGCGCACGTCGACCGAGACGGCGATCTGTTCGGGCCAGAGCTTGGCGGCCTCGCGCACGATCTGCGGCTCGGTGACGGCGACCGTGCCGAGGATGACGCGGCTGACCCCGGCCTCGATCAAACGCTCGATGTCCTTGAGGCTGCGGATGCCGCCGCCGAGCTGGACCGGGATCGAGACGGACTGGAGGATCGCCTCGACCGCCTTTTCGTTGACCGCCTTGCCCTGCACCGCGCCGTTCAGGTCGACCACGTGGACCCAGTGGAAGCCGGCCTCCACGAAGCTGGCCGCCTGGGCGGCGGGCGAGGTGTTGAACACCGTGGCGGTGTCGAGGTCGCCGTGCAGCACACGGACGCACTGGCCGTCTTTGAGGTCGATGGCCGGATAGAGGATCACGGTCGCCACTCCAGGAAACGCGCGAGCAGGGCGATGCCGGCGCTTTGCGACTTTTCGGGGTGAAACTGTACGCCTGCGACATTGCCCCTGGCGACGGCGGCGGGGAACCGGCCGCCATGGTCGACATAGGCCGCCACGTCCGCCGGGTCGGTCGGATGGAAGGCGAACGAGTGGGTGAAGTACATCGGCGCCTCGCCGATCTCGGTGACGAGCGCGGGGCCGGAGAGGTCGGTCAGGGCGTTCCAGCCCATATGCGGCACCTTGGCGGCGGGATCGGCCGGTTCGATGCGGCGCACGTCGCCGGCGATCCAGCCGAGGCCGGCGGTCTCGCCGAACTCCAGGCCGCGGCTGGCCAGGAGCTGCATGCCGACGCAGACGCCCAGGAACGGGGCGCCCTTCCCCCTGACCGCGGCGGTCATGGCTTCGATCAGGCCGGGCCGCTCGCCCAGCGCCCGCATGCAGGCGGCGAAGGCGCCGACGCCGGGCAGCACGATCCGGTCGGCGCGCGCAACCTGGTCGGGGTCGCTGGTGACGATGATCTGCGCATCGCCGCCCGCGGCGCGGACCAGGGCTTTTTCGGCCGAGCGAAGGTTGCCCGACCCGTAGTCGATCAGGGCGACGCTCTGCATGGAATGGATCCTACTACAGCACGCCCTTGGTCGACGGGGCGTGACCATGGGTCTTGGGGTCGATCTCGATGGCCGTGCGCAGGGCGCGGGCCAGGGCCTTGAAGCCGCTTTCGGCGACGTGGTGGCTGTTCTCGCCGTAGAGGGTTTCCAGATGCACGCAGGCGCCCACGTTCATGGCGAAGGCGTGGTGGAACTCCTTGAAGAGCTCGGTGTCGAACTCGCCGATCTTCGGGGTCTTGAAGGCCACCTTCCAGATCAGATAGGGGCGGTTCGAGAGGTCGATGGCGCAGCGCGTCAGGGTCTCGTCCATCGGAATATAGGCGTGGCCGAACCGGCGGATTCCCTTGAACCCGTCCAGCGCCTTGTTGATGGCCTGGCCGATGACGATGCCGGTGTCCTCCACCGTGTGGTGGAAGTCGATGTGCAGGTCGCCCTTGGTGCGGACATGGAGGTCGATCCCGCTGTGGCGGGCCAGGCTGTCGAGCATGTGGTCGAAGAAGCCGACGCCGGTTTCGACGTCGCAGGCGCCGGAGCCGTCCAGATCGACGCGGACCGTGATCTGGGTTTCCTTGGTGTTGCGGACCACTTCCGCCGTACGGGCCATGGGGTCTAGAGTCCTTTCGACGCCGCCAGGTCCTTCAGGCTGACCTGGGGCCGCGGGCCATAGTGCGAGATCACCTCGGCCGCCGCCAGCGAACCGAGCTGGCCGCAGACATTGAGCGGCCGGCCGGTCGCGAGGCCGAACATGAACCCGGCTGCGTATTGGTCGCCCGCGCCCGTCGTGTCTACGACTTTCTCGACGGGGACGGCGGGAACCGCGAAGGTTTCGCCCCCCGCAACGATGACCGAGCCCTTCTCGCTGCGGGTGACGGCGGCGAGCTTGACCTTGCCGCGCATCGCCTCGACGGCGGCGTCGAAGTCGTCGGTCTGGAAGAGAGCGGTCAGTTCGGTCTCGTTGGCGAACACCAGGTCGACCTGGGTCTCCAGAAAGCCCAGCAGGCCCTCGCGGTGGCGCTCGACCACGAAGCCGTCCGACAGGGTGAGGGCGATCACGCGGCCCGAGGCATGGGCCAGGCCCGCGGCCTTGGCGAAGGCGCGGCGGGCGGCCTCGGCGTCGAACAGGTAGCCTTCGAGATAGACGATCTTCGCCGCCTCGATCACCGCGGGGTCGATGTCGGCGGAGGCGAACTCGGTCGAGGCGCCCAGGAAGGTGGACATGGTCCGCTCGCCGTCGGGGGTGACGTTGATCATCGAGACCGCGGTCGCCTTGCCGTCCAGCAGCGGCGGGGTGTCGAAATGGGCGCCGATGGCGCGCATGTCGTGGGTGAAGACCTTGCCGAGCTGGTCGTCGGCGACCTTGCCCAGGAAGGCGCCGCGGCCGCCGAACGAGGCGACGCCGGCGATGGAGTTGGCGGCCGATCCGCCCGAGGTCTCGACGCCCGGCGCCATGGCGGCGTAGAGCGCGCCGCTGCGGGCCTCGTCGACCAGCATCATGGCGCCCTTGTCCATGCTCTGCTGGGCCAGGAAGTCGTCGGTCGCCGGAGCGATCACGTCGACGATGGCGTTGCCGATGGCGGCGACGTCGTAGAGTTCGGCCATATGCTCTTTTTCCGGGAAAGCGGTCGGCGGCTTGCTACAGGGAAAGCTGCGTCCGGGCAACGGTTTGGGCGAGGGAGGGGCAACCGCTGGCGGTCCCATGAGTTGATCCTTCGACCCAAAGGAGGATCACATGGGCGTCCTGAAGAAAGACAAGGCCGAGAAACGCTCGATCATCGCCGGCTCCGGCGCCGCGGCGGCGGACGCCGCCGTCGAGGGCCGTCCGCAGATGGGCGATCACCGTAGCGAGGCGCCGCATGCGCGGCCCGCGAGGCCGCTCGGCGAGACCGAAAAGCCCGACCAGATGGCCGACAAGGAAAAGAGCGCCGAGGACCGGCAGGAGGCGTTGCTGGACGAAGGCCTGGAGGAAAGCTTCCCCGGCAGCGATCCGGTCAGCGTCAAGCGGATCACCTGAGACCTTTCTGTCCGTTTCCGCCCGCAGGGCCGGGCGGCGCCATTTGGCGCGGATAGGCGGTAGCCCGCCTTGCATGTCGTCCCGGAAAGCGCGCAGCGCTTAGCCGGGATCCATGAACACCTGAGCCTTCAGGCTCTTGCTCCGCCGAGACGGATTCTGAACCGCATGTGTTCATAGGTCCCGGTCTTGCTTCGCAAACCGGGACGACACGCATATGTGGATAGGGGATTGGGCTCGACCGCAGCGCCAATTCGTTGACGGTGGGGCGTGCCGGGCCTAAAGCCCACAGCATCCGCGTGACTGGCGAAATCGAGGTGGGCGACCACCGGGGAGCGCGGATCTCATAGCGCCGCTCGCCTGGGCAATTTCCTTTTGAACCTTCTCTAGGAGACTGCCCCGTGCCCGCCGCTCCCGACTTCCCCCCTGCCCCCGACCGCGTGGCTCCCAAGCGCGCCCTGATCTCGGTCTCCGACAAGACCGGACTGGTGGAGGCCGCGCGCGTCCTGGCCGCGGCGGGGGTGGAGCTGGTCTCCACCGGCGGCACCCGCAAGGCGATCGCCGACGCCGGCCTACCGGTGAAGGACGTCTCGGACCTGACCGGTTTTCCGGAGATGATGGACGGGCGGGTCAAGACCCTGCACCCCATCGTGCATGGCGGCCTGCTGGGGGTGCGCGACGCGGCCGATCACGCCAAGGCCATGGCCGACCACGGCATCGGCGCCATCGATATCGTCTATGTGAACCTCTATCCGTTCGAGGCGACGGTCGCGAAGGGCGGCTCCTTCGAGGACTGCGTCGAGAACATCGACATCGGCGGTCCGGCCATGGTCCGCTCGGCGGCCAAGAACCACGGCTATGTGGCGATCTGCACCGAGATCGCCGACCTGGAGGAGGTGCTGGCCGAACTGAAGGACGGCGGCTCGACCTCCCTGGCCCTGCGCAAGCGCCTGGCCGCCCGCGCCTATGCCCGCACGGCGGCCTATGATGCGGCGATCTCAGCCTGGTTCGCCCAGGCGCTGGGGGACGAGGCGCCGCGCCGCCGCGCCTTCGCCGGCGAGCTGGTCCAGACCATGCGCTATGGCGAGAACCCGCACCAGAAAGCGGCCTTCTACCGGTTCGCCAATCCCCGCGTGGGGGTGGCGACGGCCAGGCAACTCCAGGGCAAGGAACTCTCCTACAACAACATCGCCGACACCGATGCGGCCTATGAGCTGATCGCCGAGTTCGACCCGGCCGCGGCGCCGGCCTGCGCGATCATCAAGCACGCCAATCCCTGCGGCGTGGCGACCGGCGGCTCGCTGCTGGAGGCCTATGAGCGGGCCCTGGCCTGCGACCCGACCAGCGCCTTCGGCGGCATCGTGGCGCTGAACACCAAGCTGGACGCGGCGACCGCGGCCAAGGTGCTGGAGATCTTCACCGAGGTGGTGATCGCCCCGGACGCCGACGAGGACGCGGTGGCGCTGTTCCGCAAGAAGAAGAACGTGCGGCTGCTGACCACCGGCGGCCTGCCCGACCCGCATGCGGCGGGCGAGGTGTTCCGCTCGGTCGCCGGCGGCTTCCTGGTGCAGAGCCGCGACACGGCCAACCTCGCCCCGGCCGACCTGAAGGTGGTGACCAGGCGCGCGCCGACGGACGAGGAGGTGCGCGACATGCTGTTCGCCTTCACCATCGCCAAGCACGTGAAGTCGAACGCCATCGTCTACGCGCGCGGCGGCCAGACCCTGGGGGTCGGCGCCGGCCAGATGAACCGCAAGGATTCCGCGCGGATCGCGGCCCTGCGCGCCGCCGACTTCGGCCTGGACCTGAAGGGCTCGGCCTGTGCGTCCGAAGCCTTCTTCCCGTTCCCGGACGGGCTGATCCAGGCGGCCGACGCCGGCTGCACCGCGGTGATCCAGCCCGGCGGCTCGATCGGCGACGACAAGGTGATCGAAGCGGCCGACGAGCGGGGCCTGGCCATGGTGTTCACCGGCGTGCGGGTGTTCCGGCACTAACGGCGCCTGGCTGTTCCCCCGCTGGGGCGGGGCTGTCGCATATTGAGTCAGCCACCCTTCTAGACGCTCCCCTTCTGGGGGAGCTGTCGGCGAATGCCGACTGAGGGGGACTTTTGACGTCTACAGTCTCTAAAGCAAACTTTGCGCTGGAGCTTTGAACTCTGAGGGACTGCCGAGACTTGGCGCTGGCGAGTCAAGGTCCCCCTCACCCGGCCATGAGGCCGGGAGCTCCCCCAGCGGGGGGAGCATCTAACGCCGAAACGGCCTGCCTGCACCATATGCGATGTCCCTGCATCAGCCGGGATTTGCGGCGCTCTATTTCCCGTCGGCCAGTTCGCGCAGGGCGGCGTTGGCGATGGTGAGTTTGGCGAAGGACCAGGGGCCGCCGGCGGCCTCGATCTCCTCGACCGCCTTGCGGGCGGCTTCGGAGGTTTCACGGCGCTCGGCGGTCCAGGCGGCGATGGCGGCGTCGGCGCTTTCGGCGTCGGCGCCGGCCGCGGCGTCGCCGGCCTCAGCCATCACCGCGCGGGTGACGGCGGCCTGCTCGGCCAGCAGGTCCTCCACCAGGCGGCGCACGGCGGTCCGCTCGAAGGCGTCGCCGGCCGTGAAGCCGCCGGCCGCCGCGCGCAGGCGGTCGAAGGCGAAGGCCTTGCCGACCCGCTGGTAAAGCCGGGCGGCCGGGGCCAGTTTCCAGCTCGAGGCGTCGGCCAGGTCGACCAGGTCCACCGCCACGGTGAGCGGCTGCAGGCCCGCGACCTGGCGGGCCAGGGCCTCGGGCGCGCCGGCCTCGGCCAGGCGGCTCACCTGGGCCTCCAGGCGATCGCGCTCGACCGGGGAGAGGATTTCGGGAACCAGCTTCTTCAGCGTCGCCGCGCCCGGGCCGTAGCGCTTGACCAGGGCCTCGACGCCCAGGCCGCCGCGCGCTGCCCGCCTGGCCAGCCAGAAGGTCTCGCCGCGCAGGGTGTAGGCCAGGCGCCGGTAGAGGGCCATCTGGCCGGCGGCCGGGACCTGGCCGTCCAGCGCCGAGACCTGATCCCAGATCGCCGGCAGGTCCAGCACCGCCTTGGCCGCCTCGTAGGCGGTGACGAAGGCGGTGACGTCGCAGGAGGCCGCGGCCATCAGCCGGGTCGGGAAGGTCGGGCCGCAGCGGTTGATGGCGTCGTTGGCGACCACGGTGGCGATGATGTCGCGGCGCAGGCGGTGGCGGCGCAGGGCCTCGTCGTACTTGCGCACGCCCTTGGGGAAGTAGCCTTCCAGCAGGGCCTCGAAGTGCGGGTCGTCGGCGACCGGGCTGTGGGCCATGTCGCCCTTCAGCTCCAGCTTGCCATAGGCCAGCAGCACCGCCTCCTCCGGCCGGGTCAGGCCCTTGCCGGCCTGGCGGCGCTCGGCGACGACCACGGCGTCCGGCAGGCCCTCGACCGCGCGGTCGAGCTGGCCGCGGGCCTCCAGATGGGCCATGTAGCGGGCGTGGGGCTCGAGTTCCCCGGCCGCGTCCAGGTCCATCAGCGAAAGCGCCAGGGTCTGGTCGTAGTTGTGGGCCAGGACGTGGCTGGCCACGTCGCCGGTCATCGACTTCAGCAGCTTGTCGCGCTGCTTGCGGGCCAGGACGCCGGTGCGCTCAAGCATGCCGGTGAGGATCTTGATGTTGACCTCGTGGTCGGAGGAGTCGACCCCGGCGGAGTTGTCGATGGCGTCGGTGTCGATCCGCCCGCCGCGCAGGGCGAATTCGATGCGGCCGGCCTGGGTCAGTCCGAGATTGGCGCCCTCGCCCACCACCTTGACCCGCAGGTCGGCGGCGTTCACCCGGACGGCGTCGTTGGCCTTGTCGCCGACATCGGCCTGGCTTTCGCGCCCGGCCTTCACATAGGTGCCGATGCCGCCGAGATAGAGCAGCTCGGCCGGGGCCTTGAGGATGGCGGTGATGAGCTCGGCCGGCGACAGGGCGTCGGCCGCCACGCCCAGCATGGCCTTCACTTCCTTGCTCAGCGGGATCGACTTCAGGCTGCGGGCGAAGACGCCGCCGCCCTTGGAGATGGCCTTGCGGTCGTAGTCGTCCCAGGACGAGCGCGGCAGCTCGAACATCCGCTGGCGCTCGGCGTAGGATTTCGCCGGGTCGGGGTCGGGATCGAGGAAGACGTGCCGGTGGTCGAAGGCGGCCAGCAGCCTGGTCTGGGTGGACAGCAGCATGCCGTTGCCGAACACGTCGCCCGACATGTCGCCCACCCCGACCACGGTGAAGGGCTCGGACTGGATGTCCTTGCCCAGCTCGCGGAAGTGGCGCTTGACCGCTTCCCAGGCGCCGCGGGCGGTGATGCCCATCTCCTTGTGGTCGTAGCCGGCCGAGCCGCCCGAGGCGAAGGCGTCGCCCAGCCAGAAGCCGTAGGACTCCGCCACGCCGTTGGCGATGTCGGAGAAGGTCGCCGTGCCCTTGTCGGCGGCGACCACCAGATAGGGATCGTCGCCGTCGTGGATGACCACGCCCTGCGGGTGGACCACCCCGCCCTCGGCGTCCAGGTTGTCGGTGATGTCGAGCAGGCCGTGCAGGAAGGTCTTGTAGGCGACGATCGCCTCGGCGCGGACCACGTCCGGCGCGCCGCCCTTGGGCAGTTGCTTGGGATAGAAGCCGCCCTTGGAGCCGACCGGCACGATCACCGCGTTCTTGGTCTGCTGGGCCTTCACCAGGCCGAGGACCTCGGTGCGGAAGTCGTCGCGGCGGTCGGACCAGCGCAGGCCGCCGCGCGCGACGGGGCCGAAGCGCAGGTGGACGCCCTCGACATGCGTCGCCCAGACGAAGATCTCGCGATAGGGCCTGGGCAGCGGCAGGTCGGCCAGTTCGCCGGACGCGACCTTGAAGCTGATATAGGGCTTGGGCCGCCCGTCCTGCCCAAGCTGGTAGTAGTTGGTGCGCTTGATCGCGCCGACCAGCAGGGCCAGGCGCCGCAGCACGCGGTCGTCGTCGAGGCTGTCGACCTGTTGCAGGGCCTGGACGATCTCGTCCATCACCTTGACCGCCTGGGCGGTGCGCGTCGTCAGGTCCGCGGCGATGGCCGGGTCGAACTTGGTGCGGAAGAGGTCGAGGATCAGCCGCGCCACGCCCGGATGGTTCGACAGGGCGGTTTCCTGCACGCGCTGGCTGGGGTCCAGGCCCGACTGCTGGCGATAGCGGGCCAGAGCGCGGATCAGCGCCGCCTCGCGCCAGGAGATCGACAGCTCCAGCACCATGCGGTTGAAGCCGTCGTTCTCGGTCGCGCCGGTCCAGACGGCGGTGAAGGCGTCCTCGAAGGCGCCCTTCACCTCCTCGAAGACCAGATGCTCGCCGTGCTGGTCGTCCAGCTCGAACTCGTGGACATAGACGCGCCGCCCGCCGGCCGGGGTCACCGGATAGCCGTTCTCGACCATGGCCTTGAGGCCCATGTTCTCCAGGATCGGCAGCACGTCGGCCAGGGGGGCCGGGCCGCGCGGGTGGTAGAGCTTGAAGCGGAGCTGGGTCTTGGAGTCGGCGGCGCGGCGGAAGGCGCGGATGCGCACCGGCTCGCCCTCCTTCAGGCTCTCCAGCACGGCGATGTCGGCCAGGGCCTCGGCGGCGTCGTAGCGTTCGCGATAGCCGGCGGTGAAGGCCTGGCCGTAGCGGGCGACCATGTCGGCCACCTCGGCGGTGGCGCGGCCGGACGCGCGCACGGCGGCGGCGAAGCGGTCTTCCCAGGTCCGGGCGGCGGCGGTGATCTGGGCCTCGATCGCCTTCAGGCCCGGCTGCAGGTGCTGGCCGGGCTGGACGCCGATGATGAAGTGGACCCGCGCCAGGGGGCTGTCGGAGAACGCCGGGTAATAGGCCGAGACCCGGCCGCCGTAGGACTCTGCCAGGATTTCGCCGGCGCGCTGGCGCAGGTCGGAATCGTAGCGGTCGCGCGGCACGAACATCAGCACCGAGACGAAGCGGTCGAACGGGTCGCGCCGCTCGAACAACCGCACGCGCGGCCGGTCGTAGAGGTGCAGTATGCCCAGGGCCGCGGCCAGCAGGTCGTCTTCCGAAGCCTGGAACAGCTCGTCGCGCGGGTAGGTCTCCAGGATGTTGCGCAGGCGCTTTTCGTTGTGGCTGCCGGGGGCCTTGCCGGCGCGCTCCAGCACGCGGGCCACCTTGGCGCGGATCAGCGGCACCTCATGGGCCGGCTCGTCATAGGCCTCGGCGGTGAAGAGGCCGACGAAACGGATCTCGCCGGAGGGCTTGCCGTCGGCGCCGTACCGCTTGATCCCGACATAGTCCATGTAGCCGCGGCGATGGACGCGCGAACGCAGATTGGACTTGGCCACAGTCACCGGCTGGGCGGTCAGGCTGGCGGCGATCTCGGCGGTGAGGATGGCCGGCTCCGAGGTGCGGCGCAGCACGGTGCGGGCCGGATCGCGCAGCACGCCCAGGCCGTCCTGCGGCTGGAACAGCGGCTCCTCCTGGGCGTAGCCGCCGTCCTTCAGGCGCGGATATTCGTAGATGCGCGCGCCCAGATAGACGAAGTGCTCGTCGTGCAGCCAGCGCAGGAACTCCAGGTCCTCGGCGCGCACGCCCGGCGCGGTCTCCAGCTCCTCGATGGTGCGGGCCATCAGGGCCAGCATGGCCGGGAAATCGTCCACCGCCGCGCCGACATCGGCGAGGGCGGCCTTCACGCCCTCGATCAACGCCGCCTCGCGGTCGGCGCCAACGCGTTCCAGGATGACCTGGATCATCGACTCCCGGCGGGTCTCGCCCTCGTCCTGGCGCGCGCCCTTGCGGTCGCGGGCAACCTGGACGACCGGGTGGAACATGGCGCGGACCGACAGGCCCTGGTCGGCGATCTCGCCCATCACGCTGTCGACCAGGAACGGCGCGTCGTCCTGCAGGATCTCCAGCCGCTCCAGGCCCGGCGCGCCCTCCACGGGGGCCAGGCGCAGCACCGGAGCCTCGCCCTTGCGGACGGCGGCGAAGGCCCAGAAGTCGGCCAGCACCGCGCCCAGCGCCTGGCTGGAAAGCTCGGGGAGTTCGTCGGGGGCCGCGTCCTCGGCCGCCTGGACGATGAAGGCCTGGGCGCTGGGGCCCTCGCCCGCCAGGCCGGTGAAGGCCGTCACGAGGTTGCGCTGCGCCGCCGTCAGCCTGGGTCGCTTGCTCATTGGAAAATCCCCGTGGCCGCGAGGGCGCCGCCGGAGGAGAGAGTCCGGCGGCGCTTAGCTCCACCCGGGGGGGACAGGCAGAGCGCTCGGGGCTCGCAACGGCGGGGGCTTTCGCCTGACCCGCCTTGGCTTCGGGGTGCGCCCGAATGAACTCTAGATAGGGATTGAACGGACAAGTTGAAGGCCTTGGGTTTCAGTCTTTGGGTTCACGCTTGCGTGACGGGGAGGAACGGGGCGCGGGCTTCGGCGGTTCGTCGGGAGAACCGGCGGCGTGATCGCGCAATTTTTCGGGCTGGCCATCGGCCGACAACAGCACCGCCAGCCAGCGCGAGCCGTCGAACTGGGCCAGGATGACCATGGCCATCACGGTCAGGGGCGTGGACAGGAACATCCCCGTCATCCCCCAGATCATGCCCCAGAAGGCCAGGCTGAGCAGCACCACGACCGGGTCCATGTTCAGGCTGTCGCCCTGCATCCGCGGCAGGATGATGTTGCCGACCACGAACTGGATCGCCTGCAGCACGCCCAGCAGGATCACCGCCGGCCAGAAGGTCTCGAACTGGATCAGGGCGAAGATCGGCGGCGCCAGGATGCCGACCGCCCCGCCGATCACCGGGATGTAGGAGGCGATGAAGATCAGGAACGCCCAGAAGACGGCGTTGTCGAGCCCGATCGCCACCATGGCGATCCACGAGGCGACCGCGATCATCAGGCCGGTGACCGTCTGGACCCACAGATAACGCTCCACGCCGTCGCGGATGCGGCGGAAGGCGGCCAGGGCCTCCTTGCGCTCGGCCTGGTGCGGGAACAGCCCGACCACCTTGCGCTGGAAGCCGCTGCGCGAGGCGATGATGAAGCCGAGATAGATCAGGATGAAGAAGGCGTCGGAGGCGAAGCCCTGGAGGCCCTTGGCGAAGTCGCCCAGATAGGCGCTGACATTGAGTTGGGCGAAGAGGTCGCTGACCGTGGGCGGCACCTCCACCCCGAACAGGCCGGCGACCTGGGCGATCAGGTTGTTGAGCCGCGGGGTGTAGGCGACGAGCTGGCCGACGAACGTGCTGGCGTTGTCGGCGATGACCAGGCCCGAGACGCCGAACAGCACCACCGAAAGGACGATGGCCAGGGCCAGCGCCGCCTTCTCGCTGATGACCGGCAGGCGCGATCGCAGCACGCGGGCGAAGCCGTCGATCATCACCGCCAGGAACACCGCCAGGGCCAGGGGGGTGAGGATGCCGCGCAGCCAGTAGAGCGCAGCCCCGGCGGCGATCACCGCCAGGATGACGAGTGAAACGCGGACGGTGTGGGACTCTGGGGCTGGCGCGGGCATGGGTTCTTTTTGAAGTGGCGGGTCCTGGCCGACTGTCGAGGTCGGGACGCGCCGCGTCAATTTCGACCATCCCTATCCTCATTCGGCGAGGATGGGGAGTGTCCATGCCCCTAAGACGCAGAACTGCGGCAGAACCGCATCGCCGCCGAAGAAAATTCGGCAATGGACTTTCGTGAGCGCGGTTTGGGCGGGGCGAGGCGCCGGAGCCGAAGATCAAGCTTTGAAACGGCGCTCGCGCTTGCGCCGCCGGGCGGTTAGCTTCGCGGCAGCGAAATTGCGGAGCATTCCATGTCCGACGGCGTCCTGATCGGTTATTCGGATCACCTTCAGAACCTGCTGCTGAACCGGGCCAACCGGCACGGGCTGGTGGCCGGGGCGACCGGCACGGGCAAGACCGTCACGCTCCAGATCCTGGCCCAGGGGCTCTCCGACGCCGGTGTGCCGGTGTTCGCCGCCGACGTGAAGGGCGACCTCTGCGGCGTGGCCGCGCCCGGCACGCCCAATCCCAAGTTCGAGGAGCGGGCCAAGCTGATGGGGCTGAGGCTCGATCCGCAGGCCGCCCCGGTGGTGTTCTGGGACCTATTCGGCCAGCAGGGCCATCCGATCCGGGCGACCGTGTCGGAGATGGGGCCGCTGCTGATCTCGCGGATGCTCGACCTCAACGACGTGCAGGAGGGCGTGCTGACGGTGGTGTTCCGCGCCGCCGACGAGGAGGGCCTGCTGCTGCTGGACCTGAAGGACCTGCAGGCGGCCCTGACCTACGCCTCGGAGAACGCCAAGACGCTGGGGGCCAAGTACGGCAACGTCTCGCCGGCCACGGTCGCGACCATCCAGCGCAAGCTGCTGGTGCTGGAGGACCAGGGCGGGGCCGGGTTCTTCGGCGAGCCGGCCCTGCAGCTCTCCGACCTGATGCGGACCGACGGCTCGGGCCGCGGCTATGTGAACATCCTGGCCGCCGACAAGCTGATCGCCAGCCCGCGGCTCTATGCGACCTTCCTGCTCTGGCTGATGAGCGAGCTGTTCGAGGAGCTGCCCGAGGTGGGCGATCCGGACAAGCCGCGCCTGGCCTTCTTCTTCGACGAGGCGCACCTCCTGTTCCGCGATGCGCCCAAGCCCTTGCTGGAGAAGGTCGAGCAGGTGGTGCGGCTGATCCGCTCCAAGGGGGTGGGCGTCTATTTCGTCACCCAGAACCCGGCCGACATTCCCGAGACGGTGCTGGGCCAGCTCGGCAACCGCATCCAGCACGCCCTGCGCGCCTATACGCCGACCGAGCAGAAGGGGCTGAAGGCGGCCTCCAATTCGTTCCGCGCCAATCCGGCCTTCGACACCGCCGAGGCGATCCAGGGGCTGGGCGTCGGCGAGGCCCTGGTCAGCGTGCTGGACGAGAAGGGCGCGCCGACCGTGGTCCAGAAGACCCTGATCCGGCCGCCGGTCTCGCGCCTGGGCCCGATCACCCCGGCCGAGCGGGAGTCGATCATGGGCCAGAGCCCGGTGCGGGGGCTCTACGATACGGTCAAGGACCGCGAGAGCGCCTTCGAGATGCTGAAGGCCCGCGCCGACGGCGCCGCGGCGGCGGCCGCGCGCGAGGCGGCTGAAAAGGCCGAGCCG
>MEEW01000021.1 GCA_001724985.1 Phenylobacterium sp. SCN 69-14
CATGTAATAGTCCACCGCCGCCTCGACATCGCCGACGGCGGCAGCGCGCGGCACGACCGGCTTGAGGCTCATCCTGTCTGGCGGCCGCGCACGCGGTTACGCAAATGATCGAAATAGGCCGCATCGGCAGTTTGCCCGGCCGGCGACGCGGCGCCTTCCAGCAGCAGCCCCTTCAGGCGCTGGCGGTCCTGGTCCCTGCGGATCAGCTCGCGCACATATTCGCTGCTGGTCCCATAACCGCGCCCGGCGACCTGCTCGTCGACGAAAGCCTTGAGCGCTTCGGGCAGGGAGATGTTCATCGTGCTCATGGCCAAAGCCTACTCCAATGGCAAAATTTGGCAAATTCGGCCGACGCCGGCCGCATCCGGCCATTTCGCTCGTCCCCCTCGCCGCGTTGACACTGGCATGGGCGCTGCTTAAGTCTCGCCCGCCCTGAAAAGAGCGGAATTTCCGGGCAGGCGAGCAGGCCAGACAAGGTCCCGCCGGGCCCCTCCCGCAATCCGGAACGACTTCCCTTGAGCATCTTCCAACGCTTCTTCGGCTCTTCCAACGACCGCAAGGTCAAGACGCTCATCGCGCGGGTCGGCAAGATCAACGCGCTCGAACCGAAGACGCAGGCGCTCTCCGACGCCGAACTTCGCGCCAAGACCCAGGAATTCAAGGACCGCCTGGCCGCCGGCGAGACCCTCGACCAGATCCTCGAAGAGGCCTTCGCCGTGGTGCGCGAGGCCTCCAAGCGGGTGCTGGGCCAGCGCCACTTCGACGTCCAGCTCGTCGGCGGCATGGTCCTCCACCAGGGCGGCATCGCCGAGATGCGGACCGGCGAAGGCAAGACCCTGGTCGCCACCGCCCCCACCTATCTGAACGCCCTGGCCGGCAAGGGCGTCCACGTCATCACCGTCAACGACTACCTGGCCCAGCTTCACGGCGACTGGATGGCCCAGGTCTACGGCTTCCTCGGCCTCTCGACCGGCGTCATCGTCCACGGCCTCAGCCAGAGCCAGCGCCAGGCCGCCTACCGGGCCGACATCACCTACGGCACGAACAACGAGTTCGGCTTCGACTACCTGCGCGACAACCTGGTCTACGACGCCAGCGAGATGGTCCAGCGCGGCCACAACTTCGTCATCGTCGACGAAGTCGACTCCATCCTGATCGACGAGGCCCGCACCCCGCTCATCATCTCCGGCCCGACCGAGGACCGCAGCGAGCTCTACAAGACCATCGACCTGGTCATCAAAGAGCTGATCAAGGACCCGAGCACCTTCGACCACGACGAGAAGCAGCGCCAGGTCATCCTCACCGAGGAGGGCTCGGAGACCGTCGAGGAGATGCTGGTGGCCGGCGGCCATCTCGACCCGGATTCCGCCGGGCTCTACGACGCAGCCAACGTCTCCATCGTCCACCACGTCAATCAGGCCCTGCGCGCCAACGTGCTCTACACGCGCGAGAAGGACTACATCGTCCGCGACGGCGAGGTGATCCTGATCGACGAGTTCACCGGCCGCATGATGCAGGGCCGCCGCCTGTCGGAAGGCCTGCACCAGGCCATCGAGGCCAAGGAAGGCGCCCATATCCAGCCCGAGAACCAGACCCTGGCCTCGGTCACCATCCAGAACTACTTCCGCCTCTACACCAAGCTCTCGGGCATGACCGGCACCGCCGCCACCGAGGCCCAGGAATTCGCCGACATCTACAAGATGGAGGTGGTGGAGATCCCGACCAACCGCCCGGTCGCCCGTATCGACGACGACGACGAGGTCTATCGCACCGCCGAGGAAAAGAACCGCGCGATCATCAAGCAGATCGAGGAATGCTATGTGCGCGGCCAGCCGATCCTGGTCGGCACCGTCTCGATCGAGAAGTCAGAGCAGCTCTCGGACCTCCTGAAGGCCCACAAGTTCGAGGTCGGTGGCAAGAAGCAGGCCGGCGTTCCGCACAACGTCCTGAACGCCCGCTATCACGAGCAGGAAGCCCTGATCGTCGCCGACGCCGGCGTGCCCGGCGCGGTGACCATCGCCACCAACATGGCCGGCCGCGGCACCGACATCCAGCTCGGCGGCAATATCGACATCCGCGTGCTGAAATGGCGCGAGGAGCAGAAGGGCCTGGGCATTGAGGTCACGCCCGAGGCCGCCGCCGAAGAGCGCCAGCGCATCGAGAGCGAGACCAAGGCGCTGAAGGAACAGGCCCTGGGCGCCGGCGGCCTCTACGTGCTCGGCACCGAGCGCCACGAAAGCCGCCGCATCGACAACCAGCTCCGCGGCCGGACGGGCCGCCAGGGCGACCCTGGCCAGTCGAAGTTCTTCCTGTCCTGCGAGGACGACCTGCTGCGCATCTTCGCCGGCGAGCGGCTGGACGCGATCATGCGCACCTTCGGCGTCCAGGACGGCGAGGCGATCACCCACAAGTGGCTGAACGCGGCCATCGAAAAGGCCCAGAAGCGCGTCGAGCAGCGCAACTACGAAATCCGCAAGAACCTGCTGAAATACGACGACGTCGTGAACGACCAGCGCAAGGCGGTGTTCGAGCAGCGCGCCGAGTTCATGACCGCCGCCGACCTCTCGGAAATCATCACCGAGATGCGCCAGGACACCATCGTCGACCTGGTCGAGCGCCACCTGCCGCCCAAGGCCTATGCCGAACAGTGGGACATCGCCGGCCTCACCGAGCGCGTGCAGGAGCTGCTGGGCCTCGACCTGCCGCTGGCCGCCTGGGCCGCCGAGGACGGCATCGCCAACGAGGAAATCCAGGAGCGCCTGCAGAAGGCCGCCGACGAACGCGCCGCCGAGCGCGAGCGCCTCATCAGCCCCGAGCAGATGCGCGGCCTGGAAAAGAACTTCCTGCTGCAGATGATCGACATGCAGTGGCGCGAGCACCTGATGCACCTCGACCACCTGCGCAACGTCATCGGCCTGCGCGGCTACGGCCAGCGCGACCCGCTGAACGAGTACAAGACCGAAGCCTTCTCGCTGTTCGAAAAGCTGCTGGTCGACCTGCGCCAGAACGTCACCCGCTGGCTGATGACGGTCGAGTTCCAGTTCGCCGAGCCCGAGCCGGTCTCGCCGCTCGCCGGCCTCACCGAAATCCACATGGACCCGCTGACCGGCGAGAACGCGGCCCTGATGGGCGCCCTGCCCGACGGCCTCTCGGCCGAACAGCGCGAGGCCCTGCCGATCACCGCCCTGCCGGACGGCTGGGAGAACACCGGCCGCAACGCCGCCTGCCCCTGCGGCTCGGGCAAGAAGTTCAAGCACTGCCACGGCGCGCTCGTCTAAGGCTATGCCGGACTACGTCCTGAAGGTCGACGGCTTCTGCCCGGTCTGCGAGCAGGCCGCGACCTTCGCGTCCAAGGACGAATGGCTGCGCGACCACTTCCTCTGCCAATCGTGCGGATCGCAGCCGCGCGAGCGGGCGCTGTTCTCGGTCCTCACCCAGCTTCGCCCCGACTGGCGGACCCTGGCCATCCACGAGAGCTCGCCGGGCACCGCGGCCAGCCGCCGCCTGGCCGACCAGGCGCCCGGCTACCTGCCCAGCCAGTACGACCCGTCGATCCCCTGGGGTTCGGTCCACCCGAACGGGCGCTGGCGCTCGGAGGACCTGGAGCGCCAGACCTTCGCCGACGAGAGCTTCGACCTCGTCGTCACCCAGGACGTGATGGAGCACGTCTTCGCTCCGGACCTCGCCGTGCGCGAGATCGCCCGCACCCTGAAGCCCGGCGGGCTGCACATCTGCACCGTGCCGATCGTCAACAAGGAAAAGCCTTCGGTCCGCCGCGCCCGTCGCCGCCCGGACGGCTCGGTGGAGCACCTGCTGCCGCCATCCTATCACGGCGATCCGATGAGCCCGGACGGGGTGCTGGTCACCATCGACTGGGGCTACGACATCGCCGCCTATTGGGACGCCGCCAGCGGCCTCGTCACCACCATCTGGACCATCGAGGACCTGGGGCGCGGCATCCGGGCCGAATATATCGAGGTGCTGGTCTCGCGAAAGGCGGGCCTGCCCGACCTCTCGGGCGATGTGCGCCCGCCTCCGCCGCCTGCCCGGCGCGGCGGCCTGCTCGGCAAGCTGTTCGGCTGACCGACGGCGCCGACATCATATAGGTTCCAGCCGGCCGCCACGCGCCCTGTGGTCGCGTCCGCCAAGCGGCGGCCCGGCCGATGACGTCTTCGGCGTCCGCGCGCGCCCTCGCCGCAGATCGAGAAACGCGCGCAGGCCCCGGAGGACGCCGCGCCGAGGGCGGCCGGCCAGATCTCGTCAGTCGCCCTTCTTCTTCTCGCCGGGCGTGATGATCCCGTCGCCGTCCCCGTCCTGCTCGGCGAACGACCGCTGGCCCGAGGCGTCGTACTCGGCCGGCGAGATGCCGCCGCTCTTGTCGCGGTCCAGCACGCCGAAGCGCACATGCGCCTGGCGGATCTGGCGCACGCGCTCCTCAGCCTTGCGCTCGGCGCTCTCGGTGGACGCCTTGAGCTGCGCCTCCAGCCGGCCCTGGTACTCGCCGACATATTCGGCTTCCGAGAGCTGGCCGTCCTTGTCGACGTCGGTGGCGGCGAAACGCTGGCCGCGCACGGTCTTGAACTCGTCGGCCGTCACCTTGCCGTCCTTGTCGAGGTCGTAGTCGGCGATGAAGTCCGAATGCCCGTGCGGCGCGGCGTGGGCCGAGACCGCGCCCAAGGCCAGCAGGGCGGCGGTCAGGGCGAGCGGCAGGCGAAGACTGGTCATGATCTATTCCGTGGCTTCGAAGGTCAGGGTGTAGGAGTAGCTGCGATAGGGGGTCTCGGCGCCGGCCGGCGCCTCGGTGCGGTGGCGGATCAGCGCCAGGTAGGTTCCCGCGTCCGGCGGCGTGATCGCAAAGCCGCCGGCCTTGTCGGTGACGATCTGGCCGCCGACCTGTTTCCTGCCGTCATAGGTCCCGGCGCTGCGGAACACCTCGACATGGGCGCCGGCCACCGGCTTGCCCTCGAACAGCAGTTCGAACCTCGCCGGCTGGCCGGCGAAGATCTCGCTGGGATGGGTCAGGGGCTTCAGCTCCAGCCCCTTGCCGGTCGGCGCCAGGGCGTCGGCGTTGGGCGAGCCGCGGGTCACATAGACCTCGGCCAGGGTCATGCTCTGCACATCGACCAGTTGCGCATCGGCCGGCTTGTCCCGGCCCTCGCCGATCACCCATTCACCCTTGGCGTTGCGGTACATCTTGCCCTTGCGGCCGAACCGCTCGCCCGACGAGATGCGCCAGGTGCCCGCCGCCGCGACCGGCGCCTCGAACACCGTCAGGTCGCGCAGATAGGTCACGTTCTTGATCTGAGTCGTCGTCCCGCCTGGCCCGCGCACGTGCCAGGCGTCGGACTTCATCACCACCTCGGCCGCGAACGGCTCCTCGGTGAAGCTCGCCTGCACCGTCACGTGGTCGCGATCGGTCAGGTCGAACAGATTCGGCAGCATGTAGGGCATGTGCCCCAACGCCTGCCCCGGAGCGGCGGCGATCAGCCCCGCCCCCGCCATAGCCGCAATTCCGATCCGCCCCATGTGCGCCCTCTCGTCTGGTTCAATAGGGCTCGATTAATGCAATTGAGAGTCACTTGCAATTATCTCTCGATTGCGGCATTCACCGCCCATCAGCCGCCCACGGGGGGCGTCGTTAGCGAGTCATATGCGATTGACTCGCAGTTGCATATATCTGGAGAGTAAGATGGGGCTTAAAGCGGCGGACGTGCGAAGCGGGCTTCTGGCGGGAGCCTCGGTCCTGCTGCTGGCGGGCGCGGCGCAGGCGCAGGCGCGCGACGACTCCGCCGCCGCCCAGCTTTCGCTCGGCCGCATCGTGGTCTCGGCCGGCGCCGAGAAGGTCGCCATCGACACGCCCCAGGCGGTCACCGCTCTCGACCAGGACGACATCGACGACGCCCAGGCCACCACCATGGGCGACCTGCTGGAAGCCATCCCCGGCGTCAGCGTGGTCGGCGGGGTCTCGGCCCTGGGCCAGGGCTTCAACATCCGCGGCATGGGCACGGGCCTGGCCGACTCCGACAGCCGCATCCTCACCCAGATCGACGGGGTGACGAAGTTCTACGAGCAGTACCGGATGGGCGCCCTCTTCAGCGAGCCGGACCTCTACAAGCGCGTCGAAGTGCTGCGCGGCCCGGCCTCCTCCACCCTCTACGGCGCCGGCGCCCTGGCCGGGGTGGTCAACTTCACCACCAAGGACGCCTCGGACTTCCTGAAGGACGGCGACCGCTTCGCCGTGCGCCTGCGCGCCGGCTACGAAAGCAACAACGACGGGGTGTTCGGAACCGGCATCCTCGCCGGCCAGCCGGTGGAGAACCTCGACCTCCTGGCCATGTACACCCAGCGCGAGGCCGACCATTACAAGAGCGGCGACGGGACCACCGTCATCCCCTCCAACGCCACCTCCAGCTCCTACCTGCTGAAGGGCCGCTACTATGTCGGCGGCGACAAGGACCACAGCCTCTGGGCCAGCTACCAGAACTGGACCTCCGACAGCACCCAGATCTACGACCAGGCCGAGGCCTTCGGCACGACGCCGGTCCGCCGCAAGGTCAACGACGTCACCGCCACCCTCGGCTATGAAAACGACTTCGGCGGCTCCAGGCTGCTGAATCTCGAGGCCCAGCTCTCCTACGCCAATTCCAAGGTCGAGCAGCGCGAGACCACCTTCCTGAGCGGCGTGGTCTATTCGGAGTTCTCCTACGAGACCTGGCAGGGGCGCATCCAGAACACCTCGCGCTTCGACTTCGGCCCCGACTGGACCGGCTTCCTCTTCGTCGGCGCCCAGGCCTATCGCTAGGAGCGCCGCAATCCGCGCGTCAACGCCGCCGGCGTCACCATCCCCGGCGCGGCCACCCACCCCGAAGGCGACATGGACAAGTACGGCCTCTACGCCCAGGCCGAGCTGATCTGGTCCGACAAGCTGACCATCATCCCCGGCGTGCGCGTCGACTGGACGAAGCTGAAGCCCGGCGCTGGCGTCACCACCCCGACCGAGGTCGAGGACAGCGCCGCCTCGCCCAAGATCGCCGCCCTCTATTCCTTCACCGACAACTTCGCGGTGTTCGGCTCGGCCGCGCGCACCGTGCGCATGCCGGTGCTGGACGAGATCTACAGCAAGACCAGCGCTGCGGCCTCCAACTTCAGCCTCAACCTGAAGCCCGAGGAGTCCGACAATTTCGAGGGCGGCTTCACCCTCTCCTTCGACGACGTGCTCTCCCAGGGCGACGCGGTCCGCGCCAAGGTCACCGCCTTCCGCAACGACGTCTCCAACCTCATCACCCGCGGCAGCGCCGGCGCGCCCTATTTCATCAATATCGGCAAGTCGCGCTTCACCGGGGTCGAGATCGAGGCCGAATACGCCGCGCGCAACCTCTTCGCGCGCCTCGCCGCCTCCCGGATCGAGGGCGAGAACCGCCTGACCGGCCAGCCGCTCAACACCATCCCCGCCGACGAGCTCGACCTCACCGTCGGCTGGCGCTTCAGCGATCACCCGCTCACCCTCGGCTGGCGCGGCGAATTCGCCGCCGACCAGGAGGAGGTCGCCCCCGGCGGCCGGCGCACCGGCGGCTATGGCGTGCACAACCTCTTCCTGACCTGGACGCCCCGCGACGGCGCCCTGCAGGGGCTGGAAGTCCGCGCCGCCGTCGACAACATCCTCGACAAGCAGTTCCGCCGGCACCTGGCCTCGCTCGACGCCGAGGGCCGGACCTTCAAGCTCACCCTGGCGCGGACCTTCTAGGCGTGAGGCTCACCCCCACACGTATCGGAGCCGCGGCCTTCTCGACCGCGCTGAACCTCGGCCTCATCGCCCTGGTCATGCGCACCGGGTCGGACGCCCCGCCCGTGTGGGACGAAACCGTCATCATGGCGGAACTGGTTCAGGTTCGGGGCGAAACGGGAAGCGCCCCGTCCCCGTCGGCGCAGGCTCCTTCCTCCCCTCCTCGGGAGCCTGCGCCGGCGGCTACTGTCCCGCCCGTGGTCCGCCAGGACGCCCCCGCCCCGACGGCGGCGGCCGCCGCGCCCTCCACCGCTCCCGCCTCGGCCCAGCCGCCCGCGCAAACCCAGGTCGCCGCCGCGTCCAGTCCGGCGCCCGCCGCCGCCCCGGCCCCGCGCCAGGGAACCCGCGACGGCCTCGATATCGACGCGAAGAACGGCGCCAGCCTCGACTACGCCTCGCGCCTGCGCGCCTGGCTGGAGGCGCACAAGACCTATCCCAAGCGCGCGCGCCTGCGCCGCGAGGAGGGCGTGGTCCACCTGCAATTCGCCGTCGACCGCCAGGGCCGGCTGCTCGGCGGCGACGTCGTCAAGAGTTCCGGCTACGCCAGCCTCGACGCCGAGGCCATGGCCATGCTGGACCGCTCCAACCCCTTCCCCGGCGCCCCGAACGGTGTGCGCGGCGAACGCATCGAAGTCTCGACCCCCGTGGAGTTCTACCTGCACCCCTGACGCTCGCCCCGGCGAAGGCCGGGCTCTGTGGCCGGGCGCGGAGTCGGTCACCTGCCCGGCCAGCGCGACGGAGCCCGGCCTTCACCCGGGCGAGCGGACCCGCTTCTTTTTTCCTCCTCCATTCATGGGGGAGGAAAGTTACACCCCGTTCGCCGCGCTCAGCACCGCGCGCACCGAGGCCGTGGCGACGTCGGCGTCCATGCCGACGCCGAAGATCGTCCGCCCGTCGGCCGTCCGGCATTGGACATAGGCCGCCGCCACCGCGTCGCCGCCGGTTCCGATCGCGTGTTCCTGAAAGTCGCTGACGTCCAGCTTCACCCCGCAATCGCTCTCCAGCGCCGCCAGCAGGCTGGAGATCAGGCCGTTGCCCCGGCCGCGGATGGTGATCGCCCGCCCGTCCAGCCGCAGCTCGCCCACGAACACCCGCTGCTGGTCGGCGCGCGAGACGCCGGTCTCCTCGAAGCTGACCAGTTCGAACCTCTGGCCGGGCGTCAGCCGATAGGCGCTCTGGAACGCCTCCCAGATGTCGGCGGTGACCAACTCGCGGCTGGTCTCGTCGGCCAGTTGCTGCACCACCCGGCTGAAGTCGGCTTGCATCGGCTTGGGCAGTTTCAGGCCCTTGTCCTGCTGCAGCACCCAGGCGACGCCGCCCTTGCCCGACTGCGAATTGACCCGGATCACCGCCTCGTAGCTGCCGCCCAGATCGGCCGGGTCGATCGGCAGGTAGGGCATGGCCCAGACCTCGTCGTTGCGCTTGGCCCGCGCCTCAAAGCCCTTCTTGATCGCGTCCTGGTGGCTGCCGGAAAAGGCGGTGAACACCAGCTCCCCGCCATAGGGGTGGCGCGGATGCACCGGCAACTGGTTGCAGTATTCGACCGTCTTGACGACGCTCTCCATGTCCGAGAAGTCCAGCCCCGGATCGACCCCTTGCGTGTAGAGGTTCAGCGCCAGGGTCACCAGGTCGACGTTTCCGGTCCGCTCGCCATTGCCGAACAGGCAGCCCTCCACCCGGTCGGCGCCGGCCATCACCGCCAGCTCGGCCGCCGCCACCCCGGTCCCGCGGTCGTTGTGCGGGTGGACCGAAATGACCACGCAATCGCGCCGCGACAGGTGGCGGTGCATCCATTCCACCTGGTCGGCATAGACGTTCGGCCCCGCCGCCTCGATGGTCGCCGGCAGGTTCAGGATCACCGGCTTCTCCGGCGTCGGCTCCAGCACGTCCAGCACCGCCTCGCAGACCTCCAGGCTGAACTCCAGCTCGGCGGTGGAGAAGGTCTCGGGGCTGTATTCATAGCGCCAGTCCGTGCCTGGCCGTTTCTCGGCCTGCTCGCGCATGATGCTGACGCCCTCGACCGCCAGGGCCTTCACGCCCGCCCGGTCCAGGCCGAACACCACCTCGCGCCAGACTGGCGAGACGGCGTTATAGAGGTGCACGGTCGCCGCTCGCGCGCCCTCCAGGCTCTCGAAGCTGCGCTCGATCAGGTCGCGCCGCGACTGGGTCAGCACCTGGATCATCACGTCGGCGGGCACGCAGGCACGTTCGATCAGGCTGCGGATGAAGTCGAACTCGGTGGCGCCGGCCGAGGGGAAGCCGACCTCGATCTCCTTCAGGCCGATGGCGACCAGCAGGTCGAAGAAGCGCTGCTTCTTCTCGGCGTTCATCGGGTCGGCCAGGGCCTGGTTGCCGTCGCGCAGGTCGGTCGACAGCCAGCGCGGCGGCTTGGTTATGACCTTCGACGGCCACTGGCGGTCGGGCAGGTTTACGGGCGGAAAGGGACGATACTTGACGGACGGGTCGCGCAGCATGGGCATGGGGCGGCTCTCGCAGGGAGGCGTATTGGGAATGTGGATTGAGGCTGGCGTGCCGCCGCCGGGGCAGCCCTTTAGGTCCGGCGGCCGCCGGTAAGTCGCGTGCTGGCGAAGGCTGCAAAGGCGCTGACCATGCCCCTACATAGCCGCCGCCGCGGCGCCCCGCAACCTAGCCGGTCGTGACGAAGGTCTCGCTCTCGATCACCCACTGGCCCCGCACCTTCTTCCAAGCGGCCAGATAAGGCCCGCTGGAGGCCGCGTCCTTCCAGGTCGCCAGCCAGGTGCCGGTCTCGGCGGCGCGCTCGCCGGCCGGGTCGAGCGCCACCTCCTGCGTCGTGCGCAGATAGGTCACGAAGCTCGGATCGGCGAACTGCGCCTCGAAGGCGGCGATGATCGCCGCGGCGCCCAGCAGCAGGCCGCCCTCGCCGGAGATCAGGGTCGCCTGGGGCGCGAAGAACGGCGCCAGCCGCCGCGCGTTGTGGGCGGCGATCAGCCGGTTGGTCAGCTTGCGGCGGGCGCGGATGGCGTCCTGCGGCGCCGTCACGGCTCCACCACCACGGTCCCGACCTTGCCGCCGCGCTCGACCAGCTCGTGCGCGCCCGCGCAGTCCTCCAGCGGAAAACGCCCGGCCACCGACAGCATCCGCTCGCCGGTTCCGATCCAGCGGGTGATGTCGGCCTGCGCCCGCCGCCGCGCCTCGTGCGGCGAGACCGGAAGATAGACCCCGCTGATCTGCAGGTTCAGCCCCATGGCCACGCCGGCCGGCACCACCGGCTCCCGCGCGCCCTTGGTGGCGTAGTAGGCGATCGAGCCGTTCAGCCGCACGCAGGCCAGCGTCGCGGCCAGGTTACCGCCGAAGTCCACGTCGACGACGTGATGCACGCCCTCTCCTTCCGTCAGCTCGCGCACCCGCGCGGCCACGTCCTCGCGGCGATAGTCGATCACGTGGTGCGCTCCGCCCGCCCGCGCCCGCTCGGCCTTCTCCTCCGAGCTCACCGTGGCGATGACGCTCGCCCCGGCCCAGGCGGCGAGCTGCACCGCATAGTGGCCGACCGCGCCGGCCCCGCCGGTGACCAGCACCGTGCGCCCCTGCACCGGCCCGGCCAGGAACAGGCTGCGGTGAGCGGTCATGCAGGGAATGCCCAGGGTCGCGCCCTCGGCGAACGAGACCTGGTCCGGCAACACGCTCAGCAGGTCGACGTCCAGCTCGATATATTCGGCGGCCGAGCCGAACGCCCGGCCGTTGCGCTGGCCGTTGTAGAACCAGACCCGCTTGCCGACCCAGGCGGGGGAGACGCCCGGCCCCACGGCCTCGACCACGCCGGCCCCGTCGCTGTTGGGCGTGATGCGCCGATAGGCCATGGGCGCCGGCCCCGCGCGCATCCCCGCGTCCGAAGGATTGACCCCCGAGGCCCGCACGCGGATCAGCGCCTGGCCCTGCCCCGGCTCAGGCGTCGGCCGGTCGCCCAGTTGCAGCACCTCGCGCGCCGGCCCCGTCCGGTCGTACCAGATCGCCCGCATGGCTCCCTCCCGATCACTGTTGCGGCCGACAGGTCTAAGGGATTGCGATCCGGCCTTCCAGCAATAGCCCCCAAGCCGCTGTCATCCCGGTTTCGCCAAAGGCGAAGACCGGGACCCATGCACACCTGATCGTGAAGACCGGGGCTCAGTCCGGCCCCATCCGGTGTTCATGGATCCCGGTTTTGCTTCGCAAACCGGGACGACACGAGGGGCGCAGGTCGTCGAGATCCCATGGGCGATAGCCCGCCGCCGAAGCCCCCTACTCCGCCACCCAGTTCCCGTGGAACCCGAACGGCACGCGGCGCGGCAGTTCGGCGACGCCGATCGGCCCCTTGGCGACGTCCAGGGCGTCGAAGACTAGGAAGTCGCTGCGGTTCTCCGCCGCCCGCCAGACCACCGCGGTCAGCCAGCCGTCGCCCTCGTCCGCATCGTCCGACCTCGGCGTGAACACCGGCTCGGAGGTCATGTCCCCCTCCGGCAGGGCGTAGAGCGAGCGCTTGCCGGTCGAGAGGTCCAGGTGGGCGATGGCGTTCTGCTTGATGGTCTTGGCCCCGCCCGGGTCGGCCGCGTACCAGCCGTGGCGATAGGCCAGGCCCGCGAACCGCTCGTCGAAGCGCGGGAACTCCCCGTCCAGGTCGTCGATCGGCTCGACCTTGATGGCGTCGGAGTTTCCGGCCAGGTCGAAGGTCCAGCGCACCAGCCGCGCGGCGGTCTTCTGGCCGGGCGACCCGTCGGCGTTGGGGAACAACGGCGCGGCCGGATATTCGAACACGTCGGCGATCAGCTTGCCGCCCTCCTCCCAGGCGTTCATCGGGTGGAAGACATAGCGGGCCGGCGCGTTGAACCAGCGGATCGAGGCGACGTCGCCGTCGCGGCGCATCACCGCCACATAGCTCGCCTTGTCGCCCTCCCAGGCGAAGGCCGGCAGCCCGCCCATCGCCCGCTCCAGGCTGCCGGTCAGCGGCAGCACCGGGAAGGCGACATAGTTCTCGGTCACCAGGAAGTCGTGGATCATCGAGGAATAGGGCGCCTCGAAATCGTCGCGCCGCACCACCTGCCCGCCCGCGTCGGTGACGCCATAGCTGATCCCCGTGCCGAACGGCATCGGCCCGATCCCATAGCCGAACCAGACCATCTCGCCGGTCTTCGGGTCGATCTTCGGATGCGCCGTCGTGCGGCCCTTGTAGGGCTCCACATAACCCTTCGAGTTCAGGGTCCTGGGCTCCATCTCGAAGGGCATGTGCCCTTCCTCCAGCGCCAGCAGCCGCCCGGCGTGCCAGACGATGTTGGTGTTGGCTACGCCGCTGTCCTTGCCGATGGCGCTGGGGTCGGTGGCCATCGGATTGCCGAACGACCCGAACAGCGCCTGGCCGGCCGCGTTCTCCAGCTCCCATTTCGGCGTGCGGACATAGCGGTTGCGATAGCCGACCTTGCCGTCCTCCACGTGGAAGGCGTGGATCATCCCGTCGCCCGCGAACCAGTGGTACTGGCCGCGCGGCTCGAACTGCGGATTGGGCCCGGTGCGATAGAGCGTGCCCCGCAGGCCCTTCGGAATCTCGCCCCTCACCACCAGGTCGAAGTCGTCCTCGCTGCGGACCGGCGCGAAATTGCCGGACAGGTAGGGATTGATACGAACCTCGCCGTCCATCTCACGTCTCCTCCTCTTTTGCTTTTTACGTTGTAAATTTATCTCGTAAGAGTTAGGCCATGGCAAGCGCTTTTTCCTGGCTTTGAGTCCCCAATGCCCCGCGTCCTGTCCGAGGCCGACGTCGCCGACTTCCGCGAACGCCTGTGCGAAGCGGCCGAAAAGCTGTTCGCCGAGAAGGGGCCGGACGCGGTGACCATGCGCCAGCTCGCCGCCGAGCTGGGGGTCAGCCCCATGACCCCCTACCGCTACTTCGCCGACAAGGAGGACATCCTGGCCGCGGTGCGCACCAACGGCTTCAACCGCTTCGCCGAGGCGCTGGAGACCGCGCTCACCAAGACGCAAGGGAGCGCGCGCGCCAAGAGCACCGCCGTCGGCGAGGCCTATCTCAACTTCGCCTTCGAGCACCCGCAGACCTACAAGCTGATGTTCGACCTCAACCAGCCGCACGAGAAGGACTATCCCGACCTCGTCGCCGCCGCCGCCCGGGCGAACGCCATGCAGTCGGCCTATATCCGCGGCCTGGTCGAATCCGGCTTCATGCAGGGCGATCCGGAGGAGATCGGCCGCATGTACTGGGCCGCCACCCACGGCGCCGTCACCCTGGAACTGGCCGGCAAGCTGCCCGGCGGCGCGGCCCGCACCCTCTCGCGCCAGCTCGGCCAGACCCTCGCCAGAGGCCTGCGCCCAGGCGCGTAGACGCGGCAAGGAATCCGTATTGACGCCCCCAGGGGCAACCACGCCACCTTCGCCGCAACCAGAGAAGATGGGGGAACGCCGCATGGTCCAACCGTTCGAGGTCGCCTGGAGCGACGACGCCGTCCAGGCGGTGCTGGATCAGGTCCGCGCCTATCCGTGGCCGCCGGCGCCGCAGGTTCCCGACGGCTGGGCCTATGGCTGCGACGGCGCCTATCTGCGCGACCTCTGCGAACACTGGACCGACCGCTACGACTGGCGCGCCGCGGTCGCCGACCTCAACCGCTTCCCGCAGTTCACCGCCAGGGTCGAGGACTTCGACCTCCACTTCCTACACGTGGTCGGCGAGGCGGGCGGCAAGCGCCCGCTGCTTATCACCCACGGCTGGCCCGGCTCGCACTACGAATTCTGGGGGGTGATCGAAAAGCTCGCCTGGCCCAGCCGCTTCGGCGGCCGCGCCGAGGACGCCTTCGACCTCGTCATCCCCTCCCTGCCCGGCTTTGGCTTCTCGTCCAGGCTGGCCCGGCCGATCGGCCAGCAGACCACCGCGCGGCTGTTCAACACCCTGATGACCCAGGTGCTCGGCTACGATCGCTACCGCGCCCAGGGCGGCGACTGGGGCGCGCTCGTCACCTCCTGGCTCGGCCTCGAACACGCCCGGAACGTCTCGGCCATCCACCTCAACATGATGGGTTTCCGCCCCGCCGGCGGCCCCAAGAGCGAGGAGGAAGTCGCCTGGATGACCCGCCAGGGCGCGATGATGGACGTGATGGGCGCCTATTTCCGGCTCCAGTCCTCCAGGCCGCAGTCGCTGGCCTGGCTGGGCGCCGGCAACCCGGTCGGCCAGGCCGCCTGGATCGCCGAGCGGTTCCACGACTGGTCCGACCTGCGCGAGCGCGCCTTCGACCAGGTCCATCCCAAGGACCGCCTGCTGACCAACATCATGATCTATGTGATGACCGGCGCCTTCGCGACCAGCGCCTGGTACTATCGCGGCCTGCTGGAGGAGCGCCCCCCTGTCCTGGCCGAGGGCGAGCGCTGCCAGACCCCGACCGCCTTCGCCGACTTCCCGGGCGAGCCGCTCTACACCGCCCCGCCCCGTTCCTGGGCCGAGCGCGCCTACAACATCGCCCGCTGGACCCGGCAGCCGAGCGGCGGCCACTTCGCCGCCATAGAGGAACCCGACCTCTTCGTCGCCGACGTCCAGGCCTGGGGCCGGGAGAGCTAACCTCTACGCGGCGGCCCTACTCCCCCGTCACCGCCACGATCGCCTCCACCAGCCGGGCGACCTCCAGCGGCTTGGGCACCAGGGCGTCCATGCCGGCGGCGCGGTATTCGGCCTCCTGGTGGGCCATGGCGTTGGCGGTCAGGGCGATGATCGGGGTGCGGGCCAGGCCCTCGGCCGCCTCGCGCTCGCGGATGCGCCGGGTCGCGGTCGGACCGTCCATCACCGGCATCTGCACGTCCATCAGGATCAGGTCCCAGCCGCCCTGGGCCGCGGCCTCGACCGCCGCCTGGCCGTCCGCCACGCACGCGACCTCCAGGCCGAGCTGGGCCAGCAGGGTCTTCAGCACCAGTTGGTTGACGGGATTGTCCTCGGCCGCCAGCACCCGCAGCCCGCCGGCCGGAACCTGCGCGGGCGCCATCGGCGCCGGCTCCGGCGCGGCCCGCACCCGCGTCAGCGGCAGGCTCACCATGAAGGTCGATCCCGCGCCCGGTTCGGAGACCACGCCGATGCGCCCGCCCATCAGCTCTGCCAGCTCGCGGCAGATCGCCAGGCCCAGGCCCGACCCGCCATAGCGCCGGGTGGTCGAGGCGTCTTCCTGCACGAACTTCTGGAACAGCGCGCCTTGCCGCTCGGCCGCGATCCCCGGCCCGGTGTCGGCCACTTCCAGCACCAGCCGGCCGGCCCGCCGCAGGGCCCGCACCCGCACCGTCCCCCGGGCGGTGAACTTCACGGCGTTGGAGACCAGGTTGTGCAGGATCTGGCGCACGCGGATCGGGTCGCCCGCCCACAGCCCGTTCAAGGCCGGCTCGGCCGCAAGCTCCAGCTCCAGCCCCTTCTCGGCCGCCAGCGGGCCGAAGGTCGCCGCCACCCCCTGCATCAGAGCGGCGACGTCGACCGCCCCATCCTCCAGCTCCAGCCGCCCGGCCTCGATCCGCGACAGGTCCAGCAGGTCGTTGAGCAGCACCAGCAGCGTCTCGCCCGCCTGGCGCACCACCTCCAGCCGCTCGCGCTGGCGCGCGATCAGTTCGTCCCCGGCCATGGCCTGGGCCATGCCCAGCACCCCGTTCAGCGGGGTGCGGATCTCGTGGCTCATGGTGGCCAGGAACGCCGACTTGGCCGCATTGGCCGCATTGGCCGCATCGCGCGCCTTGCGCAGCCGCAGGTTCAGCTCCTTCAGCCGCCGCTCCGAGCGCTTCACGTCCTCGATCGACTGGGTGATGACCACGCAGCGCACCGGCCCCTCGCCCTCGAACCGCGCGGCGACCAGCCGGAACCACTCGCCGTTCCTGGCTTGATAGGCGCGGGTGAAGCTGTCGGCCTGCCCCGCCAGCACCGAGCGCACGCCCCGGGTCAGCAGCTTGCCGCGCCCGCCCGGCAGCCGGTCGAACACGTCGAACAGGTTGCGGCCCATCGGATAGACGTCGCTCTTCACGACCTCCGCCCCCAGCTTCCGGAACGCTGAGTTGGCCGCGATGATCGCCCCGGACTCGTCGATCACGGTCAGCAGCGCCGGCAGGCCGTCGATCACCCCCCGCCCGAACCGCTCCGATTCGCGCAGCTCGGCCATCGCCTCGCGCTGGGCGGTGACGTCCTGGCTGGCGCCGTGCAGAGCCACGCAGCGCCCGTCGACCATGCGCGCCTCGCCCATCACCCGCAGCCAGATCGGCGCCCCGTCCGCACCCACCGCCTGGGCCTCGAAATCGACCCGCTCGCCGGTGCGGATGGCGTGGCTGATGTGCTCCAGCACCCATTCCCGCTCGTTCGGCGCATACACGTCCATCGAGGCGATGTGGTTCTCGACCTGGCTGGGCCGGCCCAGCAACTCGGCCAGTTCGGCGCTCCAGCGCACCACCCCGGCGATCAGGTCGACCTCCCAGCCGCCCAGCCGCGCCAGGCGTCCCGCCGCCTTCAGCGCCGTCGACGCAGCGGCCAGCCGCTCGCGCATCTGCCGGGCCGCGGTCACGTCCGCCTGGATGACCATGAACCCGTCGAGCACGCCCGCATCATCGAAGATCGGCCGGAAGTCGACGTCCATCCAGACCCGGCGCCCTTCCTTCACCTGGTTCAGGACCTCGGTGCGGAACCCCTCGCCGGCCGCGGCGCGCGCCGCCATCCAGGCCACCGTCTCCGGATCGGCGTCGACGCAATAGAACAGCTCGCCCAGTTGGCGGCCCTGCACCTCGGCCAGGCTGTAGCCGGTCATGGCGGTGAAGCTGTCGTTGATCCACTCCACCCGGCCGGCGGCGTCGCACAGGGCCACCGCATGCGCGGTCAGCCGCGCGACATTGGCCAGCCGTCCGGCCAGATCCGCCCCGGAAAAATCACCCATACTCAAACCCCCGCCGCCGAACATGGCGGGGCGACTATGAAGATTCCAGAAAACTCCCGGCTTCGCCGCGCGCGAAAGCCGCGCTACCAAACCGGCCATGGCCCGCTACGATTTCGCCTCCGACAACACCGCCCCCGCAGCGCCCGAGGCCATGGAGGCGGTGCTCGCCGCCAACGCCGGTTTCACCTCGGGCTATGGGACCGACCAGGTCAGCGCCCGCGCCGCCGATGCGGTCCGCGCAATGCTGGACGCCGACGCCGAGGTGCGCTTCGTCGCCTCCGGCACCGCGGCCAACGCCATCGCCCTGGGCGCGCTCTGCCGCCCGTTCGAGGCGGTGCTCGCCCACGAACACGCCCATGTCTGCACCGACGAGACCGGCGCGCCGGGCTTCTTCGGCCAGGGCCTGGGCCTCGTCGGCCTGCCCGGCGCCTCGGGCCGGATCGCGCCGGCGGCGCTCGCCGCGGCCCTGGGCCAGCCGGACGTCTCGCACCGCCAGTCGCCGGCCGCCCTCTCCCTAACCAACGCCACCGAATACGGCACGCTCTATTCGCAGGATCAGCTCGCCGCCCTGGTCGCCCCGGCCAAGGCCAAGGGCCTGGCCGTCCATCTCGACGGCGCGCGCCTGGCCAACGCCGCAGCGGCCGGCTTCGACCTGAAGTCCATCGCCCGTCTGGGCGTCGACATCCTGGTGGTCGGCGGAACCAAGGCCGGCATGCCGCCGACCGAGGCGGTGGTGGTCTTCGACCGCGCCCTGGCCCGCCGCTTCGACGCGCGCCTGAAACAGGCCGGCCAGTTGCCGTCCAAGGGCCGCTTCCACGCCGCCCCCTTCATCGGCATGCTGGAGACCGGCGCCTTCGCCGGCCGCGCCGCCCACGCCAACGCCATGGCCCGGCGGCTGGCCGGCGCCATGCCCTTTCCCCTCGCCCATCCGGTCGAGGCCAATGCGGTCTTCGTGCGCATGGACGACCAGGCCCTGGCGCGCCTGCACGCCGCCGGCTGGTTCGTCTACCGCTTCCTCGACGGCTCGGTGCGCTTCATGTGCTCATGGGCCGTCACCGCCGAAGCCGTCGACGACCTGGCCGAGACGCTTCGCAGCCTGGCCTAGAACGAGCCAGCCCCTCTCCTCTTTGCGGGCCGATCTTTTCCTCCCCCGCTAACGCAGGGGAGGAAAAGGATTCCTATTGCAGCCCGCTGCGCCCGATGGCGTAGAAGCGCTCGGCCCGCTGCTTGCGCAGGGCCGGGATCGACAGCCCGGCCAGCTTGGAAAGCTCGTCTTCGATGGCGTCACCCACCGCCTGGATCGTCGCCTCCTTGTCGGCGTGCGCCCCGCCCGGCGGCTCGGCGATGATCCGGTCGACGATCTTCATGCCGATCAGGTCCTGGGCGGTGATCTTCATCGCCTTGGCCGCTTCCTCGGCGGTGCGCGCCCCGCGCCACAGGATCGAATTGGCCCCCTCCGGCGGGATCACCGAATAGATGGCGTGCTCCAGGATCAGCACCCGGTTTCCGCAGGCGATGCCCAGCGCCCCGCCCGAGCCGCCCTCGCCGGTCACCACCGCGACCATCGGCGCCTCCAGCATCAGGCACTTCTCGGTGGACCGGGCGATGGCCTCGGCCACCCCGCGCTCCTCCGAGCCCACGCCCGGATAGGCCGCCGGCGTGTCCACGAAGCTGATGACCGGCAGGTTGAACCGCTCGGCCAGTTCCATCAGCCGGATCGCCTTGCGGTAGCCCTCGGGCCGGGCGTAGCCGAAATTGTGCTTCACGCGGCCGACGGTGTCGCGGCCCTTCTCGTGGCCCATCACCACCACCGGCTGGCCGCGGAACCGGCCCAGCCCGCCCAGGATCGCCTGGTCGTCGGCGAACTTGCGATCGCCGCGCAGCTCCACGAACTCCTCGATCAGCCCGCTGCAATAGTCGACGAAGTGCGGCCGGTCGGGATGGCGCGCGACCTGGGTCTTCTGCCAGGCGTCCAGCTTGGCGTAGGCTTGGCGGCGCACTTCCTGCGCCCGCGCACGCAGCGCCGCGATCTCGGCGTCCAGCGCGCCAGAGCCGGTGGTTTCCGACAGTTTGGACAGTTCCTCGATCTTCGCTTCGAGGTCGGCGATCGGGCGCTCGAACTCGAGATAGTGTGCGGCCATTCGAGGAATCTTCCCTTTCCGTTGGCGGAAGCGGCGGAAACTAGGCGCGAAGCGCCCGCCTCACAAGCCCGAGGAACCTCCATCGCGGCCCGCGCGTCAACCCGGCGACTGCAACCGCCGCCGCCTCGTCACGTTCTGATAGCCGAGGTCGGACCGACGTCCCGGCGGGAGGCCGGCGATCCCCTCGCCCTCGGCCCGCCCCCTGGCGGGTGCTGAGGCAGCCAGGAGCCAACCTATGCGAATGATCAAGATCGCACTGGCGACGGCGGCGGCGCTTTCGGTGGCGCCGCCGGCCGCCTTCGCCCAGTACCAGCCCACCGACCAGTACCGCCAGGACCTGCGCCGGTACGACAACGACCGCGCCGACTACGACGCCGCCCGCCGCGACTACGAGGCCCGCCGCGCCCAGTGGGAACGCCAGCGCGGAACCTACGACCGCCGCTGGGGCTCGGGCGCCTATGAACGCCGCTACGGACCGCCGCCCGCCTGGAGCGCCGGCGACTATGGGCGCGACACCTCCTACTTCAGCTCCGACCCGTCCTGCCGCAATCGCCGCGACACCAACGCGGTGGCCGGCGGCCTGATCGGCGCCCTGATCGGCGGGGCGCTCGGCTCCAACATCGCCGCCCGCAACGCCCGCACCGAGGGTGCGGTGCTGGGCGCCCTGGTCGGCGGCGGCGTCGGGGTGGGCGTCGGCCGCTCCTCGGCCCTGTGCGACGACCGCGGTTATTACTACAGCTACGACCAG
>MEEW01000022.1 GCA_001724985.1 Phenylobacterium sp. SCN 69-14
TGCGCGCCCCTGCCGCGGCGAGTTCATCGAGCACGGCCTTGGCCGCATCCTTTTGCCCTGCCTTGATGTAAATCTTGGCCAGGTTCAACTTGAACTCCAATTGCTGCGGCCGCAACTGCACCACCCGCAGCTCAGGACCAATGCGCTCGGCTATACGCGCCGCGACTACGAGGGCTCTGTCTCGACCCTCTGCGCCGGCTGCGGGCACGATTCGATCTCGGCCTCGATCATCCAGGCCTGCTACGAGCTGGACCTGCCGCCGCACCGGATCGCCAAGCTGTCGGGCATCGGCTGTTCATCGAAGACCCCAGACTATTTCCTCGGCAATTCCCACGGCTTCAACACCGTGCACGGGCGCATGCCCTCGGTGCTGACCGGGGCGAACCTCGCCAATCGCGACCTGATCTATCTGGGCGTCTCGGGCGACGGGGACTCCGCCTCCATCGGGCTGGGGCAGTTCGCCCACTCGATCCGGCGCGGCGTCAACATGCTCTATATCGTCGAGAACAACGGCGTGTACGGCCTGACCAAGGGCCAGTTCTCGGCCACCTCCGACAAGGGCTCGAAATCGAAGAAGGGCGTCATCAACCACGACGCCGGCATCGACCTGGTCAGCCTGGCCCTGCAGATGGGCGCGACCTTCGTGGCCCGCTCGTTCTCCGGTGACAAGGCCCAGCTCGTCCCGCTGGTCAAGGCGGCCCTCAGCCACAAGGGCCCGGCCTTCATCGACTGCATTTCCCCGTGCGTGCAGTTCAACAACCACGCCGGATCGACCAAGTCCTACGACTATGTGCGCGAGCACAACGAGGCGGTGAACCGCATGGACCTGATCCCGGCGCGCGAGGCGATCACGGTCGACTACGCGCCCGGAGAAACCGTCCCGGTCGCCCAGCACGACGGCTCGATCCTGCACCTGCACAAGCTGGCCGAGCACTACGACCCGTCCGACCGGGTCGGCGCCATGGCCTATCTGCAGGCGCGCCAGGCCCTGGGCGAGATCGTCACCGGCCTGCTGTTCCTCGACCCCGAGGCGCGCGACCTGCACGAGAACCTCGGCACGGTGGACGCCCCGCTCAACTCGCTCGGCTCGCGCGAACTGACGCCCGGCGCCGCGGCGCTGGCGGCGATCAACGCCTCGCTGAGATGACCTGGCCTCAGTCCAGCGCCAGGCGGTAGCCGACGGCCGGCTGCGGGCGATAGCCGGCCATCACGCCGCTGAGCTTCCAGACCAGAAGCGTCAGGACCAGCGAGATGTAGCCGTCCACCGCGTAGTGGTAGCCCAGGTGGACCGATCCGACCATGATCACGGCCAGGAACAGCCATCCGGCCCATTGCCAGGCCGGCCACAGGCGGCGCAGGGCCAGGGCCAGCAGCAGCGAGATCGAGACGTGCATGCTGGGCATGGCCGAGATGCCGCGGCCCAGGCCCGCAGCTCCGCGCCGCGCGTCGTCCAGCAGCATCTGCAGCACGTCGAGGGTGAGGATCGGATACTGCTCGGCCGCCGTCCGCAGATAGGCCATGAGGCCGTCATAGCGCGGATCGCCCAGCATGGGCTGCACGAAGCAGGGGCCGACCGAGGCGAGCAGGGTCGCCGCCAGATTGCCGATCAAGGTCCAGGAGAGGATGAAGGCGATCAGGAACTGCTTGCGCAGGATCGAGGCCGGCGAGGCGGCGCAGGCGATGACCAGCCCCAGATTGAAGGCCAGCAGCCAGAAATGATAGACGCCGGTCAGGGCCGACGAGATCAGCGGATGGCCGACCAGGGGCTGGATCACCCGCCAGGCGTCCTGTCCATGGATCGCCACATCCCAGGCCGCGAAGGTCGCGTCCCAGGTATAGGGATGCATCTGCGGAATGGCCGACTTGATCGCCCCGAAGCTCGATCCGAAGAAGCTGAAGGCCAGGACGGCGGGAGCCGCGACGGCGATCCGTTCGCCGAGGTTCCAGGACCGCACGTCCCTGACCAGGTCCTGGAGCGGATTGGCGGGCAGCGTCCTCAACCTCCACAGGATCAGCGCCGCCCCCGCCACCGCGTAGGTCGAGGCCAGGAACGCCAATTGGCCGAGAAAGCTGAACCGGACGCCGAAGCCGTAGATCCGCGACAGCATCGCCGCCCCGGCCATGTGCAGCGCGATCAGCAGGACGATCAGGCCGTTCGCCCGCAGCGACGTCCTGGCGAGCTCGACGCCTCGTGAAATATCCATGCGCCCCAATTCCTCTTGGGCCGCATCGTCGCGCACAATCGGTAAAACGCCGTTACCGGCCGCCGAGGGCCAGGCCCTTGCGCAGATTCAGGAAGCGCTGACGCTGTTTAGGGGTGGAACTGCGTCGCTCATCGCCTCTGGATTGTCAAAAACTGCAAATAATCGCGCGCAGCCTATGGTTAACCTGTTCCTTAATGGACAAGACTGCGGGCAGTAACAGAATGAACAGGCTGACGCTTGACGGGCCTTGGGGGCGGCCGGACCTGGCTTCTCCATGCGACGATGGACACATCGTCGTCGACAGGGCCCCCAAGCGATCGGCGCGGCCGTCACCCACGGCCGATGCAGAACCCGATCGTCAGTGAATCCGAGCCACCCGATCGGCAGCCGCCGGCTTTCAGACCCTGAGCCGGCGGCGTTCTGCCTCCCCTATCCCGACCGGCCGAGTTGAAACGGCACGATGGCGCGTTCGTCGCCGGGCACGACGAGGCGGCGGTCGACCGGGGGAAAGGCGCGCTGGGAACAGTCGTCACGCTCGCAGATCCGGCAACTGACGCCAATGCGCGCCGGCGGGGCCTTCAGGTCCAGGCCCGCCGAATAGACCATCTCCTGCGCATGCTCGAGCTCGCAGCCGAAGCCCAGGACATAGCGGCGCACCGACGCCAGATAGCCGCCCGACCGCTTGGCGATGCCGCGGGCGACGCAGAGATACTTCGCCCCGTCCGGCATTTCGGCGACCTGGACCACATAGCGGTCGGGCGCGCCGGCCGCATCGTGCACGTTCCAGAGCGGGCAGGTGCCGCCGAAACGTGCGAACCGGAACCGCGTGGCGCTGTGGCGCTTGGTGATGTTCCCGGCGTGATCCATCCGCACGAAGTAGATCGGCACGCCGCGCTCGCCCGGCCGCTGCAGGTTGCTGAGGCGGTGGCACACCTGCTCCAGGCTGACCTCGAAGAGGCGCGCCAGTTCGTCGACGTCGTGGCGGTGCGCGCGGGCCGCGGCGGCGAACCGGCGGTAGGGCATGAGGAAGGCGCCGGCCGCATAGTTGCCGAGCCCGATCCGGCAGATGTCCAGCGCCTCGCGGCTCTTCAGCCCCGAGACCGCCAGCTCCTGCTCGATCAGGTCCGCCAAGCGGGTCGAGACCAGATGGAAGGCGGTCTGGAAGCGGCGGGTCTCCTCGGGAAGGGCCGAGTTCACCCAGAGGGTGCGGGCGGCGGGGTCGTAGCGGCGCATGACCTCGCCCAGGTCGGCCAGCCGCACCGAAGCGCCCAGGGCGGCCTCCATCGGCGCCCCGGCGGCCTCCTGGGCCAGGGCCTCGGCGGCGGCGTCGAGCTCGTGGATGTAGTTGTCCTTGTAGTGGAAGAAGTCGCGCACCTCCTCGTAGGGCAGCAGGGAGCTGGCCGCCGCCGCCTCGTCCAGGGCGACCGCCTCCTCGGTCTGGCGCAGGCGTTCGTCCAGCCGGCGATAGGCGCGGTGCAGGTCGAGATAGCGGTGGGCCAGGGCCGGCGCCTGGAGCGCGGCGGCGCGCAGTTCCGACATCGCCACCGGGGAGTCGCGGCCGCCGAAGTCGGCCAGGGCCTCGCGCAGGTCGGCGACCAGGCGGTCGTCGTCCGCCGCATCGAGCGCGGCGGCGGAAACCTCGAAGGCGTCGGTCAGGGCGACCAGCACCCGCGAGGTGACCGGCCGCTGATTGGATTCGATCTGCGAGAGATAGCTGATCGAGACGCCCAGCCGGCGCGCGCAGGCGTCCAGGGTCCAGCCCTTCGCCTCGCGCAGGCTGCGGACCTTGGGCCCGACAAACAGCTTCTGGACTCTTCGCAATTTCACAAATTCCGCCGCGTCAGGCGCGAAGATTTGGCACGAATTCGGCCCATTCCCAAGGTTTTTGCGCAGATTGACGTCGCGGGCTGGAGTACGAAGGTTTCACCCTTCAACTCAGTTTCGCAAATCTGATGACCAGCCTATCGGAAGACGCCGGGCTCCGGCGGTTACGGCTCGTGCCGCGCGGCGGCGCCTACGCCTCGCTCGGCGCGGCGATGCGCGAGTTCGGCCTGACGGCGCGGGCCCTGCGCTATTACGAGGAAGTCGGCCTGATCGAGGCCGACCGCGACCGCCTCAACTGCCGCCGCTACGACGAGCGGGCCATGGAGCGCCTGCGCCTGATCGCCCAGTTCCGCCGCGCGGGCCTGGACGTGCGCGACATCCGCCTGATCCTCGAACGCCGCGAGCAGGCCGGCGGCGAGACCTATGTGGACTGCGCCGTCGGGCGGCTGGAAGAACGCCTGGCCGTCATCGAGGCCGAGCGCCGCCAGATCGAGGAGGCGCTGGCCCTGCTGGGCGACCGGCGCACGGAGCGCGCCCCGGCCGAGGCCCCGCCGCGCACGGCCGCGGCGATCCTGCGCCAGTCGCGGCCGGGACGTCAGGCCGCGCGCTGAACCCTACCAGCTCTCGCTCCAGGGGCGCAGGTCAAGTTCATGCGTCCAGGCCGAGCGCCGCTGGCGGTGCAGGTCGAGATAGGTCTGGGCGATGTCGGCCGGCTTGAGCACGCGGTCCTCGGCCAGCCGCCGCTCAAGGTCGGGGATGTTCTGGCGCGAGAAGACGCCGTCGATCGACCCGTCGCAGATCACGTGGGCCACGTGGATTCCCTTCGGCCCCAGCTCGCGCGCCAGGCTCTGGGCCAGAGCGCGCAGGCCCGCCTTGGCCGCGGCGAAGGCGGCGAAGCCGTCGCGGCCGCGCAGGCTGGCCGTCGCCCCAGTGAAGAGGATAGTGCCGCGCCCGCGCGGGACCATGACCTTGGCCGCCTCGCGCCCGGCCAGGAAGCCGGCGAAACAGGCCATCTCCCAGACCTTGCTGAAGACCCGCGCCGTGGTTTCCTCGATACCGAAGCGCACGTTCGCGCCGATATTGAAGACCACGACCTCCAGCGGGCCGATCTCGCGCTCGATCTCGGCGAACAGGGCGATCGTCTCCTCTTCGGAGCGGGCGTCGACGCCGCGGGCGTGGACGATCCCGCCCTCGGCGCGGATGCCGGCGGCCAAGGCCTCCAACTGGTCGAGATTGCGCGCCCGGCGGGTGATGACGGTCTCGTAGCCGTCGAGGGCGAAGGCCCGGGCGATGGCGCCGCCGACCCCGTCGCCGGCGCCGATGACCAGGCATGCGCCCTTGGTTTGCGTCTGGCTCATGAGGCTGCTCCGATCAGGCCGCGGGCTGGGACTGACTGGCGCAGGATTTCCTCTTCCACGGCGCCCAGGCGGTCCTTGCCGAAGAAGAGCTCGCTTCCGACCAGGAAGCTCGGCGCGCCGAACACGCCGGCCTCCACCGCCGCCTCGGTGTTGGCGACCAGGCGGGCCTTGATCTCGTCGCTGGCGCTGGCCGCCAGCAACTCCTCGACCGGCAGGCCGCCGTCGGCCAGCGCCTGACGCATCACCTGCGGGTCGTCCATCTTCAGGCCCCGCTCCCACATGTCGGCGAAGACCTGCTCCACATAGGGCTCGAACACGCCGAGCGCCTGGGCCGCCACCGCCCCGCGCATGATCTGCAAGGTGTTGACCGGGAAATGGGGGTTCATGCGGAACGCCGCGAGGCCGTGGCGGGCGACGAAGCGGCGCGTCTCCAGGTTCTCGTAGGCCAGCTTGTTGCGGATGCCGGCGAAGGCCAGGGCCGGCGACTGGTTGCCGGTCAATTTGAACACCCCGCCCAGCAGGATCGGCGCATAGTCGAAGCGCACGCCGGTCCGCGCCTCGATCTGCGGGATCGCCTTGTGGCTGAGATAGGCGTTCGGGCTGCCGAAATCGAACAGGAACTTCACCTCGGGCATGGCGCCCTTCCCTTCTTTGCCGGCGCGCCGCGCCCATTAGTTCTATTTTTGAACTTAATACCCATGCGCAGGCCATGGCAAGGCGGCGCGGCGGCGTCAGGCCGAGCGTTCGCCGCCCGGCGGCAGGTGATGGGGATCGACCCCGCCCGGCCCGACCAGGACCTGGACCTGGCGAGGCGAAACCTCCTCGCGGCATTCGGAGCAGACCATCACCGGGTCGAACTGGCATCCGCAGGAAAGATGGCGATGGAGAACCGGACGCCCCGCCGCCCCGGCCAGGTGTTCGTCGCCCCAATGGACCATCGCCATGATGACGGGATGCAGGGCCAGGCCCTTGTCGGTCAGGCGGTATTCGTAGCGGACCGGGCGCTGCTGATAGGCCACCTTGGCCAGGACGCGGTTGCGGGTCAGCTTCTCCAGACGGTCGGCCAGGATCGCGCGGGAGACGCCGAGCCGGGCCTGGAAGTCCTCGAACCGCCGCACCTTCAGGAAGCAGTCGCGCAGGATCAGCAGCGTCCAGCGGTCGCCGATCACCCCGACCGTGCGGGCCAGCGAGCAGGCCTCGCCCTCAAGTTCGTTCCAGCGCATGGCGGCCTCCCGCAAAGGAAGGGTCCAAACTTGAATGCCGCCGGCCCTGCGTCAATCCCGCAGCCTGCGTCAGGTCGCCCAGGCGCGGCCGATCTCCGACAGCGGAATGCAGCCGCGATAGGCGCCGGGCACCGGATCGTAGCGCAGGGCGAGCGTCGCCCCCGGCTCGGAGGTGAAGTAGCCGATGGTGACCAGTTCCTTCAGCGACTTGAAGAAGTGCGGCTGGCCCCAGGCGGCCTTGGCTTCCTTGTCGTAGGCGGCCAGTTGATCCGCCTGCTGCCGGGGGCCAAGGGCGATGAAGGGGACGCCGTGGGCGGCGCGGGCGTCGGCGTCCATCCGCGCCAGCCCGCTTCTCAGCAGGTCGCCCTGCTTCTGGTCGCACCAGACGGCCAGGGTGCGGTCGATGAACTGCGGCACGCCGGCCTGGCGCGCGCCGGGCGTGTCGGTGGCCGGCACGATCAGCTCGGCCACCACGTCCACCAGGCGGGCCTGGTCGGGCGTCAGGGCCTTGGGCGTCCAGGTCAGGGGCGGCATGGCCGCGGCGACCGGGCCGGCCAGCCCGGCGGAGGCGACGCCCAGGGTGAGCGCCAGGCCGCGCATCGCATTTCGTCTGTTCAGCATCACAGATCGCCCTTCTTCTTGGCCTGGACGGCGTGATCCACGGCGCGCGCGGTCAGCGCCATATAGGTCAGCGAGGGGTTCACGCACGAGGCCGAGGTCATGGCCGCCCCGTCGGTGACGTAGACGTTCCTGCACTCGTGCACCTGGTTGTGGGCGTTGAGCACCGAGGTCTTCGGATCGCGCCCCATCCGCGCGGTCCCCATCTCGTGGATGCCGAGGCCCGGCGAATAGCCGAGGTCCGCCGCCTGGACGTTCTTGAAGCCCGCGGCCTCCAGCATCTCGACCGCGGCGGCCATCATGTCCTTGCGCATGGCCTTTTCGTTCTCGCGGATCGTCACCTTGGCCGAGAGCGTGGGCAGGCCGTACTTGTCCTTGCGGTCATGGTCGAGGGTGACGCGGTTGTCCGCATAGGGAAGTATCTCGCCGAAGGCGCCCAGTTGCATGACCCATGGCCCCGGCTGGCTGAGCGCGGCCTTGCGCTCCGCGCCGAACCCCTCGCCGGTCAGGTCGCGGTCCCAGCCGGGCCGCCCGCCGCCGCCCTGGTAGCCGAAGCCGCGGATATAGTCCTTCCGCGCGGTGGCCGCGTCGCCGAGGTTGCGGAACCGTGGGACGTAGATGCCGTTCGGCCGGCGGCCGGAATAGTACTTGTCGGAGAACTCGTCGACCACGGCGCGGGCGCCGACCCGGAAGTGGTGGTCCATGACGTTGCGGCCGAGCTGGTCGCTGCCGTTGCCGAAACCGTTGGGGAAGCGCGAACTGGTCGAGTTCAGCATGATCCAGGCAGTGTTCAGGGCCGAGGCGCAGAGGAACACCACCTCGGCGTAGAACTCCTCGTCCTGGCCGGTCTCGGCGTCGAGGATGCGCACCCCGGTCGCCTTGCCGGCCGCCTCGTCATAGATCAGCGAGGTGACGATGGCGTCCGGGCGCATGCGCAGATTGCCGGTGCGCTCGGCCGCCACCAGGGTCGCCGAGTTGGAGCTGAAATAGCCGCCGAACGGGCAGCCGCGCATGCACATGTTGCGGTGCTGGCACTTGGTCCGCCCGAGGCTGAGCTGCTCCTCGGTCGGTTCGGTCAGGTGGGCGGCGCGGCCGATGGTGATGCGGCGCTCGGGAAAGCGCGCCTCGATGCGCGCCTTGAACGCCTTTTCGACGCAGTTCATCTCCATCGGCGGCTGGAACTGGCCGTCGGGCATGTGCGCCAGCCCCTCGTTCTGGCCAGAGACCCCGACGAATCGCTCCACATAGTCGTACCAGGGGGCGAGGTCGGCGTAGCGGATCGGCCAGTCGACCCCGACGCCGTCGCGGGCGTTGGCCTCGAAGTCCATCGGGCTGTGGCGATAGCTCTGGCGTCCCCAGGTCAGGGAGCGGCCGCCGACCTGATAGCTGCGGATCCAGTCGAAGGGAGCTTCCTCGGTATAGGGGTTCTCGTCGTCCCGAACGAAGAAGTGCTTGGTGAACTCGGTGACCGTATAGCCGGTGCGGCTCTGGACCGGATAGCGGCTCTTCAGCTCGTCGGCCGGCAGCTTGCCTTGCGGATACTGCGCCTGCCACGGGTCCATGACCGCGGTGGGATAGTCCTCCAGGTGGCGCACCATGGGGCCGCGCTCGAGGACGAGGGTCTTCAGGCCCTTCTGGGTGAGTTCCTTGGCGGCCCAGCCGCCGCTGATGCCGCTGCCGACGACGATGGCGTCGTAGGTGTTCTCCTGGCGCGCACGACCATTGAGATTGGCCATGTTCCCCCCTCGTCTGGCCTGGCGGTTCATCCGCCAGACGCTCTTGTTCGACGGCCAGGCGCAGTCTGCGCCGCACCGTCCGCTTTGCAATCCACAGCTCCCATGAAATGGGTTACATTGCAAGCACGCAAGGGAGGGCCGCCATGGGACGCCAACGGATCGCCGCGGTGTTGACCGCCTGCGGAGCGCTCGCCGCAGCGCTTCCGGCCCAGGGAGCCGAGGCGCAGGCCGGCCCCTGGAAAAGCCTCTTCGACGGCGCCAGCCTGGACGGCTGGATTCCCAAGATCGCCGGCCATCCGGCCGGGGAGAACTACCAGCAGACCTTCGTCGCGCGCGACGGGGCGATCGCGGTCTCCTACGCCGGCTACGACCGCTTCAAGAACCGCTTCGGGCACCTCTTCTACAAGACGCCGTTCAAGGCCTATCGCCTGCGGCTGAGCTACCGCTTCTTAGACGAAGGCCTGCCCGACACGCCGACCTGGGCGCGCAGCAACAGCGGGGTGATGTTCCATAGCCAGAGCCCGCAGAGCATGGAGCTGGACCAGCCCTTCCCCATGTCGGTCGAGTTCCAGATGCTGGGGCGCGACGGCGAGGCGGCCCGGCCGACCGGCGCGGTCTGCACGCCGGGAACCAGCGTCGCCTTCGACGGCGTGCGGGCCAAGGCCCACTGCATCTCACCCGCCGCCGGGCCGACCATTCCCAACGGAACCTGGGTGCGGCTGGAGCTGGAGGTCCTGCCCAGCGGCGAGGTGACCCAGAAGATCGACGGCGTGGCCGTGCAGCGCTACGGCGCGGTGGAGCTCGACCCGGCCGACCCGTTCGCCGCCGCGGCCAAGGGCTATATGGCCGCCTTCCCGGGGCCGGTCCCCCTGACCGAAGGCTATATCGCCCTGCAGAGCGAGGGCTGGCCAATCGAGTTCAAGGACATCGAAATCCAGGAACTGCGCTAAAGCCCCAGCAGCCGGCGGTTGCGGGCGGGATCGGTCCGCGCCCCGGCGAAGTCGTCGAACGCGCGGTCGGTGACGCGGATGATGTGGTCGCGGATGAAGGGCGCGCCCTCGGCGGCGCCCTGCTCCGGGTGCTTCAGCGCGCATTCCCATTCGAGCACCGCCCAACCGGGATAGTCGTACTGGGCGAGCTTGGAGAAGATCGCCTTGAAGTCCACCTGGCCGTCGCCCAGCGAGCGGAAACGGCCGGGCCGCTCGACCCAGCCCTGGTAACCCCCATAGACGCCCGAGGCAGCGTTGGGGCAGAACTCGGCGTCCTTCACGTGGAAGGCGCGGATGCGCTCGTGATAGCGGTCGATATAGCCGAGGTAGTCGAGCTGCTGCAGCAGGAGGTGGCTGGGATCGTAGAGGATGTTGGCGCGGGGATGGCCGCCGACCTCGTCCAGGAACCGCTCGAAGGTGGCTCCGTCGTGCAGGTCCTCGCCGGGGTGGATCTCGTAGCAGGCGTCGACCCCCTGGTCCTCGAAGACGTCGAGGATCGGCCGCCAGCGCCGGCCAAGCTCGGCGAAGGCTTCCTCGACCAGGCCCGCCGGCCGCTGGGGCCAGGGATAGAGATAGGGCCAGGCCAGCGCTCCGGAGAAGGTGGCGTGGGCGTCGAGGCCCAGCCGGCGGCTGGCGATCGCCCCGGCCTTCACCTGCTCCACCGCCCAGGCCTGGCGCTCGGCCGGCTTGCCGCGGAGCTGGCGCGGGGCGAAGGCGTCGAACAGCTCGTCATAAGCCGGATGGACGGCGACGAGCTGGCCCTGGAGGTGGGTCGAAAGCTCGGTGATCTGCAGGCCGTGCTCGGCCAGCACGCCGGCGATCTCGTCGCAATAGGTCTGGCTCTCGGCGGCCAGCTCGAGGTTGAAGAACGAATCCGCCCCGCCGGTCGGCATCTGGACCCCGACATAGCCCAGGCCCGCGACCCACTTGGCCATGGTGTCCAGCCGGTCGAACGGCGGCTCGGTCCCGATGAATTGAGCCAGGAAAATGCCCGGCCCCTTGAGCGTCTTCATCGCCCTGCTCCTTCCAGTTCGACCCAGCCCAGCCCGTCGCGGCTGGCGGCGACGGCGCGCTCCACGAAGGCCATGCCGCGCACGCCCTCGGCGATGCCTGGGACCAGGGGGGCGGCCTCCCCGCCCACGGCGCGGGCGAAGTCGCGATAGATGTTGGCGAAGGCTTCGATGAAGCCCTCCGGGTGGCCAGTGGGAATGCGCGAGGCGGCCTGGGCGACCGCGCTCAGATAGGGCGAGCCGGCGTGCAGCACCTGGCTGGGCCCGTCCAGCCAGTCGAGGGTCAGTTCGGTGTGCCGCTCGTGCGACCAGGTCAGGCCGCCCTTCTCCCCATAGACCTTGATGGTCAGGCCGTTGCGCGCGCCCGCCGAGATCTGCGAGGCGATCAGCACGCCGCGCGCCCCGCCGCCGAAGCGCAGGAGGATGTTGCAGTCGTCGTCCAGCACCCGGCCAGGAACCACGGCCGCAAGGTCGGCGCACAGCCGCTCGACCGGCGTCCCGGTCACGAACTCCGCCAGGTTGAAGGCGTGGACGCCGATGTCGCCGATACAGCCGCCGACGCCGGACTGGGCCGGGTCGGCCCGCCATCCGGCCTGCTTGTTGTCGTCCCGCTCGATGGGGCGCGACAGCCAGCCCTGGGAATATTCGACGATGACCTTGCGCACGGCGCCGAGGTCGCCGCGGGCCACGATCTCGCGCGCCTCGCGGACCATGGGATAGCCGGTATAGACATAGGTCAGGCCGTACCGCCGGCCCGAGGCGGCCACGACCCTGGCCAGGGCCTCGGCCTGGGCGAGATCGAGCGTGGCGGGTTTGTCGCTCATCACGTGCAGGCCCGCCTCCAGGGCCGCCTTGGCGACCTCGAAGTGCAGATGGTTGGGCGTCACCACGGCGACCATGTCGATCCCGTCCTCGCGCCGGCCTTCAGCTTCGATCATGGCGCGGTAGTCGGAATAGACCCGGTCGGGGGCGATGGCCCAGGCCGCGCCGGCCGCGGCGTTCCTGGCGGCGTCGCGGCTGAAGACCCCGGCCGTCAGGCGGATGGCGCCGTCCAGCTCGGCGGCCATGCGGTGAACGGGGCCGATGAACGAACCCGGCCCGCCCCCGACGAGGGCGAGCCGCAAGGGCGAGGCCGAACCCATCAGGCGGTGACGCCCGCCAGATAGTCGTAGCTGACCTTCACCGAGTCGATCCGCGCGCCGGGGAACGGCGGCTCCTGCTCGACGAAGAACTGGCGCACGCCCGCGGCGTAGGCCGCCGGCAGCAGCTTCTTCCAGTCGATCATGCCCGATCCGACCTCGGTCGGGTCCTGCTTCAGGGCGAAGTTCGCCTGGGTGGTCGGCTTGATGTCCTTGACGTGCATCAGGGTGAAGCGGCCCTTGTAGGTCTTCAAGAGTTCGAACGGGTCGCGGCCAGCCGCCGTCACCCAGCCGGCGTCCATCTCGAAGGTCACCAGCGACGGATCGGTCTCCTTCAGCAGGATGTCCATCGGGGTGGTGTCGCCCAGCGGCGCGAACTCGTTGTTGTGGTTGTGATAGCCGACGGCGATGCCGGCGGCCTTGAGCGCCTCGCCCTTCTTGTTGAGGAAGTCGGCGTTCCACTTCCAGTCGTCGACCGTCATCTGCCCCACCAGGCGGCTGAGGAAGGCCGGGCCGTCCTCGCCGGGGTTCGGCTTCAGCTCGAAACGGTCGGGAATGTAGAACAGCGGCATGACGGCGGACTTGACGCCGATGACGTTCAGGTCGTCGGCCAGCTTGCCGAGGTCGCCGCCGAAACTCTGCGAGCCCATGGCCCGGCCCTGGATGTGCGCGCTGGTGCAGACCAGGCCCGCGCGGTCCATGGCCGCCTTCATCTCGGGCGCCGTGCGGCCGAGCAGACCGGCCAGCTCGATGGCGCGGTAGCCGATCTTCGACACCGCCGCGAGCGTGCCGTCGAGGTCCTTCTGGGCGTCCGGGCCGAGGGTGTAGAGCTGCAGGCCGATGGGCAGGCCATGACGCTGGAAGAAGGGCTGGGTCGCGGCGCCGGCCGAACCGCCGCCGGCCGCGCCGCCCATGGCCGCCAGGCCCGCGGCGAGCACGCTGCGTCGGTTGAGGGTGAACTCCAGGCCGGCGACGGCCTCATCGCCGGTGGCGGCGGTGCGGGTGGTGTCTGGACGCACGACGGATCTCCTCAGGATGGTTTCAGGACTAGGGAGTGACGCCTTCGGGCAGGGCCGAAGCGTCCTCGGACTGGGCGACCGGACCGCGCGAGGGCGGCCGGAAGAAGACGGCGAGCAGGACCACCGCGCCCAGCGCCATGGCGGTCGGGACCATGAACAGCGCCGCATAGTCGACCGCGCCGGTGGCCGGGTCGGTCAGGCGGGCGGCGAGCGCCGGGAACAGGAAGGCCGCGGCCACATTGCCGATCCCCAGGATCAGCAGGTTGAACAGGCCCTGGGCGCTGGACCGCACATCCTTGGGAAAGACCGCATCGACGAAGATGTACACGGTGGCGAAGAAGAAGGCGTAGCAGACGCCGTGCAGCAACTGGACCGCCACGATGACCGGAATGCTGTCGGCGAACAGGGCGAAGACCGCAAAGCGCGCCGCGTGGCCGAGGACGCCGACGATCATCGTCACCTTCCAGCCCAGCCTGGCCAGCACCCGGCCCAGTACGAACATGGTGACGATCTCGGCCACCTGGCCGAAGCTCAGCACCACCATCGACAGGTTGCCGGCGATGCCGACCCGGTCGGTGAGGAAGGCGTCGGAGACCACGAAGTAGCCGTTGTGGATCACCGAATCGATGAAGGTGACCACGAACAGCACCAACACGAAGGGCGTGCCCAGCAGGGTCAGGGCCCGCCGCCAGGCCAGCTTGTCGACGCCCGGCGCATCCTTGCGCGGCGGGGTGTGCGGCAAGGTCAGGGAATAGGCGGCCGCCGCGAACGAGATGATCGCCGCCACCAGGAAGATCCAGCGCACCTGCTCTGGACCCGCATGGGCGCCCAGCAGGAAGACGAACGGCCAGCTCACCAGCACCCAGCCGACCGTGCCGCCCATGCGCACCGCGCCGAAGTCGGCGGCCGGGTCGCGCAGATTGGCGAAGGCGATGGAATTGGTGACCGACAGGGTCGGCACATAGACCAGGCTGAAGATCAGGTAGCAGGCGAAGAACGGCCAGAAGCTGGTGGCGAAGGCCGCCCCGACCAGGGCGACCCCGCCGATCAGGTGGCTGGCCGCCAGGAACCGCTCGGCCGCGAAATTGCGGTCGGCGAACTGGTTGGAGAAGAAGATGCCGACCAGGGCCGCCACGCCCCAGGAACTGCCGACCAGCGACTGCTGCCAGGCCGAGAAGCCCAGCATGCCCATATAGGGGAACAGCTTGGGCGCCCACGCGCCCCAGATGGCGAGCTGCAGCACCATCATCAGGAAAAGCCGAACGCTCGCCGTCATCTTGCCTCCCCAGGCGTCCGGCCGGCAGTCCTGCGGGCTGAGGACAGCCCCTGCTCGCCCGATGTAATCGAAATCATCGATAACAGGCGCCGGAACGGGCGGCAACCGGCTTGTTGGGCGCCCGCGAGCCCCAGCTTCGCCTTGAAATACCGCCGGCTTGGCCCCAGGGTCCGGACCGATGCCTACTATTCAAGATGTCGCGCGCGATGCGGGCGTTTCCACCGCAACGGTTTCGCGCGTGTTCAGCGCGCCCGAACTGGTGCTGGAGCCGACCCGCCAGAAGGTCATGGAGTCGGTCGCCCGGCTCGGATACCAACCGAACTTCGCGGCCAAGAGCCTGCGCACCCTGCGCACCGAGAAGATCCTGGTGACGGTGCCGGACATCTCCAACCCGTTCTTTTCCCAGGTGATCCGCGGCGTGGAGGAGGCGGCGCACGCCGCCGGCTATTCCGTCCTGCTCGGCGACACGCGCCACGAGGAGGAGCGCGAGGAGCAGTACGCCACCATGCTTCGCCGCAAGGAGGCCGACGGCCTGATCTTCCTCGGCCACCGCCTGCCCGGCGCCCTGGCGGCCATGGTCTCGACCATGGGCCCGCGCACGCCGATCGTGAACGGCTGCGAATTCCGCCCGGACATCGGGGTCTCCAGCGCCCATATCGACAACGAGCAGGCCGCCGCCGAGGTGATGGAGCACCTCTACAGCCTGGGCCACACCCACATCGGCGTGGTCACCGGCCCGCTGGCCAGCCCGATCAGCAGCGACCGCCTGACCGGCGCGAAGGCCGCCGCCGCGCGTCACGGCGAGTCCGAGGCCCTGAACATCGTGACCGGCGACTTCTCCATCGAATCCGGCGTGCGCGAGACCCTCGCCCTGCTCGACGAGGAGGTGCGCCCGACGGCGATCTTCTGCTTCAGCGACGAGATGGCCATGGGCGCCCTGGAGGCGATCCGCCGCCGCCGCCTGCGCTGCCCGCAGGACGTCTCGCTCGTCGGTTTCGACGACATCCGCTTCGCCCAGTACCTCGACCCGCAATTGACCACGGTCAGCCAGCCGATGGACCAGATCGGCCATGAGGTGGTGCGGCTGCTGCTCGATATCCTGAGCGGCCGGGCCAGCGGCCTGCAGCACGTCACCCTGCCCCACAAGCTGGTCGTGCGGGCCAGCACCGGGCCCGCCCCTATCTGACTAAGGCCTGGGCGGCAGTTCCCGCACCCAGATATTGCGGAAGCTGATCGGCGCGCTGGGGTCGCCGTGCGCCTGGAGCTTGATCGGCAAACGGCCGTGTGCCGCCTTGTACTCCGGCTTGCCGATGAACACCGTCTCGCCGGCGAAAGCCACATCGTCCTGCACGAGCACGCCGTTGTGGATGACCGTCACCCGCGCCGGAGCGGCGAGCGATCCGTCCTCGCTGAAGCGCGGCGCATGCCAGACGATGTCGTAGGTCTGCCACTCGCCCGGCGGGCGGGCGGCGTTGGCCAGCGGCGGATGCTGCTTGTAGACCGCGCCGGCCTGGCCGTTGACGTAGGTCTCGTTCTGATAGGAATCGAGAATCTGGATCTCGTAGCCGCGGTCGCCGGGGCCGGTGGAGGCCAGGAACAGGCCGCTGTTGCCACGATACTGGCCCGAACCGGTGATCCCCTCGGGGATGCGCCATTCCAGGTGCAGTTGATAGTCGCCGAAGTCGCGCCGCGTCTCGATGTTGCCGCGCGACTTCTCGACGGTCATGACGCCGTCCTCGACCTTCCAGCCGGCCGGCGACTTGTCGCGGACCGAGACCCATTCACTGAGGTCCTTGCCGTCGAACAGCACGATGGCGTCCGACGGCGCCGCGCCCGGGGCCGCGCCTGGCGTGACGACCGGCGGGACCGGCTTCCACACCTCGGTGTCCTGCGGCTTGGACTGGGCGCAGGCGACGCCGCCGGCGGCCAGCGCCATGCTGGCGAGCGCGCCCCAACCGATGGCGAATCCTCTGTTCCTCATGATCCCCTCCTGGCGTGGCCGCCCATTGAGGACCAGGACGGCGCGCGGAGCAACGCCCCGCCGCGCCGCTTGCGTCAGAAGATCAGCTTGCGAAGCGTAAGGCGCACCGTCCGCCCCACCGGATCCAGCAGGTCGGGCTGATAGCTGATCGGCGTGGTTCCGGCGCTGCTGCGCACCTCCTGGCGCGCATCGAACAGGTTGTCGATGGAGAGCGTCGCGCGCGCGCCGCGCATCCAGGTGTGCTCGCGCGCCATGGGCTGGGCGCCGAGGTCGGCGAACAGGCGCAGGTTGACGGTGGTGAAGTCCGAGAACTCCAGGTCTTCGCCGGCCGGCCCGCCGACCACATGGGTGGAGCTGTTCCACTTGGCGTTCATCGCCACGCCCAGGCCGCCGCGTGAATAGTTGGCCTGCAGGTCGAGCTGATGCCGCGGCGAGCCGCCGCCCGAGCCGATCGCCGCCCCGTCCAGCAGGTCGAGCGCCGGCAGGCCCGAGCGGATCAGCACTTCGTCCTTGAAGGCGTAGGTGTGATAGAGGCCGACCTGGAAGACGCCGCTGCGCGGGCCGCCGCCGAAGCCGCCGAAACCGCCGCGCCCCCCCGAACCGCCTGGACCGCCTGGACCGCCCGGACCGCGGAAGCCGCCGCCGGGCGGCGGACCTTCACCGGGAGGCGGACCGCCCTCGGGAGGCCGCTCGCCCTGGCCCTGCTGGGCGCCCTGGCCCTGCGCGGCCGGCTGGGCCTGGCCCTGCCCGGCCTGGCCTTGCCCCTCCGTTTGCCCGGCCCCTTGGCCTTGCGCGGTTTGGCCTTGACCGGCCTGCGCCTGCGCGGCGCGCGCTTCCTGGAAGCGCCGGCGCATCTCGGCCATCTGCTCGGGCGTCGGCTGCGGACCGACCGGGCGCGAATAGGTGAGACCCCAGCGCAGTTCCTGACGGTCCTGCCGCGCGAAATTGACCGGCCGGGCGTCGATCTGGATCAGGTTTCCCGACGCATCGCGCGTGAAGCGGTCCGGGAAGGCCGCTTCCACCTGGGTCGAGGCCGAGGGGAAGGAGACGATGGCGTCGCGCGTGCGGCTGTCGACATAGTTGGCCTGGAAGGTCAGGTTGATCTTCTCGGACGGCCTTTAGGTCAGGCCCAGCTTGAAGACGTCGCGCTGGCCCGCATCGAGGTCGCGCGACCCGCCGGTGATCCGCGTCACCTCCACCGTCTGCCCGCTGGAGAGGTCGAACATGCGCACGCCGGGCGTGACCGTGACGGGATCGCCGAGCTGGTTGAGGCTTGGCGCCTGGTCCGAACGGGTGAAGGACGCCAGGACCCGCAGCGGCTTGACCGGGGTCCAGTTGAGGCCCGCGCCCACCGTCTGCAGGTCGCCGAAGTCGGACAATCGCTGATAGTCGAAATTGAGGTTGGCCGAGAGCTTGCCGAACATCTCGTCGGTCCGGCTGATCGGCACGTCGAAACTGGCGCGAAGCTGGCCGATGTCGCGCGACAGCTCGCTCGACTGGGTGACGCCGTTGCGCCAGGCGTCGCTGTCGAAGTCGAGCGTCGAGGCGCGGGCGGTGAGCGTGCTGGTGACCTTGCCGGCCGGCAGCTCCCACAGCGCCCGGTTCAGCACCACGTCGGCCTGGGCCGTGGTGGTCACCGCCTTGGTCCAGTCGGAATAGGGCGCGCCGTTGATCACCCGGTCGGTATCGGAGCGCGAGACGCTGCGCTCGACCTGGGCGGTGGACGACCACTGCCAGCCGTTCCAGGCGCCGCTGGCCGATCCGGCGAGCTGGGCGTCCTCGCCCTTGCTCCGCCGCAGCAGGGCTTCAGGCGTCAGCGGCGAAAGGCCGAGCCGGGATTGGCTGTCGGTCGCCTCGAACGAGCCGTTGATCGAGGCCGAGACGCCGTTGTCGAACGGCCGGGCGAACACCGCGTTCAGCGTCACGTCGGACGACTTCGGCTGCAGGCTGCGGAACGCGCCCTCCCCGCCGGCGACGTCGCGGTCGCTTTCCAGGATCGAAGCAGTCTGGTTGGCCTTGGCGTCCAGCATCAGGCGCTGGCCCTGGCGGATGCGCAGCAGGCCCGCATGCGCCCCGACCGTCTCGCCGCCCCCGCCCTGGGTCGGGGTGGTGGCCGTGGCCTCGCCGAGCCAGGCGCGGAAGCGCTGGCGCAGCACCATGTTCACCACCTTCTGGTCGGACGGATAGCCGTATTTGAGCGAGACCTCCTCGGGAAGGATCTCCACCCGGGCGATCGCCTCGGTCGGCAGGTCGCGGATTTCGGCGAAGCCGGACACCCGCCCGCCGTTGATCAGCACCACCGGGCGCCCGCCGCCGCCCTGGGCGCTGGAGAGCTGCGGCGACAGGGCCTCCAGCAGTTCGGTGACATTGGCCGCGCCATAGGCGCGAATCTCGCGCGGGGAGATCGTCAGTTCCGGCGTGATGTCGCCGGCCACCGACCCGGGCAGGGTCCGCGCGCCGGCCACCACGACCAGCTCCTCGACCTCGGTGTCGCCATAGGGATCGTCGGCATAGGTCGAGGCGGAGACCTGGGCCAGGGCGGGCGTGCTGCAGAGCGCGGCGAAGGCCACGCCCGCGAGCAGGCGGCGGGAGAGGCGGACGGAGTTCGAGCCGCGGCGGGAAGGAAGGCGCAAGCGATATGTTCCTGAAGCTGGGGAGAGAGACAGGCGAGCCTCTTTAGGGCTCTTGCTTCCTGAACGTGCGATGAGCGGCTTTCCGTCGCGCTCGGCGACGAATTTTTCCGGCTTCCTCGCCGCCCAGTAGATCGGGCCCGCGCTTGTCATGAAAATATTTCATGAATACTGCGCGAACATTTCGTTGGTTTTCGCATTTGCCACGCCGCTAGCCTCCAGATCGGAAAGAGGAGGAGGCGTCGACATGGCGAACGACATCCGCGGTCCGCGTAAGTTGGGGCCGCTGACGCCGCTGGTGGGGGAATGGGAAGGCGATGTCGGGGTCGACCTCTCCTACCACAACAAGGACGACGAGACGTCCGAGACCACCTATTTCGAAAAGGCCTGGTTCAAGCCGATCCCGATCCAGGAAAACGGCCGCCAGGAACTGTGGGGCCTGCACTATGGCATGACCGCCTGGCGCCACGGCGAGGAGGCGATGGACCCGTTCCACGACGAGGTCGGCTTCCTGCTCTGGGACAAGATCCACGGCGAGGTCATGCGGACCGTGGTGTTCGGGCGCGGCATCGCCATCCTGGCCGGCAGCAGCGCCAAGCCCGACGACCGGACCCTGACCTTCGACGCCCGCCCGGGCGAGGCCCACTACGGCGTGCTGCAGAACAAGTACCTGCTGGAACGCGCCGAGATCCGCGACTTCAAGAGCAGCTTCACCATCAACGACGACGGCACGCTGAGCTACACCTCCGACCTGCTCCTGAAACTCGCCGCCACCGGCGAGGAAATGCACCACACCGACCGCAACACCCTGCACCGCGTCCGCCGCTACCACCCCAGCGCCGAAGGCTGACGGAGGGCGTCGAGGGCGACGGAAGCTAATTGGGCTTGGCGGGCGCCAGCTCGGCCATCAGTTCTTCCTTGCGGCTCTTCAGGCGCTCTCCCATCGCGTCGAGGTCTTCGTCGCCCTTCTTCGCCTGCGCGAAGATCCCTCCGGGCTGCTCCTCTTCCTTCACGTGATGCTTGATGTACTCGCCCAGCACCTTGACCTTGGCGTCGTAGTACTGGTCCTTGGGAGACATCGCCTCGATTTCGGCGATCAGCTTCTTGGCGCCGTCGTGTTCGACATAGGCCTCATCGAGCATGTCGTCTTCGACCTCGCCGCGTTCGGCCGGATAGAAGATCTCCTCCTCGATCTGGGTATGGACCTTGAGGGCCAGCGCGATCCTGTTGAACAGGGCGAGCTTGTCGGCCGCCTTTTCGAGCTGCTCGTACTCATCGAACATCTCCTCGACCTCGCGATGGTCCTGCTTGAGCAGGCGGACGGCGACAGGGTCGCGGCGGCCGGTGCGCCGCGTGCGGCGAGGCTTTTCGGTCTTGGTCTTCGAAGCGCCGGATTTCGTGGCGGCGGTAGGCATGGCGATCTCCTCAGCTTGACACCTAGCCAAACCCCCGCCCCGCAGGCCAGGTTCCGGCGCTCAAGCTTGCCACCGCCCCACGCTTCCCACGCCTCCGCCACGGCT
>MEEW01000023.1 GCA_001724985.1 Phenylobacterium sp. SCN 69-14
GCAAGAACGTCACGGCCCTCATCGAGATCAAGGCGCGGTTCGACGAGGAGGCGAACCTGAAGTGGGCGCGCGACCTGGAACGCGCCGGGGTCCACGTCGTCTTCGGCTTCGTGGAGTACAAGACCCACGCCAAGCTCTCGATGGTGGTGCGCAAGGAGGGCGACCAGCTTCGCACCTACTGCCACTTCGGGACCGGCAACTATCACCCGGTCACGGCGCGCATCTATACCGACCTGTCGCTGTTCACCTGCGATCCGGCGCTGGGCCGCGACTCGGCCAGGCTGTTCAACTTCATCACCGGCTACGCCCGGCCCGAGCACCTGGAGAAGCTGTCGCCCTCGCCCCTGACCATGAAGGCCGACCTGCTGACCTTCATCATGCGCGAGGTCCAGGCCGCCCGCGAGGGCAAGCCCGCCGGCATCTGGGCCAAGCTCAACTCCCTGGTCGACCCGGTCATCATCGACGCGCTTTACGAGGCCAGCCAAGCCGGGGTGCCGATCGACCTGGTGATCCGCGGCATCTGCTGCCTGCGGCCGGGCGTGCCGGGCCTGTCGGAGAACATCCGCGTCAAGTCGATCGTCGGCCGCTTCCTGGAGCATGCGCGGATCGTCGCCTTCGCCAACGGCGCGCCCATGCCCTCGGCCGAGAATCGCGTGTTCATCTCATCGGCCGACTGGATGCCCCGCAACCTCGACCGCCGGGTCGAATGCCTGACCCCGGTCGAGAACCCGACCGTGCACCAGCAGGTGCTGCAACAGATCATGGTCGCCAACCTGAAGGACGAAGCACAAAGCTGGACGCTCGATGCGGACGGCCGCTATACCCGGGACCCGTCATGGGACCACCCGGGCGCCTTCTCCGCGCACGAGTACTTCATGACCAATCCCAGCCTTTCCGGCCGGGGGCAGAAGGTGAAGGACATGCCGCGCGCAATCGATCATGTGGCCCCGCGCGGATAACCGGGTCCTCTCAGGTTCGGACCAGGCCTCCCGCCAGACCGCCGTCATCGACGTCGGCTCCAACTCAGTGCGCCTGGTCATCTACCGGATCGAGGGGCGCTCGATCTGGACGATCTTCAATGAAAAGGCGCTGGCGGGCCTGGGCCGCAACCTGCCCGCGACCGGACGGCTGTCGCCCGAAGGGGTGGAGACCGCCATCGCCGCCCTGCGCCGCTTCCGGGTGGCGCTCAGCGGCTGGGACCACGCCGACATCGTCGCCGTCGCCACCGCCGCGGTGCGCGAAGCCTCCGACGGCCCGCAGTTCCTGGCCCGCGTCGAGGGCGAGACCGGCTTTCGCCTGCGCGTCGTCTCCGGCGCCGAGGAGGCGCGCTACGCCGCCCTGGGGGTGATCGCCGGCCAGCCGGACGCCGCCGGGGTCGTCGGCGACCTCGGCGGCTCCAGCCTCGAACTGGTCCACCTGGACCCGGACGCCCCGTCCGGCGGCGTCACCCTGCCGCTCGGCCCCTTCGCGCTCGGCGCGCCCAAGACCCTCGACATCGACAAGGTCCGCAAGGTCGTCGACAACCGGCTCGACAAGGCCGCGCTCAGCTTCCGCACCCGCGAGTTCCACGCCGTCGGCGGCGCCTGGCGCAACCTCGCCCTCCTGCACATGGAGATGTCCGACTATCCGCTGCGCGTGGCCCATCAGTACGAGATGAGCCGCTCCGACGCCGTCGATGTCGCCCGCTTCGTCGCCCGCCAGTCGAAGAACAGCCTGGAGCGGATGCAGGGCCTGTCGAAAAAGCGCTTCGACACCCTGCCCTATTCGGCCCTGGTGCTGGACGCCCTGATCCACCGGCTGGGCGTCGAGCGGATCGTCATCTCCGCCTATGGCCTGCGCGAAGGCCTGCTGCTGGAGGCGATGACCCCGCAGGAAGCCGCCCGCGACCCGCTGATCGAGGGCTGCGAGGCCCTGACCGCGGTGCGCGGCCTTTCCACCCATCTGGGCCTTGCCCTGCAGGACTGGCTGCGCCCGGCCTTCGAGCGCCTGTCGCCGGCGTTCGGCGCGCGCGACCCGATCCTGATCGCCGCGGCCTGCCGCCTGGCCGACCTCGGCGCGCGGCTGCACCCCGACCATCGCGGCGAACTGGCCTTCGAGCAGGTGCTGCGCGCGCCCATCGCCGGCATGAGCCACGCCGAGCGGGCCTTCCTCGCCTGCGCCGTCTTCGCGCGCCATTCGTCGGCCCCCAATACGCCGGACCAGACCACCGTCGCCAAGGTGCTTTCCAACGAGCGGCGCCAGCGCGCCCGCGCCCTGGGGGCGGCGATCCGCCTGGGCTGCGACCTTTCCGGCCGCAATCCCGGCCTGCTGCCGCATTCGCGGCTGGCGATCGAGGGCGAGCGCCTCACCCTCACCACCGATCCCGACTGGCGCGACATGCTGCTGGGCGAGCAGACCGCCAAGCGCGCCCAGACCCTCGCCCAGGCCCTGCGCCTGAAACTTCAGGTGGGCTGACGGCAAGAAGGCGGCGCTGGGGTCGCCCCGCAGCGTCGCCTTCATTCCAGGTCCCGGAAGGACCCGACGTCGCAAGGCCTTCGAAGATCCGGGCCTGGCGAGATCGCTCCGGCCAGCCGTTCTCCTCGATGCGGGCGTCCTTCGCCGCCGCCTCGGGTCGCCCCGATCTGGCGTCTTCCGGAGCCCTTCCGCCCGCCTTTCGGTCCGGTTTCCCGGTCCGCCGCGCGGCGTCCGCCTTCGACAGGTTCAGGCTCGCGCCGATCCCGCCGCCTGGCAAGCGTCGCCTGCGCCTCGGCGACCGGCGTTCGGTGGAAAAGCAGTGGGCGGATCGGTGGAAAGGCCGCGTCGGATCAAGTGCGGCAAGGCGGCGAAACCATCCACAGTTTCGTCGCCCGCAGGCCTATTCCGCCGCCGCGGCGGCCTTGGCCCTCGGCGCGCGGCGCACCTCCACGACCCGCACGCGCGTTCCGTCCAGCACCAGGGCCAGTTCGCCGCGCTTCAGGCGCAGGGCGTCCTCGCCGAACGCCTCGCGCCGCCAGCCGCTCAGGGCCTGGGTCTTGGCGTTGTCGTCATTGGCGATCTGCTCCAGGTCCGAGACCGTGGCGATCAGCTTGGAGGCGACGCCCGCATCCTCCGACCGCGCCTTCAGCAGCACCTTCAGCAACTCCACCACCGCGCCCGCCGCCGGCGAGGCCTGATGCCGGGTCTTCTCGATCACCGGGGCGTAGCCCTCCGGGTCCTTCAGCGCCTCGCGCACCGCCGCCAACAGGTCCGGCCCGAACCGCGAGCCCGAAAAGCCCTTGGGCACCGAGCGCAGGCGATCCAGGGCGTCGGCGTCGGTCGGGGCCTGGGTGGCGATCTCGTCGATGGCGTCGTCCTTCAGGATGCGGCCGCGCGGCTGGTCGCGCAGTTGGGCCGTGCGCTCGCGCCACGCCGCCACCGCCTTGAAGACCGCCAGGTACTTGGCCGTATGCCGGCGCGGCTTCAGCCGCTTCCAGGCGTTGTCGGGGCTGACGTCGTACATCGCCGGGTCGGTCAGGCCCTGCATCTCGTCCACCACCCAGGCCAGGCGACCGTCCTTCTCCAGCCGCGCGCGCAGCATCGGATAGAGCCTGGCCAGGTGCGTCACATCGCCCACGGCGTAGTGAATCTGGGCCTCGGTCAGCGGCCGGCGCGCCCAGTCGGTGAAGCGCGACGACTTGTCGATCTCCACCTTCAGCATCTGGCGCACCAGGGCGTCATAGGCGATCTGCTCGCCGAAACCCGCGGCCATGCCCGCCACCTGGGTGTCGAACAGCGGCGTCGGCATGGCATTGAGGTTGTTGAAGATTTCCACGTCCTGCCGGGCAGCGTGGAACACCTTATCGATGGCCGGATCGCGCAGCACCGCCAGGAACGGCTCAAGGTCGATCCCGTCGGCCAGCGGGTCGATGACCGCCTCGGCGTTGGGGGACGCGGCCTGGATGAGGCAGAGTTTCGGCCAGTAGGTGGTCTCGCGCATGAACTCGGTGTCCACGGCGACGAAGGGCTGGCCTTTGATCTTGTCGCAGAACGCCTGGAGTTCGGCGGTAGTTGTAATCGGCGTCATCAAGTAGCTATACGCTCGCGCAAGGCCGAGTCTGCAAGCGCCACATGCGCGCAGCGGCCGATTTCTTAATCGTCCTGGTACCCAAAGGCGTCACATGACCGACCGGCCCAATGGCCTCACCTACGCCCAGGCCGGCGTCGACATCGATGCCGGAAACGCCCTGATAGAGCGTATCAAGCCCTTCGCCAAGGCGACGCGGCGTCCGGGCGCCGATGCGGCGCTGGGCGGGTTCGGCGCCTTGTTCGACCTGAAGGCGGCCGGCTACGACGATCCGCTGCTGGTCACCACCACCGACGGCGTCGGCACCAAGCTGAAGATCGCCATCGACACCGACCAGCACGACACGGTCGGGATCGACCTGGTGGCCATGTGCGTCAACGACCTGCTGGCCCAGGGCGCCGAGCCGCTGATGTTCCTCGACTATTTCGCCACCGGCCGGCTGGACGTGGACGCCGCCGCGCGGGTCATCAAGGGCATCGCCGAAGGCTGCAATCAGGCGGGCGCGGCCCTGGTCGGGGGCGAGACCGCCGAGATGCCGGGCATGTATTCCGACGGCGACTACGACCTGGCCGGCTTCTGCGTCGGCGCCGTCGACCGCGCCGGCGTGCTGCCCGACCTCGCCGGCCAGCGGCCTGGCGACGTGCTGATCGGCCTCGCCTCCTCCGGCCCGCACTCCAACGGCTATTCGCTGGTCCGCCGCATCGTCGAGCGCTCGGGCCTGGCCTGGGAGGCCCCTGCGCCGTTCGAGGCCGGCAAGACCCTGGCCCAGGCGCTGATGGCCCCGACCCGCATCTACATCAAGAGCGTCCTGCCCCAGATCAAGGCCGGCCGCATCAAGGGCTGCGCCCACATCACCGGCGGCGGCCTGATCGAGAACCCGCCGCGCGCCATCGCACAGGGCCTGGTCGCCCGCTTCGACTGGAACGCCTGGACCCCGCCGCCGGTCTTCCAGTGGCTGCAGGAGGCGGGCGGCGTGGCCGAGCACGAGATGCGCCGCACCTTCAACTGCGGCGTCGGCCTGATGCTGATCGTCGACCCGGCCCACCTGCCCGACGTGCTCGAAGGCCTGATCGCCGCCGGCGAGGACGCCTTCGTCTGCGGGGAGCTGGCCGCAGCGGAGTAGGCTAAGCTGGTCATATGGGTTTCGAGGCGAGGCGGCGCTTGACGACTTCGAAGACGGCGCGCGACACCAAGGACTCCAAGACCACGAAGGGGGAGTGACAGGGTGCTCACTCCCCGCGGAACACCGCGGTCCGCTTCTGGTTGAAGGCGGCCACGCCTTCGCGGCGATCCTGGGTCCTGAACAGGCGATTGTATTGCGCCAGCTCCAGGTCCATGGCCTCGTCCAGCGGCAGGGCCGCCCCGCCGCGCACCACCTTCTTCAGCGCCCGCACCGACAGCGGCGCCTTGCCGGCGATCACCCGGGCCCGCTCCAGCACCTGGGCCATCAGCTCGTCGGGCGGGGTCACGCGGTTGACCAGCCCGAACTCCAGCGCCTGGGCCGCATCGATGGGCAGGCCGGACATCAGCAGTTCGGCCGCCCGCCGCTCGCCGGCGGCCCGCACGACGTACTGGGTGCCGCCCAGGCCCGGGATGATCCCCAGCCCCGCCTCCGGCAGGCCCAGCCGCGCCGCGCTCGAGGCCCAGGCGAAGTCGCAGGCCAGCGCCATCTCGCAGCCGCCGCCCATCGCCGCCCCGTTCACCGCCGCGATGACCGGGAACGGGCAGGCGAGCTGGGCGCGGATCATCGCCTCGAACATCACGTGCTGCTCCGACCATTGCTGGTCGCTCATCCCGTCGCGTTCCTTCAGGTCGGCCCCGGCGCAGAAGAACCGCCCCGCCCCGGTCAGCACCGCCGCGCGCACCGAGACGTCGCGGGCCAGTTCGGTCCACAGCGCCAGCAATTCCTCGCCCATGGCGGTGTTCAGCGCGTTGGCCGCCTCCGGCCGCGACAGGGTGACGACCTTCACGCCTTCCGAAGGCTCGCTGATCTCGACCGTGTTCATCGTCCCTCCGGGCCGGCCACCACGCCGGCGTCATGCAACCTGGCGATCTCGCCGCCGTCCAGGCCCAGCACCTGGCTCAGCACCTCGTCGGTGTGCTGGCCCAGCCGCGAGGCCGCCTGCGGCGGCTGGCGCGCCGCTTGCGGGATCGTGCCCGCAAAGCCGGGCGCGGGATAGGTCCGCCCGCTCGGCTGGGCGATCTGCGCGAACACCGGGTTGCCGGCGACCAGGCGCGGGTCCCGGGCCGCCTGGCTCATCGGCTGGTAAGGCCCCCAGCAGACGCCCTCGCGGTCGAAGGCGGGCTTCAGCTCCTCCAGGCCCTTGCGCGCGAAGGCCGCCTCGAAGATCGGGAACAGCCGCCCGCGATGGGCGAAGCGCAGGCCCTCGTCGGCGGCGAAGCTGACGCCCAGCTCGGCTTCCAGGGCCGCGACCTCGGCCACGATCTCCAGCACGTCCGTCAGGCCCTTCCACTGGCGCGGCGTGATCGCCACCAGCATGATCCGCCGCCCGTCCCTCAGCATGAAGTCGCGGCCGAAGGCGCCGAACAGGTCGTTGCCCATCCGCGGGCGATCCTCGCCGGCCAGGCTCTCGGCCAGATAGCCGAGATTGGCCATGGTCGAGGCGGCGATGTCCGAGAGCGGAATGCGGATCTCCCGCCCCTTCCCGTCGCGCTGGCGTGCGTGCAGCGCCGAGACCAGGGCGAAGGCCGCATAGGCGCCGGTCAGCAGGTCCCAGGCCGGCAGCACGTTGTTCACCGGCCGCGGCTCTTCGGGAAAGCCGTTCATCAGCGGCACGCCGACCGCGCTGTTGACCGTATAGTCCACCGCCGGCCCGCCATCGGCCCAGCCCATCACCCGCGCGCAGATCAGGTCGGGCCGCAGGGCGCTCAGCTTCTCGTAGGAGAGGAAACCCTCGACCGGGAAATTGGTCACGAAGACGCCGCCCGCCTCGCCCGGCGCCGCGGCCAGCCGCGCGGCCAGCTCACGTCCCTGCGGGCGCGTCAGGTCGATGGTGATGGACTTCTTGCCCTTGTTCAGCCCCTCCCAATAGAGGCTGTCGCCGCCGGGCGTCAGCGGCCAGCGCCGGAAGTCCGGCCCGCCGCCGATATTGTCGAACCGGATCACCTCGGCGCCGAGCTGGGCCAGATAGAGCCCGCAGGTCGGCCCCGCCACGAAGGCCGAGCCCTCGACCACCCGCAGGCCCTTCAGAAGATCGTACATCCACCACCCCGCTTCTCCCTCTCCACCAAGGGAGGGAAGATCAAAATGACTTCGGCATGCCCAGCACGTGCGTCCCCACATGGCTGAGGATCAGGTTGGTCGAGATCGGGGCCACCTGATAGAGCCGGGTCTCGCGGAACTTGCGCTCGATGTCGTAGTCCTCGGCGAAGCCGAAGCCCCCGTGGGTCTGGATCGCGGTGTCGGCGGCGAACCAGGACGCTTCCGAGGCCAGCATCTTGGCCATGTTGGCCTCGGTCCCGCACGGCTCGCCCGCATCGAACATCGCCGCGGCCTTGTCGACCATCAGCGCGGCCGCCGTCACCTGCACGTGGGCGCGGGCGATGGGGAACTGCACGCCCTGGTTCTGGCCGATCGGCCGGCCGAACACTTCGCGCTCCCTTGCATAGGCGCTGGCCCGGTCGACGAAGAACCGGCCGTCGCCGATGCATTCCGAGGCGATCAGGATGCGCTCGGCGTTCATGCCGTCGAGGATGTAGCGGAAGCCCCTGCCCTCCTCCCCGACCAGGTTAGCGGCCGGCACCTTCAGGCCGTCGAAGAACAGCTCGGTCGTCGCATGGTTCAGCATGGTGCGCACCGGCCGGATGGTCAGGCCGTTCCCGACCGCTTCGCGCAGGTCGACCAGCAGCACGCTCATCCCGTCGGACGGCCGCGCAGCGTCCTCGCGCGCGGCGGTGCGGCACAGCAGCACCATCAGGTCCGAATGCTCGGCCCGGCTGATCCACAGCTTCTGACCAGTGACGACATAGTGGTCGCCCTCGCGCCGGGCGAAGGTGGAAATGCGCGTGGTGTCGGTGCCGGCCGTGGGCTCGGTCACGCCGAACGCCTGCAGGCGCAGCTCGCCGCTGGCGATCTTGGGCAGATAGGCTTCCTTCTGGGCGGCCGAGCCGTGCTTGAGCACAGTGCCCATGGTGTACATCTGCGCATGGCAGGCGCCGCCGTTGCAGCCGGACCTGTGGATTTCCTCCAGCACCGCGGTCGCCGCGGCCAGCCCCAGGCCCGACCCGCCATATTGCTCGGGGATCAGCACCGACAGGAAGCCGGCCTGCGTCAGGGCGCGGACGAAGTCCGTGGGATAGGCCCGCTCGCGGTCGAGCGCGCGCCAGTATTCGCCGGGAAACTGGGCGCAGAGCCGGCGCACCGACTCGCGGATTTCCGGAAAACTCTCGCCCAAGCCATCCTCCCTCGCCTGCGCCTCCAGCTACTCCAAAAGACCGGCCGGACGTAAGTCGTGTCGCCGCGTCATCTCCCCGCCGGCAGGGCCGCTCTTGACGGAAATGTCACAGATACCCGGCCAAACAACGGATTTTGCAGTTCTTTAACCTTACCCGGCGGAACCTCCGGCCCTGTAGGTTGTTCGAGCGGCATGGACGGCATGGACCGAAACGAACGTCTGAACCGAGAGGCCGAGAGCCTCTGGCGCGCCCTCAGCGCCGAGCCGCCGCCGCGCGGCCTTCGCGGGGCCCGGCTGCTCGACGCCGCCCTGCACCTGAAAACCGTCGGCCCCTACGACCGCCTGCATTCGCCGCATCTGCGCGCCAGCCAGATCACCCGGCCGCGATAGGCCATGAAAAAAGTCCCGTCCGGCGGCCGGACGGGACTCTTGCTCGCAGCAGGCCCGCTGGGACGGACCTTTCGGCGCTGGCTCGCCGAACCGAGCTTCAGCCGACGATCTGGTCGTCGGTGAAGAACTGGGCGATTTCGAGCTTGGCGTTGTCCAGGCTGTCGGAGCCGTGGACCGAGTTCTCGCCGACCGACAGGGCGAACAGCTTGCGGATCGTGCCGTCGGCGGCCTGTTCCGGATTGGTCGCGCCCATGACTTCGCGGTACTTGGCCACGGCGTTTTCGCCTTCCAGCACCTGCACCACCACCGGGGCGGAGGTCATGAATTCCACCAGTTCGCCGAAGAACGGGCGTTCCTTGTGGACTTCGTAGAACTTCTCGGCCTGGGCCTGGCTCATCTGAATGCGGCGTTGGGCGACGATGCGCAGGCCGGCGTCTTCGATCACGGCGTTGACCTTGCCGGTCAGGTTCCGCTTGGTGGCGTCCGGCTTGATGATCGAGAAGGTGCGTTCGGTCATTGTCTTTGCTTGTCTTATTCTTGGGGAGGCGCGGGTCGTTCGCGCGGTGGCGGGCTTATAGCCGCGAGATGTGACGACGCCAAGCGCGCCGCGCACGGTCGCCTTCGCCGCCGGCCTCTGCTAATCCCCCGCCCTCCCATGCTGCAGATCAACGACCTGACCTTCGATTCCTGGGGCCGCCGCTTCTTCGACCATGCGGCGGTGAGCATTCCCGTGGGCGCCAAGGTCGGCCTGGTCGGCCGCAACGGCGTCGGCAAATCGACCCTGTTCAAGCTGATCCTCGGCCACCTGTCGGCCGGCGACGGCGAGATCGGCTATCCCAAGCAGGCGCGGATCGCCTCGGTGGACCAGGAGCATCCGGCCACCCCGGTCCCGCTGATCGACACGGTGCTGGCCGCCGACGAGGAGCGCGCGGCCCTGCTGCTCGAACTGGAGACCGCCGATCCCGAGCGCATGGGCGACATCTATGGCCGCCTCTCGGAGATCGGCGCCGACCGCGCGCCCAGCCGCGCCGCCGAAATCCTCTCCGGCCTCGGTTTCTCGAACGCCGACCTCGCCCGGCCGATGGCCGAGTTCTCCGGCGGCTGGCGCATGCGCGTGGCCCTGGCCGCCGCCCTCTTCGCCGAGCCCGACCTGCTGCTGCTGGACGAACCGACCAACTATCTCGACCTGGAAGGCGCGCTCTGGCTGGAAAGCCGGCTGAAGAAGTATCCGCACACCGCGGTCATCATCAGCCACGACCGCGAGATCCTGAACAATAGCTGCGACCACATCCTGCACCTGATCGACGGCAAGCTGACCCTCTATGTCGGCGGCTACGACCAGTTCGAACGCCAGCGCGAGGAGAAGGCCCGCCTGCAGGAGGCCACCCGCGCCAAGGTCGAGGCCCAGCGCGCCCACCTGCAATCCTTCGTCGACCGCTTCCGCGCCAAGGCGTCCAAGGCCGCCCAGGCGCAGTCGCGCCTGAAGATGCTGGCCAAGCTGCCGCCGGTCTCGGCCGTGGCCATCGAGCACGCCACGCCCTTCGTCCTGCCCTCGCCCGAGCGCCCGCTGGCGCCGCCCCTGGTGCGGCTGGAGGGCGTGGCGACCGGCTATGACGACGGGCCGCCGATCCTTACGGGCCTCAACCTGCGGCTCGACCTCGACGACCGCATCGGCCTCCTGGGCGTCAACGGCGCGGGCAAGTCGACCTTCGCCAAGCTGGTGGCGGGCGCGCTGGCGGCCCAGGCCGGCGAGCTCAAGCGTTCGGCCCGGTTGAAGGTCGGCTGGTTCCACCAGCACCAGATCGAGGCCCTGGACCCCGCCGACACCCCGCTCGACATCATCCGCCGCGAGATGCCGCTGGCCTCGGAGGCCTCTCGCCGCTCGCGCCTGGCGCAATACGGCCTGGGCCACGAGAAGGTCGAGACCACCGTCGCCAACCTCTCGGGCGGCGAGCGCGCGCGCCTGCTGCTGAACCTGGTGGCGGCCGAGGCGCCGCACCTGCTGATCCTCGACGAGCCGACCAACCACCTGGACATCGACAGCCGCCGGGCCCTGCTCGACGCGCTCAACGACTATCAGGGCGCGGTGATCCTCATCACCCACGACCGCTCGCTGATGGAGCTGGTCGCCGACCGGCTGTGGCTGGCCTCCGACGGGACCATCGCCCCCTTCGACGGCGACATGGACGCCTATGCCAAATTCGTCATCGACCGCGCCAAACAGGCCGGCAAGGCCCCGACCCAGGTCCGCGCGGCCGAACCCGTCGCCCCGGCCAAGCCGCCCGCGCCTCCGAAGGCCAAGGTCCCGACCGGCACGGCCCGCCGCCGGGCCGAGGCGGCCGAGGCCGCCCTCGCCCGCGCCACCGACGCCCTGGCCAAGATCGACAAGGCCCTGACCGATCCCAAGGTCTTCACCGACGAGCCCGCCAAGGCCGCCGACCTCGGCCGCCGTCGCGAGGCGGCCCAGGCCGCGCTCGAGGCGGCCGAACTCGAATGGCTCGAGGCGACCGAGGCCTACGAGGCGTTGAAAGGCGAGGCCTGATCGCGCCCCCTTTCCCATTCCACCGACGCGTCTAAGCTGCCGCCATGCCCGCCGACGCCGCTTCCCCGCCCGATCCTGGCCAGCGCCGTCGCCTGCCGCGCATCCGCGCGCGGCTGCACGAGCTCTATTACGGCCATTCCGACCGCTCGGTCCGCTTCCGGCTGACGGTGATCACGCTCGACCTGGTGATGATCGCCTTCTTCATCGCCGCCCCGCTGCTGCGCGAGACCCCGGCCTTCCTGTTCGTCGACTACACCATGGCCGTCGTGCTCGCGACGGACCTGGCCGCCCGGGCCATCGCCAGCGACAACCTCGGCGCCTGGCTGCGCCGGCCGGTGAGCTGGATCGACCTCTTCGTGCTGCTGACGCTGCTGTTCCCGCTCTGGCTGTTCAACCTCGCCTTCCTGCGGGTGCTGCGGCTCTGGACCCTGATCCACTCCGAGTTCTTCTGGGACACGGTGGGCCGGCGCTACAACGAGACCCGCTGGGAGGACGTGATCCGGGCGGCCTCGACCCTCGTCACCTTCGTCTTCATCATGACCGGCTTCGTCTACAGCAGCTTCGCCCGCACCGAGGGCATCGGCGGCTATCTGGACGCGCTCTACTTCACCATCGCCACCCTGACCACGACCGGGTTCGGCGACATCACCCTGCCCGGAACCTGGGGGCGGATGATCTCCATCGTCACCATGCTGACCGGCATCACCCTCTTCGTGCGCCTGGCCCAGGCCCTGTTCCGGCCCTACAAGATCCGCTTCACCTGCCCGACCTGCGGCCTGCGCCGCCATGATGTCGACGCGGTCCACTGCAAGGCTTGCGGCGAGTTGCTGAACATCCCCAACGACGACGAGTTCTGAAAATGCCCGAGGAAGCTCGCATCGTTTACCTGCTGCTGGCCGCCGCCGTGGTCGCGCCCGGCGCCTGGGCGGCCTGGAAGCAGATCATGCGCAGGCGCGACGACCGCTGAGCCTTGAGCCGAGCCGCCCTGGGCCGTACTGATCGCGTTCCAGAAGGGGGAAACGATCCATGCGCGCCATTCTCGCCGCCGGGGCGGCCGTCCTGCTGACCGGGACCCCGGCCGCCGCCGCCCCGCCCGACGCCCAGCTTTCGGCCATCGCCAAGTCGGTGGACGAGGCCAGGCTGCGCTTGACCATCGAGAAGCTGGTCGGCTTCGGCACCCGCCACACCCTGTCGGACCGCACGTCTCCCACCCGCGGCATCGGCGCGGCCGAACGCTGGGCGGCGGCGCAGTTCGAGGCGATCTCCAAGGGCTGCGGCGGCTGCCTGGAGGTCCAGATCCCCAAGCAGACCTTCACCGGCAAGCGCGTGCCGACGCCCAGCGAGGTCGGCGCCATCCTGGCCATCCAGCGCGGGACCAGCGACCCCGACCGCGTCATCGTCATCACCGGCCATATCGACAGCCGCGTCAGCGATCCGATGAACGCCACCAGCGACGCGCCCGGCGCCAATGACGACGCCTCCGGCGTGGCGGCGGTCATGGAGGCCGCCCGCGTCCTCTCGAAATACAGGTTCCCCGCCACCCTGGTCTTCGCGGCCCTGGAAGGCGAGGAACAGGGCCTGCTCGGCGGCAAGGTGCTGGCCGATTTCGCCGTCCAGCGCGGCTGGAAGGTCGAGGCCAACCTCAACAACGACATCGTCGGCAACACCCACGGCCAGTCGGGCGTCGTCGTCCGCGACCGGGTCCGGGTGTTCTCCGAGGGCACGAAGAGCGTCGAGACGACCGAGCAGGCGAGCCAGCGCCGCTACAACGGCGGCGAGGTCGACAGCCCCTCGCGCAACCTTGCCCGCTTCATCGACGCCCTGGCCGACCGCCAGGCCGCGGACCTCGGCGATCTGGACGTGATGATGGTCTACCGCACCGACCGCTACGGCCGCGGCGGCGATCAGGTGGAGATGCTGGCCAAGGGCTTTCCCGCCGTCCGCGTGACCGAGGCCGCCGAACACTACGACCGCCAGCACCAGGACCTGCGCACCGAGAACGGCCGCGTCTACGGCGACACCATCGACGGCGTCGACTTCCCCTATCTGGCCCGCGTGACCCGGCTGAACGCCATGACCATGGCCGCCCTCGCCCGCGCGCCGGCCCCGCCGGACGGCGTGAAGATCGAGGGCGCCGTCTCCCCCGACACCAAGATCAGTTGGATGCCCGTCGCCGGCGCGGCCGGCTATCGCGTCCATTGGCGCGGCACGACCGAACCCCAGTGGAGCCACTCGCGCGACGTGGCGGAAACCTCGGCCACATTGCAGGGCGTCGTCATCGACGACTGGTTCTTCGGCGTCTCGTCCCTGGCCGCCGACGGCGCCCAGAGCCCGGTCGTCTTTCCGGGCCCGGCCGGATCTTTCGCCTCCCCGCCCGCGCCGCCCCGGCAGCCCTAGGCCAGGACCGCCTGGGCCGATGGATGCGCCGCGGCCGCGATCGCCTCAGCCGCACTTGACCTGCTGCACGATCCCGGTCGCCGCGTCGAAGACGAAGTTCAGCCGGTCGGCGCGGAAATCCAGGGTCATCGGACAGGTCGTGCACAGCACCCGCTGACGCTCGGGCCGCAGGGGAACCGGGATTTCGCTGCGCGGGCGGCCGACGAATCGCTGGGCTTCAGCCGCGCCGCACATGTCCGGCTCGCGCGGCGGCGGGGGCGGCGCAGGCGGCCGAGCCGTGGGCGCGGGCGGCGGCGGGGGCGGCGGCGCATCGGCCGCGCATCCGGCCAGGGTCGTCAGGAGGACGCCGAACGCCAGGAACCGCCTCATGCCTGTTTCTCCCATCCGCGGCCTTGCTGCTTCCAGTAGACGGCGGCGTGCCCCTTGGCCTTGACCGCCTTCCACTGAGCGCGCGCCACCGCAAGCTGCGCCGTATCGCGCCCGTCGAAGACGATCATGCAACGGGCGTATCCGGCAAGCTCCCCCGGCTCGGCGCCGTCGACCAGGAACAGCACGTCCGCGCCGTTGGGGTTGGCGAAATCCGTGGTCAGCAGGATCGGCTGGCGGGCCGCCTGCGGCTCGTCCGACGGCCCGTGCGGCAGGAAGCTCTCGTCGCGATAGGACCACAGCCAGCCGTCCAGGTGCTCGACGCGGTCGGCCTCGCGTGAGCGCACGATCGCCTTCCAGCCCCGCGCCAGGGTCCGCTCCAGCAGTTCGGGCAGCACCTGGTCCAGCCCGGACCTCTCCAGGTGGTAGAACCAGACCTCGCAGGGCGCCTCGCTCACGCCGTCGTCCTCAATCCCAACAGCCGCGCCAGGGCCAGCATCGCCTCGGCGGTCTCCCGCGGATGGGTGGCCATGGCCAGATGGTGCAGGTCGCGCCGCAGGGTCGGCCAGCCCAGCCGCCGCGCCTCCCCCGCCTCGCGCTCATACGCCTTCGACAGCCGCAGGAAGCCCCAGCCGACGTCGCCCGGCAAGTCGATCCGCGGCGCAGGCTCCTCGAACCAGGCCAGCGGGGTCGGCGACAACTCGCCCACGAACCGCTCGCGCAGCGGCCCCTCGGGCAGCAGGGCCTCCAGAGCCCCCGGCGGGAACCACTGGTCCCAGGCCGGGATCATCCCGTCCTGCACCCTGGCCTTGAGGCTGGCCGTCAGGCCGTCGCCCGCCGTCTCGAACCAACAGCGGCCCGGATGCGGCGGAATCGCGTCGACATAAAGCACGCCGCGCACTTGGCCGCGCATCGCCGCGACCACGCCGGGCGCCAGCCCGCCCGCCGCCGAATGCACCGCCAGGATGAACGGCCCGCCCTGGCCCAGCGCCTGCACGGCCACCGCCCGCGCGAGGCTGTCGTAATAGGGCGCCGCCAGCACGGCCAGCGGCGGGATCGCCGGCACGGTCGCCTCGACCCCGCGCCGCGCCAGCTCCGCCGCCACCGGCGTCCAGGCCGCCGGTCCCGTCAGCGGGCTATGCAGCAGGATGAATCTCATCGGGTTTTCCTGCAGGCCGGAGACCGCCCTGTCCATGCCCGCCGTCTCCTCTTCACCGGAAAAGAACACGGCGCCGACGAGGAGAGGATTTGCAATTAAGATTGACTCTTATTTGCAGTAAACTATGCGGCAGTCTCTCCCACGGCAATCGAGACGGTCATGACCTCCCACATCCTGAAATGCACGACCTGCATGGCCGCGCTCCTGCTGCCCGCCGCGCCGGCGGCGGCGCAAGACGCCGCGGCGCAGTTGGAAGAAATCGTCGTGACCGGCGAGAGGTACGAGCGTTCGTTGCAGGCGACGACGACCAGCGTGGCGGTGACCCCCGCCCGCCGGATCGAACAAGAGGCCATCCTCAGCCTGCAGGACGTCTACAATCGAACCGCCAATGTCGCCGAAACCTATGGCAGCTCGGGCTTCACCATTCGCGGGGTGGCGGCCCAGGGGGTCAGCGGCGCGGGCGATGCGCCCCTGTCCACCGTCTATGTCGACGGGGCGCCGCTTCCGACCGGCCTGCTGTTCAACGGACCGACGGACACCTGGGACATGCAGCAGATCGAAATCCTGCGCGGCCCGCAATCCACGCTCCAGGGGCTGAACGCCCTGGCCGGCAGCGTGGTGTTGCGCACCCGCGATCCGGGCCCGGCCTGGGAGGGCGCGGCCCGCCTCATCGTCTCCGATCCGCAGGAAGTCGGCGTGGCCGCCGCGCTCGGCGGGCCGTTGGTCGCCGACGAACTGGGCGTGCGCCTGGCGGTGGAGCGCCGGGACGGCGACGGCTTCACCTACAATTCGACACGCGATGCGCCCGAAGACCCGGTCGACCGCCTGACCGTCCGCGCCAAGCTCCTGTGGACGCCTTCGGCCCTGCCCGGCCTGGAGGCACGGCTCGGCTACACCCGGTTCGAAAGCCGCGGCGGCTACAGGTTCGTCTATACCCGCGCCGCCCTGCCGAACGCCTGGGACAACCGGGTCAACACCAGCGACGCGCGCAACGGCAGCGACATCGAGACGGACATCCTCACCTTCGAGGCGTCCTATCCCCTGACGGACAAACTGTCCCTGACCAGCGCCACGTCCTGGAGCAAGGTCTCCGAGTTCACCGAATACGACAGCGACCTGTCGCCGCTCAGCGAGGGCTACGGCTATGCGGACCGCACCTACGAGACCCTGACCCAGGAGTTCCGCCTCAACTACGACGGCGAGCGGTTGAGCGGCCTGCTCGGCGCTTTCTACTACGACCGCGACCAGCACTTCGCCAATTTCAGCCGCGTCAATGTGGAGACCCCGGTCGACACCATCTCGTTCCTGCTCCAGTCCAACGGGCTGGATGCGGCCACGGCGGGCTATGTGGCCAACCTCTACGCCGCCGCGCTCCCGGTCATCCCGGTCGACTACACCGGCGACTACCCGTCCAGGGTGAAGAGCTACGCGCTGTTCGGCGACGCCCGCTGGCGGCTGACCGACAGGCTGACCTTGCTCGGCGGCTTCCGTTGGGATCACGAGGAAAACGCCATATCGAGCGTCCAGACGGCGGCCTTCGTCGGCGCCTATCCCGACCCCAACGCCTATGGGGCGCCGTACAGCCCGATGTGGTTTGCGGTCTCGGCGATCAATCTGGGCGTCGCCGACCTGGTCGCCCAGGCCGCCGGGACGTCGCCGGAATCGGCGCGCGAGTTCGACGCCTTCCTGCCCAAGCTCGGCCTCCGCTACGAATTCACCGACGATCTGGCGCTCGGCTTCGTGGTTCAGCGCGGCGATCGCTCGGGCGGCTCCAGCACCAACCTCGCCCGCGCCCAGAACTTCGCCTACGACCCGGAATACACCTGGAACTACGAGGCGTCCCTGCGCTCGGCCTGGCTGGACGGCGCCCTGACCCTGAACGCCAACGCCTACTACGTCGATTGGACGGACCAGCAGGTGTCGGTGAACTTCGGCTCCAACATCTACGACTACCACACGGTCAACGCCGGCAAGTCGAGCCTCTACGGCTTCGAGATCGAAAGCAGTTGGCGCATGAGCCAGGCGCTCGACCTCTATGGCGCGATCGGCCATTCGAAGACCAAGTTCGACGACTTCGAGGTCAGCCTGGGCAATGTCAGCGACCTCTCCGGGACCGAGTTCATCTATGCGCCGGCCTGGACGCTGTCGGCCGGCGCCAACTATCGCTGGACGAGCGGCTTCGTCGCCAACCTCAACGCCAACTATCGCTCCGCCGTCTATACGGAGGCCGGAGCCTCCCAGGCCGCCAGCCGCGTGTCGGCCCGCACGGTGGTCAACGCCAAGTTCGGCTATGAGACGGACCGTTGGGGCGCCTATCTCTACGGCGAGAACCTGTTCGACGAGGACTACGCCAGCTACGTCAATTCGACGCTTCAACAGGCGGTCCTGGGGCGTCCCCGCGTCCTTGGCCTCATCCTCCAGGCCGCCTGGTGAGCCTCGACCTTCGCCACATCCTCGTCGCGGCGGCCGTCCTGGCCGCGGCGAGCCTCGCCTCGAGCGTGCTGAGGCGCGCCTGGGGCGAGCGCACCAGCCGGCGGCCCTGGCTGATCGCCGCCGGCTGGCTCCTGATCGCCGTCATCCTGACCGCGCCCAGCCTGGTGCTGGGCGGCGGCCAGGGTCCGTTCGTCGCCATGACCCTGGTCTCGGTCGCCGCCCTGGGAACCGTCGCCCGCAATGTCCAGCTCCGCGTCGCCAGGGCGCGGGGCGAAAGGAGTCTTGCGCCTGAACCGTCCGACCGGCCGTCCAAGGCCTGGCGCGGCTGGCTGCGCGCGGCCCTCGCCGGGCCGATCGGCATGGCGGCCTCCATGGGGGTGGCCATCGCCTTCGTGACCCTGACCACCGGCGACACCCAGACGCGGCTGATCTTCGGCGGCTTGATGGTTCCGCTGCTCTGGGGCGGCGCCATGGCCTGGACCCTGGCCGACGACAAGATTCTCCGGGCCGCCGCCGTCCTGGTCGGCGTGTCGGTCGTCACCTTCACCGCCGCGGCGCTCAAGGGCCTGACATGACCTCGTCCCTCCCGCCCAAGCGCGCAAAACCCGCGGGCAAGCCGATCTGGCCGAGGATTCCGGCCGGCTTCGTCCGCTCCGTCCTCGCCGGGCACTCGGCCCTGGGGCTGGCCTTCGCGGCCCTGATCTACCTGGTCTGCTTTTCCGGGACGCTCGCAGTCTTCGCCCATGAGTTCGCGCGTTGGAAAAAGCCGTCGGCGCCGATGCTACAGGCGGTCGCGCCCGCCAGCGTCCAACGGGCCCTGGCCGCCGCCCAGGCCGAGTTCGGCTCCCCGGCGGAACACGCCTATCTGACGCTGCCGACGCCGGAACTGCCCCGCTTCCAGATCAGCCTGGACATCGGTCACGGCAAGGTCGAGCGCAAATGGTTCGTGGACGGCGCCGGCGCGCTGGCGGGCTCCGCCGACGCGGCCTGGACCGACTTCATGAGCGCCCTGCACATCTATCTGCACCTGCCGCGGACCTGGGGCGGGTTCGTCGTCGGCCTGACCGGCGTGGCCCTGCTGTCCTCGCTGATTTCCGGCGTCCTGGCCCATCCTCGGGTCTTCAAGGACGCGTTTCATCTGCGCTGGGGCGGCTCCAAGCGCCTGCAGGAAGCCGACCTGCATAACCGCATCGGGGTCTGGGGCCTGCCGTTCCACCTGATCGTGACCCTGACCGGCGCCCTCCTTGGCCTGGCCACCCTGATCATCGGCGTGCTGGCGATGGTCGTGTTCGACGGCGACACCGGCAAGGTCTACGAGGTGTTCTTCGGCCCCCCGCCGATCGACGATCCCCGCCCGGCGCCCTTGCCGAATCTCGTCGCGGCCCTCGACGGGGTCGAGCGCCTCACCCCAGGCGCCCTGCCCACCTTCGTCGCCGTCGAGCATCCCAATGAGCGCGGCCAGGGCGTGCTGGTCACCGCGCGCCAGCCGGACCGGCTGGCGCTTGGGGAAAACTATACGTTCGACGGCGCCGGCGGGCTCATCCGAGCGCCCAAGACCGTCGACCGGTCGATGGGCGAGCGTGTGTTCAACGTCCTGGCCGTGCTGCATTTCGGCTGGTTCGGCGGCTGGCCGATAAAGATCGCCTATGGACTGCTCGGCCTCGGGCTGACGACCGTGACCTCGTCGGGCGTGGCGATCTGGCTGGCGAGGCGCCGCGACAAGGGCCGGCCCGCGCCGCGATGGGAGCGCATCTGGATCGCGGCGGTCTGGGGGCAGCCCTTCGCCTACGCCGCCTCGATGGTCGGCGCCCTGGCCGCGCCGATGATCGCCCCGGTCGCCGTCTGGGCCGCGGCGACCGCGGCGGCGCTTGCGACGGCGCCGGCCTGGGACGTGAAGGCGATTTCCGCGCGGCTGCGGCTGGCCACGGCGGCCTTGCTCGTCGTCGCCGCGGCCAGCCACCTGGCCATCCACCGGGCCGCCTATGCCGACCCGATGGCCT
>MEEW01000024.1 GCA_001724985.1 Phenylobacterium sp. SCN 69-14
TGCACCTCACCCGCCAGGGCGCGGGCCAGCTTCTCCCGGTCGAGGCTCTCGATCACGTCGAAGAAGGCGACCGCCTCCTTGGCCTTGTTCGACTGCAGCGGCCCGATCAGCCGCAGTTCGATCCGCTCGCGATGCGGCGTCCAGCGCTCCATCGCCTCCTGCACGCGGTTCTCGCCGAACACCGCCTGGCCGGCCGCCAGCACGGGCTCGATCCGTTCCCACGGCTGCATCTTGGAGACAGCCACCAGGGTCACGTCCCGGGGCGCGCGGCCGCAGGCCTTCGCCGCGCGGGCGATCCGGTCTAGGACGTCGGTGAGCGCGGGAGGCACGGTCATCTCTTCAGGCTTCTGGACAGTGGGCAGGACGGCGCAAGCCATAGGTCGCCGCGCGGGCCGGCGAAAGCCCCCCTTGCCGCCGCTGCTGTTCTTCACCGACCCGGCCCGCACGCCCGACATCGGCGCGGCCATGGCGCGTCTGCCGCGTGGCGCGGGCGTTGTGTTCCGCGCCTTCGGGGCGGCGGACGCCGACGCCCAGGGCCGCCAGCTCGCCCGGATCGCGCGGCGGCGGGGCCTGGTCCTGCTGGTCGGGGCGGACGCGGCGCTGGCCGCCCGCATCGGCGCCGGCGGCGTGCACCTGCCCGAGCGGATGGCCGCCCGCGCTCCGGCGATCCGCCGGCCCGGCTGGATCGTCACGGCCGCAGCCCATGGCCCGCTGGCCGCTCGGCGCGGCCTGGCCTGGGGCGCGGACGCCGTGGTGGTGTCGGCGATCTTCCCATCCTCCAGCCCCTCGGCCGGCGCGCCGATCGGACCCTTGCGGCTGGCGCAGATCGCGCGCCGGGCTGGAGGGCCGGTCTATGCGCTGGGCGGGATCAACGACAAAACAGCCCGCCGGCTGCTGCCCGCGGGCCTGGTCGGCCTGGCGGCCGTGGAAGCGCTGACGCGCTGAGCGGGTCTAGAACTTGAAGGCGGTCTCGAGCCGGACCCGCGGAGCAGAATCCTGCGGCTCGGTCTTCTTGTAGGAGGGGGCTTCCTTTTCGCCCAGGGCGACGGCGCCGCCGACCCGCAGGCTGGGCGTCACGCGGAAATAGGCGCCCGCCTGGACGTCGTTCCATTGCGTGTCGCGTTCGCCCCGCTGATCGAGATTCAGCGAAACCCCCCAGCGCCCCTTGCCAGTCGTCCACTTCAGCGACTTGTTCCCTTGCGGGGTCGTGGAAGCTTCGCTGCGCACGGTGAAGTCGGCGGCCTTCTTCGCGGTTTCGGCATGCGCCGCCGACGCGCCGCTCGCGAGGAGCACCGCACCCAGCACCGACATAACCAACCGCTTGGACATAACCACTTATATGGCCCCTAAGCCCCGACCGCGCCAATTGGAGCGCGACCGTCAGCGGCGATTAAAGTCGGCGGGCGGCGCAGGTCAACCTGACTCCTGGGCCCCGCGCCGTCTCCAGGGACAGATGATCGGCGCCTGTGGCGGCGGGGACACGCGATTCCTGTTTGGCGGTTCTGCGGGCATTGTTATAGAGGGCCGGCTGCGAGGGGGCGGCGCCGCGGCGCAGGCCGACGCGGAACAAGGACTAGGAGCCATATATGCCGTTTGTGCGCGGTGGTTTTGTGCGTGGCGTGAAGACCGGAGTGCTGGTGCTGGGCCTCGCGGCGCTGGCGGCGTGCTCGAGCGGCGGTCCCCGGACCTTCCAGACCCAGGAGCAGGGCGGCGGCTTCAGCCTGTTCGGCCTGGGCGGCGGCAAGAAGGCCAGCTCGGCGAACGCCAGCCAGCCGGCCATCGGGGTCAACGGCTATCTGTGGCGCGCGACGCTGGACACCCTGTCCTTCATGCCGCTGGCCTCGGCCGACCCATATGGCGGCGTCGTCATCACCGACTGGTACGTGAACCCGGAAAAGCCGGACGAGCGCTTCAAGTGCACCGTCTACATCCTGGATTCGCGCCTGCGCGCCGACGGCCTGAACGTGGCCGTCTTCAAGCAGGCCAAGGACGCGACCGGCGCCTGGGTCGACGCTCCGTCGGCCGGCCAGACCGAGACCGATCTGGAAAACGCGATCCTTACCAAGGCCCGGCAGCTTCGGCTGTCCAATATCGGCTAAGGCCTCCCGCGGGGCGCATTCAGCAAGGGTGGAAACCAGGTCGGATGCGCTCCCCTTCCTAGGGCCAGCGCCATACGCCGCTGGCCGACACCCGTCTGAATTCGAGATTCGTCCCCATGGCCCGTTACAACCCCAAAGAGACCGAGCCCAAATGGCGCAAGGCCTGGGCTGACGCCGACGTGTTCCGCGCCGGGCCGCCGCAGCCCGGCGCGCCCAAATACTATGCGCTGGAGATGTTCCCCTATCCCTCGGGGCGGCTGCACATGGGCCATGTGCGCAACTACTCGCTGGGCGACGTGGTGGCCCGCTACAAGCGCGCCCGCGGCTTCAACGTGCTGCACCCGATGGGCTGGGACGCCTTCGGCCTGCCGGCCGAGAACGCGGCCATGGAGCGCGGCGTCGATCCGCGCGGCTGGACCTACGACAACATCGCGCGCATGCGCAGCGAGCTGAAGGAGCTGGGCCTCAGCATCGACTGGTCGCGCGAATTCGCCACCTGCGACGCGGCCTATTACGGCAAGCAGCAGGACTGGTTCCTGGACCTGTGGAAGCGCGGCCTGGTCTATCGCAAGGAAAGCGTCGTCAACTGGGACCCGGTCGACCAGACCGTGCTGGCCAACGAGCAGGTGGTCGACGGCCGCGGCTGGCGCTCGGGCGCGCCGGTCGAGAAGCGCAAGCTGAACCAGTGGTTCCTGCGCATCACCGACTATGCCGACGAGCTGATCGAGGGCCTGAAGACCCTGGACCGCTGGCCCGACAAGGTCCGGCTGATGCAGGAGAACTGGATCGGCCGCTCCAAGGGCCTGCGTTTCAAGTTCGGCTGGGCCGGCCAGGCGCCGGCGGGCTTCGTGGCGGGGCTGGAAGTCTACACCACCCGTCCCGACACTCTGTTCGGGGCCAGCTTCGTCGGCGTCGCGCCCGACCATCCTCTGGCCGAGCAACTGGCCGCCGCCGACCCCAGGGTCGCGGCCTTCATCGCCGAATGCCGCAAGGGCGGCGCTTCGGAAGCCGAGATCGAGACCGCCGAGAAGATCGGCTTCGACACCGGCCTGACCGTCGCCCATCCCTTTGATCCGGAATGGAAACTGCCGGTCTGGATCGCCAACTTCATCCTGATGGACTACGGCACGGGCGCGATCTTCGCCTGCCCAGCCCACGACCAGCGCGACCTGGACTTCGCCCGCAAGTACGGCCTGCCCGTCAAGGCCGTGGTGCTGCCGCCCGGAGAGGACGCAGCGACCTTCGAGGTCGGGACCGAGGCCTATACCGGCCCGGGGACCATCTTCCATTCTCAGTTCCTGGACGGGCTGGAGATCGAGCCGGCCAAGGCCGCCGCGATCACCCGCATCGAGGCCGACGGCTGCGGCGAGGGCGCGACCGTCTATCGCCTGCGCGACTGGGGCGTGGCGCGCCAGCGGGGCTGGGGCTGCCCGATCCCGGTCGTCCATTGCGACACGTGCGGCGTGGTCGCCCTGCCCAAGGACCAGTTGCCGGTGGTGCTGCCGGATGACATGGACTTCTCCAAGCCGGGCAACGCCCTGGCCCGGCACCCGACCTGGAAGAACGCCGTCTGCCCCGACTGCGGCGGGCCGGCGACGCGCGAGACCGACACCCTCGACACCTTCGTCGACAGTTCCTGGTACTTCGCCCGCTTCACCGACACCGAGGCCGCCGAGCCGATCGACAAGGCGGCGGCCGACTACTGGCTGCCGGTCGACCAGTATGTCGGCGGCATCGAGCACGCGGTCCTGCACCTGCTCTACGCCCGCTTCGTCACCCGCGCCCTGTCCGACGAGGGGATGCTGAGCGTGCGTGAGCCGTTCGCCGGCCTGTTCACCCAGGGGATGGTGACGCACGAGACCTACAAGCGCGTCCAGAGCGGCGAATGGGTGGAGCCCAGGGAAGTCGAGATCTTCACCGAGGCGGGCAAGCGCCAAGCCCGCAGCCTGGAAACCGGCGAGGCCCTGGTCATCGGCGACGTCGAGAAGATGTCGAAGTCCAAGCGCAACACCGTCGCGCCGGAAGAGATCTTCGAGGTCTACGGCGTCGACGCCGCGCGCCTGTTCGTGCTGTCCGACAGCCCGCCCGAGCGCGACACCCAATGGTCGGCCACCGGCGTCGAGGGCGCCTGGCGTTTCGTCAACCGCGTCTGGAACGAGTTCGACAGCCAGCCGGCCGGCCCCGCCCCTGCCCTGGCGGCCGACCCCAAGGCCGACGACCTGCGCGCCGCCACCCATCGCACCATCAAGGCGGTGACCGAGGCGATCGAAAGCTTCCGCTTCAATTCCGGCATCGCGCGGATGTACGAATTCCTGAACAAACTCAAGGAATTCCCGGCCGAGACCGCGACGCCGGCCGTTCTGGCGGCCCGACACGAAGCGCTGTCGGCGTTCGCGCGCCTGATCTCACCGTTCACGCCGCACCTGGCCGAGGAAGCCTGGGCGCGGATCGGCGGCGAGGGCATGGTGGTGTCCGCACCCTGGCCGCAGCACGACGAAGCCCTGACCCAGGACGCGGTCCGCGTGCTGCCGGTTCAGGTCAACGGCAAGCGCCGTGGCGAGATTTCGGTGGCCGCCGGCCTCGAACCGGCCGAAGTGGAGAAGATCGTGCTTGACGACCCGGAGATCGCGCGGCGCCTTGAAGGCCTGTCGATCAGGAAGGTGATCGTCGTGAAGGACCGCATCGTCAACATCGTGGCTGGATGATCTGACATGAACCGCCTCGTCGTCTCCGCCGCGCTCATGGCCACAGGCCTCGGCCTCGCCGGCTGCGGGTTCACGCCGCTCTACGGTTCGCCCGGCGTGACCCAGCAGCTCGCCGCGGTGGAGGTGGCGACGCCGCCAGGCCGCACCGGCCAGCTTATCCGCGAGCATCTGGACGACGCCCTGGCCCGCCGCGGCGGGACCGCCCCGCAGTATCGGATGAACCTGGCGCTTTCGGAGACGCGCTATCCTCGTGGCGTGCGTGTCGACAATGTCGCCACCCGCTATGAATACGTGCTGACCGCCAGCTACACCCTGCTCTCGGCGTCCAGCGGCGCCCCGGTCAAGCAGGGCGTGGCCCAGGCCCAGGTCACCTACGACAGCGCCGACCAGCCCTACGCCTCGATCACCGCCCAGCAGGACGCCCAGGATCGAGCCGCCGCCGAATGCGCCCGCAAGATCCAGATGGAGCTCGCCGCCTGGCTGGCGACCCAGGGAAAATCTTAGGGGTTACAAGGCCGTGATCCTTTCCAAGCGGCCGGATGTCGAGCGGTTCCTGAACCGGCCCGAGCCGCCGATCCGGGTCGCCCTGATCTATGGCCGCGACACCGGCGTGGTCCGCGACCGCGGAACCCAGCTCGCCCGGAAGCTGGTTCCCAACCTGGACGATCCATTCGACGTCGCCCTGCTGACCGACGGCGATCTCGATTCCGACGGCGGCCGGCTGGAGGGCGAGCTGGCGGCCCAGTCGCTGATGGGCGGCCGCCGCCTGGTGCGGCTGCGCTTCGCCACCGAGAAGGCCAGCCTCGACAAGCAGGTGGCCGAGGCCGTGGCCGCCCACGCCGGCGGCAAGCTGAACCCCGAGGCCTTCTTCGTCATCGAGGCCGGCAATCTCGGGCGCGACTCCGCCCTGCGCAAGGCGGCCGAGAAGGCTGCGGAGGCCGTCGCCATCCCCTGCTACGAGGACGAGCCGGGCGATGTGGCGCGGCTGGTCCGCGAGGTGCTGTCGCAGGACAGCGTCGGGCTGGACGCTCAGGCCCTGCAATTGTTCGTCAGCCGCCTGCCCAAGGAGCGCGGCGTGGCGCGCCAGGAGATCGAGCGCCTGGCCCTCTATCTGGAGCCGGGCAGCGGCCGGACGGCCAGCGCCAAGGATCTGGACGATTTCCTGGGCGTCGAGCCGGACGCCTCCCTGACCGACGCCGCCGCCGACGCCTTCGGCGGCCGCCTGGCCGACGCGCAGGCCGCCCTGCGCCGCGCCGCCGCCGAGGGCGAGCCCGGCCCGGCCGCCATCCGGGCGATCAGCCTCTATCTCGGGCGCCTGCGCCGGACCCTGACGCTCGCCAAGAACGGGGCCGGCCTGCAGGAGGCGGCCAAGGCCTCCGGCGTGTTCTGGAAACAGGAACGCGAATTCCTGCGCCAGGCGCGGAGCTGGTCGCTGGACGAACTCGACCGCCTGCAGCCCGAGGTGCTGGCCGCCGACAAGGCGTGCAAGACCGCCGGCTCGCCCGACCAGCTCATCGCCGAGCGGCTGGCCCTGACCATCGCCGGCCGCGCCCGCCGCCTGGGGCTCTGAAAGCTCCATTTCGAAATCGGCTCTGTGGCGCATGAAGCGCCGCAGCGGCGTACCTATGGACAGCCTGTTCGCCAGGGCGCGAATTCCAAAATCACGCCCTTATAATTCAAGGACTTAGCGTCAGGCCCGCGCCGTCAATCTGCGGCACAGCTCGTCGAGCTGTTCGAGGGTGGCGTATTTGATCCGCAGCTCGCCAACCCCGCCCTTGTCGAGCACCTCGACATCGAGCCCCAGCGCATCGGACAGGTCGACCTCCAGCGCCTGGGTGTCGGTGTCCTTGACCACCGCCTTGCCGCCGGACTTCTGGCGCGGCGCGGCCGGGGCGCCGCCGCGCGCCAGGGACTCCGCCTCGCGCACCGAGAGGCCCTTGGCGATGATCTGCTCGGCCAAGCGGACCGGGTCGTCTGCGGTGAGTATGGCCCGGGCATGACCGGCCGACAGCCTGCCTTCCAGCACGTAGGTCCGCACCTGCTCGGGCAGGTTCATCAGGCGCAGGGTGTTGGCGACATGGCTGCGGCTCTTGCCGATGCTGCTGGCCACCTCGTCCTGGGTGCGGTTGAACTTCTCGATGAGCTGCTGGTAGGCGGCCGCCTCTTCGATGGGATTGAGGTTGGCGCGCTGGACGTTCTCGATGACGCCGATCTCCAGCACCTGGACGTCATCCAGTTCGCGCACCAGCACCGGCATGGCCCGCAGGCCCGCCCTCTGGCTCGCCCGCCAGCGCCGCTCGCCGGCGACGATCTCCCACTCGCCCGGCAGGCCCGGCGCCGGCCGCACCAGGATCGGCTGCAACACCCCCTTCTCGCGGATCGAGGCTGCGAGCTCCTCCACCTCGGCCTCGGAGAACACCCAGCGGGGCTGGTGTTCGTTGCGATGGATCAGCTCGATCGGGATCTCGCGGACGCCGGAGACCTCCTCGACCGGCGCGCCGGCGACGACCTTGGCTTCATCGACATCGCCCAGCAGGGCCGACAGCCCGCGGCCCAGTCCACGCTTCTCGACCATCATGTCCTCTTAGGCCGCCTTCGCCCGGCGATCACGTTCGCGCATCACGACCTCGCGCGCGAGCTTCAAATAGGCCTGCGACCCCATGCACTTCAGGTCGTAGACCAGCACCGGCTTTCCATAGCTGGGCGCCTCGGAAACCCGCACGTTGCGCGGGATCACCGTGTTGTAGACCGTCTCGCCGAAGTGGCTGCGCACATCGCGGGCGACCTGTTCGGACAGGCTGTTGCGCCGGTCGTACATGGTCAGCACCACGCCCTGGATCTCCAGGTTCGGGTTGAGGCTGCCGCGCACAAGGTCGACCGTGCGCAGGAGCTGGGTCAGGCCTTCCAGGGCGAAGAACTCGCACTGCAGCGGCACCAGCACCGCATCGGCCGCCGCCATGGCGTTGACCGTCAGCAGGTTCAGCGACGGCGGGCAATCAATCAGGACATAGGTGTAGTCGCCGGCAAGGCGGACCGGCTCCAGGGCGTCGCGCAGCTTGAACGACCGCCGCGCCTGCTGCCCGAGTTCCAGCTCCACGCCGGAGAGGTCGGGGTCGGCGGCGATCAGGTCCAGGCCCGGCAGGGCGGTGTTGACCACTGCCGAGGCGATCGGCTGCTCGCCCATCAGCACGTCGTACAGGGTGACCTTGCGCTGGGCGCGGCCGACGCCCAGCCCCGTCGAGGCGTTGCCCTGGGGGTCGGAGTCGATCAGCAGCACCTTCTCGCCCACCGCGGCGAGGGCGGTGCCCAGGTTGATCGCCGTGGTGGTCTTGCCCACCCCGCCCTTCTGGTTGGCGATCACGAGGACCCGCAAGGCCCGTTTAGCTCTTCCGGCCACGGCCGAGCCTCCTAATCCGAACGATCCGGCCTCTGGCGTCACTCAAGCTCGGCGACACGTCGGCGTCGAAGTCCCATGTCCTGGCGGCGTCCTCGAGCTCCGACGCCGCATCCTGCCCCTTGAGGAACAGCGCCTGGGCGCCGCGCTTGAGGTAGGGCTGGGCGTACCCCAGCAGCCGCGACAGGGGCGCGCAAGCCCGTGCCGTGACGATATCCACAGTCAGGGCCAAGTCTTCCGCACGTGAATTGTGAACCGTGGCCGGAAGCGACAGGCCGCTGACCACCTCGTTCAGGAACCGGCAGCGCTTGGCGAGGCTGTCGACCAGGTGCACGTGAAAGCCTGGGCGGCCTTTTCCGAGGATCGCCAGGACGATGCCGGGAAGTCCTGCGCCGGTCCCGAGGTCGGCCCAGGTCAGGGCCTCGGGCGCCAGGGGCAGGATCTGGGCGGAGTCCCAGGCATGGCGGGACCAAAAGATGTCCAGCGTCGCGGGACCGACGAGGTTCATCTTCTCGTTCCACTCGATCAGGTAGGACCGGTAGCGCTCCAGGTCGGCGATCGCCTGGGACGGGGCGCCGGTGGCGGCCGCGAAGCTGGCCGCGTCGGTGACGTCGATCGTCGGGGAACTCGGGGTCATGAGCTCAGGCGGCGCGGCGGCGAACGTGGGCCAGGAGCGCGGTCAGGGCGCCCGGCGTCACGCCCTCGATGCGTGCGGCCTGGCCCAGGGTCAGCGGCTTCACCGCCAAAAGCTTTTCGCGGACCTCGTTGGAAAGGCCGCCGACGGCGGCGTAGTCCAGATCGGCCGGGAGCCGCAGGTTCTCGTCGCGGCGGAAGGCGGCGGCGTCGGCGGCCTGGCGATCGAGATAGCCGGCATAGGCGGCGTCGATCTCGAGCTGCTCGCGGGCGGTGGGCGACCAGGCGGCGGCCTCGGGGAATACGCGGGCGAGGTCTTCGAAGCCGATGGTCGGATAGGCCAGGAGCTGGATGAAGTCGCGCATCACGCCGTCGGCCTTGACCGGCAGGCCGGCCTTTTGCGCCATGTTCGGAGACAGGATCAGCTCCCCTGCCCGCTTGCGGACGTGGGCGAGTTCGGCGGCCTTGGCGCTGTAGGCTGTTTCACGTGAAACGCCGACCACGCCGAGGTCCAGACCACGAGCGGTGAGGCGCTGGTCGGCGTTGTCGGCGCGCAGGGTCAGGCGGAACTCAGCGCGGCTGGTGAACATCCGATAGGGCTCGGTGACGCCGCGGGTGGTGAGGTCGTCGATCAGCACGCCGATATAGGCCTCGTCTCGGCCGAAGACGGCGGCGTCCAGGCCCGAGGCCGCGCGGGCGGCGTTGAGGCCCGCGACCAGGCCCTGGGCGCCGGCCTCCTCATAGCCCGTCGTGCCGTTGATCTGACCGGCGAGATAGAGGCCCGGCAGGGTCTTGGCCTCGAGGGTCGGGTAGAGCTCGCGCGGATCGACATAGTCGTATTCGATCGCATAGCCATAGCGCTTCACCCGCACCTCCCGCAGCCCCTCGATGGTGCGCAGGAAGAGGTCCTGGGTTTCGGCCGAGACCGAGGTCGAGATCCCGTTCGGATAGACGGTGTCGTCGTCCAGCCCCTCGGGCTCCAGGAAGATCTGGTGGCTGTCCTTGTCGCCGAACCGGACCACCTTGTCCTCGATGGACGGGCAGTAGCGCGGGCCGCGGCCGTTGATCCGGCCGCCATAGACCGCCGATTCCGTCAGCCGCTCGGCGATGATCCGATGGGTCTGCGCATTGGTGTAGGTGATGCCGCAGGCGATCTGCGGCACGGTGATCGCCTCGGTCAGGAAGGAGAACGGCACGGGCTCGTCATCGGCGGCCTGCATTTCCAGCCGGTCCCAGGCGATGGTCGAGCCGTCGAGCCGCGCCGGGGTGCCGGTCTTCAGCCGGCCCATGGTCAGGCCCAGCGAATAGAGCCGGTCCGAGAGGCCGATGGCCGGGGCGTCGCCCACCCGGCCGGCGGGAATGCGTTCGTCGCCCTGATGGATGATCCCCTTGAGGAAGGTGCCGGTGGTGAGCACCACGCGGCCGGCGCGGTACTCGGTCCCGGACGCGCCGACCACGCCCTGGACGACGCCGTCCTGGACGATCAGGTCCTCCACCGCCTCGGCCATGACCGCGAGGTTGGGGGTGGCGGCGAGCTCAGCCTGCATGGCCTGGCGATAGAGCTTGCGGTCGATCTGGCTGCGCGGGCCGCGCACCGCCGCGCCCTTGGAGCGGTTCAGCATCCGGAACTGGATGCCGGCCTGGTCGGCCAAGCGGCCCATCAGGCCGTCGAGCGCATCGATCTCGCGGACCAGGTGACCCTTGCCAAGGCCGCCGATGGCCGGGTTGCAGCTCATCTCGCCGATGGTTTCGAGCTTGTGGGTCAGCAGCAGGGTCCTGGCGCCGAAGCGCGCGGAGGCCGCCGCGGCTTCGCAGCCGGCGTGCCCTCCCCCGATGATGATGACGTCCCAAGCGCTCAAGCTTGCCTCCACGCAAGACGCCCCCGGAAGGCCGGGGGCGCTGTCGGCAGATATATAGCCGATGTGGGGCGGTTTTTCACGGGGGGATTTGGGGAGAGCAAGTTGCCCCCCTGGGGGAGCTGTCAGCGAAGCTGACCGAGGGGGACCACCTGCTCAGCAGGCCCGCTCCGTCTCGATGCTTCGCATCGATCCACCTCCCCCAGCGGGGGAGGATTTGGAAAGGTGATGTTTCACGTGAAACGTATGGCCGGGTGTTTCACGTGAAACAGCGGCACTACTTCCCGATGCAGAAGCTGGAAAACACTCGGCCCAGCACCTCTTCGGGGTCTATACGGCCGGTGATGCGGTCGAGGGCGCGGCTGGCGAGACGGACGTCTTCGGCGGCCAGTTCGAGATCGTCCTCCAGGGCCAAGGCGCGCCGCACCCGCTCCAGCGCCTCGGCCAGCAGCTCGCGGTGGCGCAGGCGGGTCGCAGCGGGCGGATCGGCGCCGGCCAGGGCCTCGACCACCCGGCCCTCCAGGGCCTGTTCGAGGGCGGCGATATCGGCAGGTTTCCAGGCCGAGACTCTATGAACCTCCACATTGAGGGCGCGCGCCTCGACCAGGGCGTGGCCGGTCTCGGCGCCTTGCTTCAGGTCGGCCTTGTTGATGACGCAGAGGTCGTGAGGGTGCAGGTCCGGCACGGTGGCCGCCGCCTGGCTGGCCCCATCGACCACCCAGACCCGCAGGTCCGCCTCCTCCGCCCAACGGCGCGCACGGCGCACGCCCTCGGCCTCGATCTCGTCGGCGGTGTCGCGCAGGCCGGCGGTGTCGGCGATTAAGACCTTGTAGCCGGCCAAGCGCAGCGGAACCTCGATAACATCGCGCGTCGTCCCCGGCGTGGCGGTGACGATGGCCGCCTCGCGCCGCGCCAGGGCGTTGAGGATAGTGCTCTTGCCGGCGTTCGGGGCGCCGACCAGGGCGATACGGAACCCTTCGCGCACCCGCTCGCCGCGCTTCACGTCGACAAGGGTCTGCTCCAACTCTCCGGCCAGGTCTTCCAGGGCCGGGCGGGCGCGGGCGGCGACGTCGGCCGGAACCTCCTCGTCGGGGAAATCGACCGCGGCCTCGAACATGGCCAGGGCTTCGATGAGCCGGTCGCGCCAGCGCGCCTGGGCTTGGCCAAGCGCGCCGCCGAGCTGGTCGAGGGCCTGGCGGCGCTGGGCCTCGGTCTCGGCCTCGATGAGATCGGCCACGCCCTCGGCCTGGGCGAGGTCGAGCTTGCCGTTCTCGAAGGCGCGGCGGGTGAATTCGCCGGGCTCGGCCAAGCGCAGGCCAAAGGCGGCCAGGGCCTCCAGCAGGCTGGCGACCACGGCCGGGCCGCCGTGCACGTGAAACTCGGCGCAGTCCTCGCCGGTATAGCTGGCCGGGCCAGCGAACCACAGGACCAGAGCCTGGTCGATCCCCCGCCCCTCACCGTCGCGCAGACTGCGGACCGTGGCCTGCCGCGGCGGCGGCAGGACGCCGGCCAGGGCGCGCACGGCGGCGCCGGACCGGGGTCCGGACAGGCGCACGACCGCCACCGCCGCGCGGCCGGCGGCGGTGGCGGGCGCGAAGATGGTGTCGGTCATTTGGAGCGGGCGGCGCCCATGCTGGCGTCCACCGCGGCGCTCATCAGATTGCGGAACTGCTCTTGCGCGCCGACGCCGAAGGCGGTCCAGTTCTTGATGAGCTCATCGGGCGAGAGCATCGCCATGTTGGCGCTCATGCGTTTCTGCATCTCTTCGACCAGCTTGTCGTTGAGACCCGAGACATCCGGCAGGCCCAGGAAGGTGCGCGCTTCCTGCGGGGTGCAGTCGATTTCAATGGTCATCTTCATTCGGATAACTCTACAGCCGGAAGGGTGCTTGACCACATTGTTATGAGCGCAGCCGGGCCCTGTCGGCTAGTAGGCCCGGATATTGCCTGATTTATTAAGACGGGAGACGCCGATGGGCGAGATGACGACGATCAAGACGCAGGACGGCGATTTCGCGGCCTATGTCGCGCGGCCGAGCAATCTGAAGGCCCCGGCCGTGGTGGTCATCCAGGAGATCTTCGGCGTGAACGCGGTCATGCGCGGGGTCTGCGACGAACTGGCCGCGGCCGGCTTCCTGGCCGTCTGCCCCGATCTCTTCTGGCGGATCGAGCCGGGCGTCGACATCACCGACCAGTCGGAAGCCGAGTGGAAAAAGGCCTTCGAACTCTACAACGCGTTCGACGTCGACGCCGGGGTGAAGGACATCGCCGCGACCATCGACCATGTGCGCGGCCTGGCCGAATGCAGCGGCAAGGTCGGGGCGGTGGGCTATTGCCTGGGCGGGCTGCTGGCCTTCCTGACCTCGACGCGCACGGATTCCGACGCCTCGGTCGGCTATTACGGGGTCGGGATCGAGAAACACCTGGTCGAGGCCGACAAGCTGGCCCACCCGCTGATGATCCACATCGCCGAGGAGGACGGCTTCGTGCCGAAGGAAGCCCAGGCGCTGATCCTGTCGAAACTGAAGAACCATCCGCAGGTCCAGGCCTACACCTATCCCGGCCGCGACCACGCCTTCGCCCGGGTGGGCGGCGAGCATTACGACGCCGCCGACGCCAAGCTGGCCAACGGCCGCACCCTGGCCTTCTTCCAGCAACACCTGGCTTAGGAGATCGCGATGAAGGCCATTCGCATCGAACGCACCGGCGGCCCCGAGGTGCTGGAGGTCGCGCAGGTGGAGGTTCCCTCCCCCAAGCCCGGCGAAATCCTGGTCCGGCACGAGGCGGTGGGGGTGAACTTCATCGACACCTATCATCGCAGCGGCCTCTATCCGGTGAAGCTGCCCTCGGGCCTGGGGCTGGAGGCCGCCGGCGTGGTCGAGGCGGTCGGCGAAGGCGTCACGCGGTTCAAGGCCGGCGACCGGGTCGCCTATGCGTCCGGCCCGATCGGCGCCTATTCGGAACTGCACGCGACCATCGCGGCGCGGGCGGTGAAGCTGCCGGACGGGATCGACGCCAAGGTCGCGGCCGCCTGCCTGCTGAAAGGCATGACCGCCGAGTTCCTGGTCCGGCGGACCTACCCGGTGAAGGCCGGCGAGACCATCCTGGTCCACGCCGCGGCGGGCGGGGTCGGCTCGATCCTGGTCCAGTGGGCCAAGCACCTGGGCGCGCGGGTGATCGGTACGGCCGGCTCGGACGCCAAGGCCGAACTGGCCCGCAGCCACGGCGCCGACCATGTGATCCTCTATCGCGACCAGGACGTGGCCGCCGAGGTGCGCCGGCTGACCGACGGAAAGGGCGTGCCGGTCGCCTATGACTCGGTGGGCGCCTCGACCTTCGAGGGCACGCTGGCCAGCCTGGCGCGGCGCGGCATGTTCGTCTCGTTCGGCAACGCCTCGGGGCCGGTCCCGCCGTTCGCCCCGCTGCGGCTGTCACAGGCCGGGTCGCTGTTCTTCACCCGACCGACCATGTTCGACTACACCGCCACCACCGAGGACCTGGACGCCAGCGCCGCGGCGCTGTTCGGGGTGATCGGCTCCGGCGCGGTGAAGATCGACATCGGCCAGACCTTCGCCCTGGGCGATGCGCGGCGGGCGCACGAGGCGCTGGAAGGCCGCGATACGGTCGGGGCGAGTTTGCTGATTCCTTAGGATAGCATCGGCCCCCTCCGTCGCGCTGCGCGCGCCACCTCCCCCATAAAGGGGGAGGAAGAAAGGCCGTTTCACGTGAAACCCGTTTTAAGTCAGTGAGTTAGACCCCGGCGTACCATTGGTAGCCCTGGTCTTCCCAGGAGCCGCCCTGGCCGCCGCCGATGTGGTCCAGGCGGTCCACGACCTCGATGCGTTCGATGTACTTGGCCATCTTGTAGCCGAGCTGGCGTTCCAGGCGCAGGCGCAGGGGCGCGCCGTGGGCCAGGGGCAAGGGCGCGCCGTTCATGGCGTAGGCGAGGAGGGTCTGCGGGTGGAAGGCGTCGATCAGGTCGATGCTTTCGTAATAGAGCGAGCGGCCGCGGAAGTAGCGGGGATGCTCATCGGCGCAGTAGAAGACGATGAAGCGCGCCTCCGGCTTGAGGCCGACACGGCGCAGCAGGGCCGCCAGCGGGGTTCCGGTCCAGCCGCCGATGCAGCTCCAGCCCTCGACGCAGTCGTGGCGGGTGATCTGGCTGCGGGCCGGCATGGCGACCAGCTCGGCCAGGGTGAAACGGGCCGGGCGCTGGACCAGGCCGTGGACGGTCAGCCGCCAGGCGTCGAAGCCGGCGGTCATCATGTCCAGATAGCCGGGCGGCAGGCTCTGGGCGTCCTGGGAGCCATTGGGGCGGAAGCTGCGCGAGATGTCGGCGGGGCGGTATTCGCGCGCCAGGGTGTCGCGGCCCATCAGGGCGCGGTGGGCGCGCTGGGTCAGGCCTTCGCCGCCAGCCAGCAGTTCGCGGAGCGAGGGGGAATCGTAGATGCGCCCGCAGCCGCCCAGCAGCAGGGAGCCGGCCCCGGCGGCGCCGGCGGCCAACAGCGCGCGGCGGTCGAGCAGGCCGGTCATCGCGCCCCTCCCCCGCGGCCGAAGATCATCGCGCCCAGCCTACCGGGACTGCGCAGGGCCAGCAGGCCGTGGACGAGGGTGAAGGCGGCCAGCGACCAGGCCAGCAGGAAATGGAGGGTCCGCGCCGACTGTCGGCCACCGAACAGGTCCGCCAGCCAGGGCGCGATCACGAGGATGGCGGGCGACATGCAAAGCCCGGTCGCCACCATGGCCGGCAGGGCCAGGAACACCACGGCCAGATAGACGGCCCTTTGGGCGGGGCCGTAGGCGCCGGGCGCCCGGAAGTCGCGCGCCCAGCGCCGGCGGACCAGCAGGTGCAGGAGATAGGCCAGGCCGTTGGCGACCAGCAGCCAGGCGAAAGCAAAATGCCAGACGCGCCCGGTGGCCAGGTCCTGGCGGTTGGGAATGGTCAGCCAGGCGGGAAAGGCGGCCGGGTCCAGCTCGCCCTTCCGCCAGGTCCAGCCGAGCAGGCCGGTGGTCTCGACGGCGTGGCCGAACAGGGTGGCGGTCGCCACCTGATCGCCTGTTTCGGTCCAGGTCGCCTCGATGGCGGCCAGGGGCGCGTCGAGATCGGAGGCCTCGCCCCAATAGAGGGCCGGATGGGCGTTGAAGATCTGCAGCCCGCTCATGAACAGCACGACCAGGCACAGGAGGTTGAGTGCGTGGGCGAGGCGGACGATCCAGCTTCGCGAGGGCGCGGCGGGGCGCCTGGATGATCCGTTGTCGCCGCCCGCCTGCATCCGCTCCGTCCCCGGCGGCCGCCGACGCTCCGGGCGGCCGGGCCCATCTAGGCCGCGCCGGGACGGCGGGGTCAATCGAGGCGGCGCCGCCGGCCCTCTTGAGCACGGCTTGACCGCCCGGCGGGAGCCGCGCCAACTCGGCCCGAAACAGGGGCCGCCGGAGCAGGATGATGAGAGCCGATGGCGCGCAGGCGGCCGGAACCGGGAGCCGCAACCCCTTGGCCTACCTGGCGTGCGCGGCTCTGCTGGCCCTGGCCCCGGCCGGCGTGGGAACGGCCGGGACGCTCGCCGGGGCGCCTGCGGAACCGGGGGCGGCCACGGCCTTCCAGGACTGCGCCGACTGTCCGCAGATGGTGATCGTTCCGCCAGGCGAATTCGTCATGGGCTCGCCGCCCACGGAGCGCTTCCGCGCCGCCGAGACGCCGCGGCGGGTGCGGATCGCCGCGCCGTTCGCCGTCAGCCGGTTCGAGATCACCTTCGCCCAGTGGGACGCCTGCCTGGCCGGCGACGGCTGCGGCGGGCGGCGGCCGGACGACCAGGGCTGGGGCGGCGGCGAGCAGCCGGTGGTCGGAGTGACCTGGAACGACGCCGTGGCCTATGTCGAGTGGCTGTCGGAGCGGACCGGCCGGCGTTACCGGCTGCTGTCGGAGGCCGAATGGGAATACGCCGCGCGCGCCGGGACACAGAGCGCCTTCAGCTTCGGCCCGACCCTGTCGTCGGCCCAGGCGAACTTCGACGCCAGCGAGGCGACGGCCCTCAGCCCGCAGGGCGAGGCGCGGGGCCGGACCATCGAGGTCGGCCGCTTCCCGCCCAACGCCTTCGGCCTGCACGACATGCACGGCAACGCCTGGGAATGGACCGCCGACTGCTGGAACGACGACTACGGCCCCGGCGCGCCGAGCGACGGGTCGCCGTGGCTGAGCGGCGACTGCAGTGGCCGGGTGCTGCGCGGCGGGTCCTGGGAGGACTATGTCGGCGAGGTCCGCGCCGCGGGCCGGGTGGCGAGCCACGTGGGCGAGACCTCGTGGTCCGACGGCTTCAGGGTCGCGCGCGACCCTTGAGGCCTCAGGTGTTCATCGACTGGAAGAAGTCGTCGTTGTTCTTCGACTGGCGCAGCTTGTCGAGCAGGAACTCGATGGCGTCCTGCGCCCCCATCGGGTTGAGGATGCGCCGCAGGATGTAGGTCTTCTGCAGGTGCTCCTTCGGGGTGATGAGGTCTTCCTTGCGGGTGCCCGACTTGATGACGTCGACGGCGGGGTAGATGCGCTTGTCGGCGACCTTGCGGTCCAGGATGATTTCCGAGTTACCGGTGCCCTTGAACTCTTCGAAGATGACCTCGTCCATCCGGCTACCGGTGTCGATCAGGGCGGTGGCGATGATGGTCAGGGAGCCGCCCTCCTCGACGTTCCGCGCGGCGCCGAAGAAGCGCTTGGGGCGTTGCAGGGCGTTGGCGTCGACGCCGCCGGTCAGCACCTTGCCCGAGGACGGGACCACGGTGTTGTAGGCGCGGCCGAGGCGGGTGACGGAGTCCAGCAGGATGACCACGTCGCGCTTGTGCTCGACCAGGCGCTTGGCCTTTTCGATCACCATCTCGGCGACCTGGACGTGGCGGGTGGCCGGTTCGTCGAAGGTGGAGGAGACGACCTCGCCGCGGACGGTGCGGCGCATGTCGGTGACTTCTTCCGGGCGCTCGTCGATCAAGAGGACGATCAGGTAACACTCGGGGTGGTTGGTCTCGATCGACTTGGCGATGTTCTGCAGCATCACCGTCTTGCCCACCCGCGGCGGGGCGGTGATGAGGCAGCGCTGGCCCTTGCCCAGCGGGGCGACGATGTCGATGACCCGGCCGGTGCGGTCCTTCAGGGTCGGGTCCTCGATCTCCATCTTCAGCCGCTCGTCGGGATAGAGCGGGGTCAGGTTGTCGAACAGGACCTTGTGGCGGACGTTCTCGGGGGCTTCGAAATTGATCTGGTCGACGCTGACCAGGGCGAAGTAACGCTCGCCCTCACGCGGGGCGCGGATGCCGCCGTCGACGCTGTCGCCGGTGCGCAGGCCGAACTTCCGGATCTGCGAGGGGCTGACATAGATGTCGTCCGGGCCGGAGAGGTAGTTGGCCTCGGGCGAGCGCAGGTAGCCGAAGCCGTCCTGCATGACCTCCAGGGTGCCCGAGCCGGAGATCTGCACGCCTTCCTCGGCCAGGGCCTTGAGGATGGCGAACATCATGTCCTGCTTGCGCATGGAGTTCGCGTTTTCGATCTCCAGGGTCTCAGCGAAGGAGAGCAGGTCGGCGGGCGACTTGTCCTTCAGCTCCTGGAGCGACATGCGGGTCAAGCCCATGGCGGCGATGGCCTGGGCGACCTCCGAGGGGCCTTCGTCGTCCTCGTCTTCGGTCTCGACAGCGGCGGCGGCGGTCTCGAGGACCGGGGTCTCCGCCGCAGCGACGGCGGGCGTCTCTTCGGCCGGCAGGTCGGTGGGGGTGTCTTGGCTCATGGATTTACTCTGATGAACGGCGCCGAGCAGTTCTCGGGCGCCGGGAGAATCTGGCGTTGGCGCAAGGGAGCGCCGGTGAATGTCTTGGGACCGGGCCGCGGCGGCTGGCGTTCAGCGCGCGGCGCACGGGTAAGGGCGGGGCGTGGCTTCGCAGCGCGACTCCACGTGCGGTGAGCGGAACCACATGTGAGGCGCAGGGTCAAGCGGGGCCGCTCTTAGATGCTCCTCCAGCAGGGGAGCATCCAGGATGTAGGATCAGCGCTGGCCGAATTGAAGGGTGACGGCGAGGACGGCGATCACGGCGGCGAGGAACGGCAGCTCGTTGGTGGCGCGCCAGAACTTCGCGGACCTGGGGCGCTGGCCGGCGAGGAACTTCTTGTAGGAGCCGGCCAGGAAGCCGTGCCAGCCGGAGATGAACAGCACGGCCGCCAGCTTCACCATCATCCAGGGCTGCAACAGGAAGGCCCAGCCCTCGCCCACCGCATAGACGTGATAGAGGATCAGGCCAACGCCGAGGATCCAGACGATGATCATCGACGGATTGATGATGATCTTCAGGAGCTTGCGCTCCCAGACCAGGAAGTGGGCGTCGAACTCGGTGCCCGGAGGCGCGGTCTCGGTGTGGTAGGCGAAGAGCCGCGGCAGGTACATCATGCCGGCCATCCAGGCGATGACCGCGATGATGTGCAGGCCGCGCAGCAGGTCGAAATGGTTCATCTCAGGCTCCCCTCGCCTTGCAGGCGCACTTGCCATGTTCGGACGAGCAGGTCCATGGCCCGAAAGGCGCGGGGGCGGCCCCGCGATCCAGCGCCGCCAGGGTCGCCTGGGACAGGGTCTCGATCAAAGCCGGATCGATGGTCGGGGTTGGGCTGCGCAGATAGGGCGCGCAGCCGATCTGGCGGGCCAGGGCGGCGTATTCATGATCGAGCTCGACCAGGGTCTCGACATGCTCGGAGACGAAGGCGATCGGGCTGACCAGAACGCCCTTGCCGTCGGCGGCGGCCATGCGGATGGCGTCGTCGGTCGAAGGTCCGATCCATTTCAGCCGCCCGACCCGGCTCTGATAGCAGACCTGCCAGTCGGGCAGTTCGGGCAGCAGGGCGGCGACGGCGGCGGCGGTCGCCTCGACCTGGGCCTGGTAGGGGTCGCCGGCGGCGATGACCTTCTCCGGCAGGCCATGGGCCGAGAACAGCAGGCGCACGCCGGCCGGCCGGCCGGCCTTCAGCCAGGTCTGGCTGATCGCGCGGGCATGAGCTTCAATGAGGCCCGTTGCGGTGGGATAGCAGCAGACCGCGTGGTTCGCGCCGGGGCCGCGATAGGCCCGCNGGGATAGCAGCAGACCGCGTGGTTCGCGCCGGGGCCGCGATAGGCCCGCGCCCAGTCCTTCAGCGACGAGGCGGTGGTGGTGGTCGAGAACTGCGGATAGAGCGGCAGCAGCACGATCTGGTCGGGGGCGAAGCCCGCCACCTCCCGCGCCGTCTGGTCGGCGAAGGGCCTCCAGTAGCGCATGGCGATGAAGACCCGGCTCTCCAGCTCGGGCCGCGCGGACGTCAGCGCGGCCTGCAGGGCGTCGGCCTGGCGGCGGGTCTCCGGCAACAAGGGCGAGGCGCCGCCCATGATCGCATAATTGGCCTTGGCGGTTTCCTCGCGGCCACCGGCGATCATCCGGGCCAGAGGCAGGCGCAGGATCGCCGGCAGGGAGATGATCGCCGGATCGCTGAAGAGGTTGGTCAGGAACGGCTTGACCGCCTCGGGGCCGTCGGGCCCTCCGAGGTTGAAGAGGACGACGGCGAGCCTGGTCACTTGCCGGTCACCCTGCGAACCGCCCGCTCGATATGCTCGACCGGCGTGTCAGGCATGACCCCGTGGCCGAGGTTGAAGATGTAGGGGCCGCCGTTCCACTGGGCGATCAGGGCGTCGATGCGCGCGTCCAGGGCCGGGCCGCCAGCCCGCAGCAGCAGGTTGTCGAGCGCACCCTGGATGGTCTTGCCGCCGGCCTGGATATTGCGGCCGAGCGCGGCGCTGGCCTGGGTGTCGAGCGCAACGGCCTGGACCGGGACCTGGTCGGCATAGTTCTGGACCAGGGCGCCGGCGCCGCGCGGGAAGCCGATGAAGGGCGTATCGATCCCGGCGGCGCGGACCTTCTCGATGATGGCCTTGTGCGGGGCGATGACGATCCGCTCGAACATGTCCTCGGCCAGGTTCTCGGCCCAGCTCTCGAACAGCTTGAGCGCCTGGGCGCCGGACCTGGCCTGCATGACCAGGTAGCGGGCGGTGGACTCCACCAGCACCTCGAGCAGGGCGTCGAGTTTTTCCGGATTCTGGTAGGCGTAGGTGCGGGCCGCCTCGCGCTGGGAGCCGCGGCCCTCCAGCATGTAGGTCGCCACGGTCCAGGGCGCGCCGGCGAAGCCGATCAGGGCGCGTTCGGGCTCCAGCTCGGCGCGGACCCGCTGGAGGGTCTCGCCGATGGCGGAAAGGCGGCCGGTGGAGGCCTCGATCTGGTCGCGCAGGGATTCGATCGACGGCAGCTCGCGCAGGCGCGGACCTTCGCCGGCCTCGAACCAGACCTCCTGGCCGAGCGCACGAGGGATCAGGAGGATGTCGGCGAAGACGATGGCCGCATCGAGCGGGAAGCGCCGCATAGGCTGCAGGGTCGCCTCGGCCGCCATCTCCGGATTGTGGCAGAACGAGATGAAGTCCCCCGCCCGGGTCCGCAGCTCGCGATATTCCGGCAGGGACCGCCCCGCCTGGCGCATGAACCAGACCGGCGGCCGTTCCAGGGTTTCGCCCGCAAGCGCCCGCAGGAGGCGCGGCTTTGAACTTTCCGACATGCCGGCCGTTAAACCGGCTTCGGACGAAAGGCTCAAGCCCACCTGTCCTTCTTCTTCCTTTCTAGATTTTAGAAATAGGAAGTGGAGATAGAGGTAGGGCCGTGGACGGCTGGGGAAAACAGCGCGGCCATACCCTTCGCGGAGCCCTTTTCAACAAGGCGGAAAGCCCTTGTCCCAATCCAGGACAAGGCGCCTGTGAATTGCGGGGAAAGCCGTTAAGCCCTCGTTAGGATTTACGTTTCGTTAGGAGGTTAACGGGGAGTTAACGTCAGCGAACCGGAGTCTTCAAACCCGGCCGTTCAAGCGGGGCTGTTCATACTTTCTTAACCAACATCTCCGTGGACGGACGCCGGGCGAACGGGGCTGTTCGTCCCAAGGCTTTACAGGGCGGGCGCCGGCGCGGCGGCTCTTCCCCAAAACGCTCCGACATCGTTAAGAAGGTTTCGACTCTTTCATCCCCAACTTCGTGTCGAGCAGCTTCATTTTCTCCCTTTACGCGCTGAAACGAGCCCAATGACCGGCAACCCGCGGCTTGCGACCTATTTCCACGTCCATCTGGTGTCGGATTCCACCGGCGAGACCCTGAACGCCATGGCGAGGGCCGTCTGCGCGCGGTTCGAGAACGTGCTGCCGATCGAGCACATCTACGCCCTGGTGCGCTCGCCCCGGCAACTGGAGCGCGCCCTGACCGACATCGAGGAAGCGCCGGGGGTGGTGATCCACACCATCGTCGACGACAGCCTGCGC